>CAZEBQ010000033.1:0-22525 GCA_964510295.1 uncultured Anaerolineales bacterium | reverse complement strand
AAGCAAGGCCCGCGGCTAACATGGCACGCGAAGCAAGGCCCGCGGCTAACATGGCACGCCGGGCAAGCGCCGCGGCTAACATGGCGCGCCGGGCAAGCCCGGCGGCTAAACAAGCAACTACCACTTACCGAAGCGGACGGCCTTGCCGTCGGCCGGCAATAGCATACCCGAAACCGCCGGGTGACGCCTACAGTATTGTCCCACCTCCTTCGGCGACATCACCAGGAAAGCCGTGCTCAGGGCGTCGGCCAACGTGGCCTTCGGCGTCAGGACCCAGGCGCCGAGATTGCCTTCGGCCAGTCGGCCGGTCCGCGGGTCGAGGATGTGCCGCCCCCCCGGCGGCGACCCCGAACCGCTCAGCGCCCGGTCCTTCAGAGACACCGTGCCGAGCGTCTCGCCGTTCGGATCGCTGAGCGCCACGGGCCACCCCTGCTTGCCCGTCCGGCGTCCCATGCCGTAAACGGTGCTTTGTCCGCCGTGGACGAGGGCCGTCTCAACACTCCATTCCCGCAGGAGCGCCACCATCTGGTCCAGGGCATAGCCCTTGCCGATGCCGCCGAGATCGATCCGCACCCCGGCCGCGCGAACGCCCACGGCGTGCCGGGTTTCGTCGAGGGCCAGAAGGTGCATGCCGGTGTGCGCGCGGGCCTCGGCGATCCGGTCGTCGGAGGGGGTCGGCCTCGAGCCGTCCTTCGGCCGCCACAATGCAAACAGCCGCCCGATGGTCACGTCGAAGGCGCCGCCCGTGTCGGCGTGGACCCGGGCGGCCGTCTTCAGGCACTCGAACGTGGCAAGGCCGACGCGGACGGCGTGGCCGGCCTTGAGGGCGTTGATCTGTGATACGTCGCTGGTGGTCTGGAACCGGCTGAGTTGACCCTCAAGGCGGTCGAGTTCCTCGAAGGCGGCGGCCGACGCCTGTCGGGCGTACTCGTGCTGCTGGCCGGCGACGAAGACCTCGAAGACCGCCCCCATCGCCTCGTGGGCGAAGCGGTGCACGTCTCCCGCCGGCCGCGCCCCGCCGGCGGAGATGAGTTGGGGCGACTGGGTCACGGCCCGTCCCCCTTCGGCGCTTCCGACTTGGGGGCGGACCACCTCTCGACGAGGGCATCCCAGAGCGACTGCTCGACGTAGATCCGCATGAACACCCCCGGCCGCAGCCGGTTCACGCTCTGCCGGTTGTAGGACGCTTTCAGCCGCTTCCCGAGCGTTTCCTCGACCTGGGGCGTCGTCAGAATGACCGAGGCGTCGCAATCGTCGGGCACCTCATGGTAGTAGCCGATGTGGTCCTGGTTGAACCCGCGCAGGTACCACGGCAACGGCCAGTAGTTCTCGGGCGTGATGACCTTGATAATCATGTCGTGGCCGTGCGGCGACACCGAGGCCACCTCCTCAACCCGCTTGACGATGTTCAGCGCGTCGCGCGACGTGTGAGCGTACACGTACGGGTTCCGCTGGTCGGCGCAGAACCGAAAACTAAAACTCGCCCGGTAGGCCTGCCACACAAGATGCGCCGCCAGGGCGGCAAGGATGATGCCCACCGCCACTTTCAGCGGCCACTTGGGCGTCCATCGCACCAGCGCGGCCGCGCCGACCCCCGCCATCAGGATGTAAGCGTGCAGGAATCCCACCGCGCACCACGGTGTCTTGTATGGGATAAGGGCGTACGCCACGGTCAGGACGAGCGTGTAGATGGTCAGGAACCGCAGCAGCGACGGGTGGGCCCGGCCGATGCCCTTCTTCGTAATCGCCGCCGCCATGCCGACGATGGCCAGGCCGAGGATGAGTCCCTCGCTCCACCACGGTCCGCTCGTGGCCTCCGTCACGAGCCGCGAGTGGATGAGCATGCCGAGGTAGAAGTGCCACGGATTGTCGTGCAGGCCCGCCCCGCCGGCCCGAGTGAAATAGTAGACGTACGCCAGGACCGAATCCAACGGTCCGCGCGCGTAGGAGAAGAACGAGGAGAAGAACGTGACGGACACCACAGCCGCCGCCGCCACCCCCACCGCCAGGTGCTTCCAGGTCACGTGCGAGCGGCCGCCCGGTTCGCGGTCCACCAGGTGCGACCACAGGACCGTGCCCACGAGGCCCGCGAGCATGGCGGCCAGGGCAAGGACCCACGTCTCCTTCGAGGCGTGCATGAGGCCGAGAAAGGCCCCAGCCGCCACCGCCCATCCCCATCGGCGGGTCCGGGTGTATCGCCAGGCGCTCGCCAGGAAGGCGAAGGTGAAGAAGACCAGGAGCATCTCCTGGATGTAGTAGCGGCTGTAGAAGACCATGGCGGGCGAGATCGCCGTCAGAACGCCGGCGCAGACGGCCGCCGGCCGACCGAGCCCGTCGCCCACCAGCAGCAGGAGCAGCACCACGCCCACGCCCACCAGCGCCGGCGTCAGGCGGAGCATGCCGTCGGTTATCTCGCGCGCCGTCTCGGCGCCGGTCACCCAGCAGATCGGCAGCGACAGGTAATAGAGCGTGGGGCCGTGGTGATCGTGGGGGTTGTACCGGTAGAGGCCGGACTCCAGGAGCGCGGCGGCCTTGACGGCCTGGTTGCCCTCGTCGCCGTGCATGGGGCGCAAACCGAGCCGTGGCAGCCGAAGCGCGAGCGCCCCGATTGCCACGGCCAGAACAGACACGGTAAACACCAACCGCACGTGTTTCATTTCGCCGGTTTGCCGTACACCTCCACCTCGATGTAGTGGTTCTGATCGTTGGAGGTATTGCCCTTGCTGTAGAGCCGGAGGTAACGAGACTGGACGCCCTTGGCGTCGATGAGGCGGCCGCGGAAGTCCTCGATGTACTCCAGGCCCTTGCCAATGCCCAGCCCCGACGAGTTATCGAAGTCGTTGTTGTAGATCGTCTTGACGCCTTCGATGAAGTCGGCGTCTTTGGCCGCCTGAATCACCACGTCGTGGTACACGCGGCCCTCGCCGTGGTAGTGCCAGAGGGTGATGGCGTAGATCTTGTATTCGGCCTTCAGGTCGATCTGGACCCACTGCAGGCCCGGTCCGAGTTCGACGTAACTGCCGTCGGTGCCTTCCTTGTCGGCGTCGGTGATGAGTTCGAGTTCGCCGATGATGGGCTCCATGTCGCTGGACTTGACGGCCTTCTCGGAGGCGACGTTCGTGACCCCCTCGGGCGCGTAGAAGGGCTTGCGGGGCTTGTCAACGTACTTTTCGAGCGTCGGGGCGGGCTTGATGTTCTTGGGCGTGCCCTCGAACATGGCCTTCGGCAGTTGGATCTTCAACGGGACCAGTTTCTGGCCGTCCTTGCCCTTCTTCTCGGCCGCCTGCATGCCCGAGACCACGAGCATGCTCACGGCAACCAACGCGGCTGCCAGGACCGTACCATACGTCAGGTAACGTCTCTTTCTCATCGTTCTGTGTCTCCGGTACCAAGGACCCATTGCCGGTGTGCCCAACAGGATGGACGTACGCACCTACCCCCTATTCACCCATTGTAACCCCTTCAGAGGCGTTTTGTGTCGCATAAAGGTACGGTTCGGCCCCCCGCGTGTCAAGTGGACGCCCGCAAAAAACACAAGCCTCTACTCTACCTCTCGGCCGAGGGCGGCCAATCACGCGGCAAATCGGCGGCTCAAGCCGCGAGAACCGGAGACGGCCTTGCCAGAGCCTCAGCGCACGATAGAATCATTGAAAAGGCCTACGGCGGTCGTGGGCTGGAGTTTATCCGGTGCGGAATCGCTTGCATTCGGCTGCGAGGGTGGCTCCAATTGCGTTCGTTGGACGGGGTGCGCCCGCTCGGCTGGGGTGAAGTCGTGCCGAGAACTCGTCCGTCGGCAGGTTCATCGAATACGTCGTCAATCCAACCCTTTCTGAAACAGCGGTTGGCTGCTACGCTTCGTCCCTTGCGGGGGATGAAATCAGCCGGCTCCACGATACCGGAAGGCCTTGAACATTGCCAATCCGACGGTTCGACAACTGCAAGCCCAATCGCAATTCGCCTATGAGAGTATCGACACGACTCGTAGGCACGGCATTCGTTTTGCTCTCATTCGCATTACTGACCTCCCGCCTGCCTGCCGCAGACAGCCTGCCACCGCTGGGCGGCAATCGCCCGCCGCAAAACCTCGACGAACTTTGGGCCGGCTACGATCCGGCCGCCGAACCGCTCGAAGTCGAGGTCGTCCACACGTGGCAACGCGGCGATGCTACCGTCCGGATGCTCGTCTACACGGTCGGCACGTTTACAGGGCGGAAGTCTCGCATGGGCGCCTACTACGCCTTTCCGGCGAAGCGCGCCGGCAAGGTGCCGGGAATCCTGCAATTGCATGGCGGAGGCCAGCGGGCCAGAAGTGAGATGGTGGAAGCGGCTGCCGCCAATGGCTATGCCTGCATCTCCATCAACTGGGGTGGCAAGCCCATGGCCGACCAGCAGCAGGGAGACCCCGGCACCGACTGGGGCGCGGTGGACGCGACTCAGGACGGACACAACAGCCACTACGGATCGCTCGCTCCCGACGACAAGACCCTCGATGCGGTCGTGAGCCCGCGGAACAACAACTGGTTCCTGATCGTCCTGGCCGCCCGACGTGCCATGACGTTTCTTCAGCAGCAGAAGGAGGTCGATCCCGAGCGGTTGGGCGTCACAGGCCATTCGATGGGAGGCAAGTTGACCGTGATGACCGCGGGAATCGATCCGCGAGTCAAGGCTGCCGTACCTTCCTGCGGCGGGACCGCGGCGGCACCGAAGAAACTGCGGTTGCGGCCCGGGTCATCCTGTCGCCCGGTCAACCGCGAGCCGCTGTATCACAAAACGATTGATGACATCAACTCCATCCGCCGGATCAAGTGCCCCATCCTGTACACGGGGCCGCAAAACGATTTCAACGGGATCCTGGACAACCTGTATGCCAACTGGCGGCAGATGCCCAGCCGGTCCATACACTACAGCATCTCTCCCCACTTCAATCACCGACACATCAGCGAATCCGAATTCGCCGGCCGGCACTTCTTCGATGTGATTCTCAAAGGGGAAGGCACGTTCCCCAAAACGCCTCAGATCGATGTGGCTCTCAAGGCCGACGACGGCATCCCCGAGGTCACGCTGCAGCCCGACAACCCGCTTGAGGTCGTCAAGGTCCACATCTATTACAGCGTGGACCCCCATTGCCTGACCCGTTTCTGGCGCACCGCGACGGCGACTCGCACCGGCAATACCTGGTCTGCAAAGTGCCCGGTGATCAGCACCGACATGCCGCTGTTTGTCATGGCCAACGTCTACTATCCGCTCGAGAAACAGATCACCGGACCGGCCTGGAACCGGCGTTCGCCGGCGACCTTTGTGGTCAGTTCAAAGGGCCTGGACTTCGACCCGCCCGACCTCAAGGCGGCGGGGGTTGTGGCCACGGACAAGCCCGAGCGACTCATCCAAGCGGACTTCCACTCCTGGCAGGACTGGTACCGTCTTGAGATCGGTAACGATCATCATCGCCAGTATCACACCCGCAAGATCAAGGACCCAAAATGGCGAGGCCCCGATGGCGCCAAACTTGCCATTGACGTGCTTGACCCCAACGGTGGCGAGTTCACCGTGCTGTTCGCGATGAACAGTTGGAGGGCCCACCAGGGCATGCCGACCGGCCGATACTACGCATCCAAGCCCATTGCCAGGACCGACGGCTGGCAAACAGTGGAGATCGGCCTCGCGGATCTCAAGCCCATGGACGAACGTTCGCGCGAAGGTTTGCGTAGTTGGCAGTACATGACGGAGTTCGGCATCCTGGCCATGGCGCGCACCAAGCGGAACGGCAAGCAGGTAGTCCTGGCCGGCGCACCATGGCCCAAGCCCCGAAAGTTCAGGAACCTGCGTTGGGTCGGCGGCAAGTATCCCAAACAGTGGATCATGCCCGGCCTCTCCACCATCTGGGCCTGCCAGGCGGGCAAGCACGTCTACGTCGAGAAGCCTCTCTCGCACTACATCTGGGAGGGCCGCCAGATGGTCAACGCGGCCCGCACGTACGACCGGATCGTGGAGACCGGCACGCAGCGCCGCAGCCAGCGGACGGGCATCTGCGTGCAGTGCGAAGGCGGCCATGTGAACATCCCCGCCTGCCAAGCCTACGACGAACACGGCAAGTGCATCAAGACGTTCAGCGGCGGAGAGGACCACTTCGAGAACTTCATCGCCGCCGTCAGGAACGGAAACCGCAACGGTCTGCGGGCCGAGGTCGCCGACGGCCATCTCTCCACCGCCATCTGCCACACCGGCAACATCTCGTACCGGCTCGGCAGGAAGGCTACCCGAAAGGACGTGCTCAAGCAGGCCGAGCGCGCGAAGGGCTGGGGAGAAATGGTCGACCGCCTGATGCCATACCTGAAAGGCTGGGACATCGACCCGGCGGCCGCGACGATCACGCTCGGCCCCTGGCTCGCGGTCGATCCGAAGACCGAGACGTTCCAGGACAATCCCGCGGCCAAGGCGCTGGCTCGCGGCTGGTACCGCCGGCCGTACCTTGTGCCCGACCTGTCGTAACGCAAGGAGGGAATCGCAACGTGAAACGCTGGCAAACGGTCATTGCCGCAATGCTCGTGACGTGTGCCTCCGTCTCGGCGGCGCGGGCCCAGGCATACGGATCGCCCGACCGCGGCCAACCGGGCGACGAGATGATCCAGGCGTACCTGCGTAGCGAGACGGAGGCGATCCACAGCCGGTTCCTCGAAAACGTCAAGTCCCGCGAGGACTGGCAGAGGCGGCTGCCGCTCTACAGAAAGGAATATCTGTACATGCTCGGCCTGGATCCGATGCCGCCCAAAACCCCGCTCCGCGCCGCCGTCACAGGGACGCTCCAGGGCGACGGCTTCGTCGTCGAGATGCTGCACTACCAGAGCCGACCGAGGCTGTACGTCACGGCCAACCTGTATCGGCCGGCAGACGCAAAAGACGCCGACCGGTTGCCGGCGGTGCTGTATGTGTGCGGCCACTCGTCACGGGGGCGCAACGGCAACAAGACGGCGTACCAGTCCCACGGGATCTGGTTCGCGCGTCACGGGTACGTGTGCCTGATCCTGGACACGCTTCAGTTGGGCGAGATCGCCGCCATCCACCACGGGACGTACCGCGAAGAACGCTGGTGGTGGCACTCGCGGGGCTACACACCCGCCGGGGTGGAGTGCCTGAACGGCATCCGCGGCATCGACTACCTTCTCAGCCGGCCGGACGTGGATGCCGAACGGATCGCCGTGACGGGTATCAGCGGCGGGGGGGCGGCCACGTTTTGGATCGCCGCCGCCGACGAGCGAGTCGCGGCGGCGGCCCCCGTCAGTGGCATGGCCGACCTGCCCTCCTATGTATCCAACCGCGTCATCAACGGCCACTGCGACTGCATGTTTCTCTACAACACCTTCCACTGGCCGTGGACCCGCATCGCGGCGCTCGTGGCCCCCCGCCCTCTGCGGTTCGTCAACAGCGACAAGGACCGTATCTTCCCGATGGACGCCAACGACCGGGTCATCAACCGTCTCGAGCGCGTCTACAGCCTGTACGGGGCAAGTGACCGCGTCGACGCCGTGGTCAGCATCGGCGGCCACGCGTACCGCGAGGACATCCGCAAGGCCGTCTATCGATTCGTCAATACGCGCCTGAAGGGCGATCCGCGCGAAGTCGCCGACAGCGAGGTCGACCTCGTGACCGGCTCGGGCAAGAACCGGCGGTACCCGATCGCGCTGGAGCGGCTGCGCGTGTTTCCCGAGGACGCCGACCTCCCCCCCGACGAACTCAACACGACGATCGACCGACACTTTGTACCGGTGGCGGCGGTCGGACCTCCCAAGGCCGGCGAGTTCACCCAGTGGAAGCGGGCCCTTCAGGCGGAACTGCGCCGGGTCACGTTCCGGACGTTTCCCGACCGGGCACCCCCTGCCGAGGCGGTCGAGGAGACAGCCGGTGACAGCCTGCGGCTTCGAACCGAGCCCGGCATCGAGGTCCACCTGCGACGCCTCGGCGGCCGGGAGTCGACGGAGAAACCGAAGCGCGTCCTGCTCATCGTTCAGGGTCCCGACGACGACGCGCCTGCCGAGAAGTTTGCACACCACGCGAGCCGGCCCGCCGATGCCGTGTACGTGTGCGAGCCGCGCGGCACGGGGCACACGCAGTGGACGCGGAAGAACCCACCCAACTACGCTGAGCGAAGCCACGTCCTCCTCGGCCGGACGGTCGACACCGGCCGCATCAGGGACGTGATCGCTGCGGCCCGGTATCTCCGCGCCGAATACGAGGCGCAGGTCCCCGTCCACGTGGCGGGCGAGGGGCGTGCCGGCGTGCTGGCCGCCTACGCCGCCTTGTGGGAACCGGACGTCGCCGGCGCGATCCTCCACGAGCCGCCCCTGACCCACATGGATGATGATGCGCCGCCGCTGCTCAACGTGCTCCGCGTGTGCGATATCCCGGAGGTCCTGGGCATGCTGGCCCCGCGTCCTTTGACCGTCCGGGGCATGAGCGGCGGGCCGCTCGAGAAGGTCGCCGCAGCCTACGCCGCCGCGGGGGTTCCCGAAAACTTCACCTGCGGGCCGGATCGAGAGGAGCAGACGGCGTGCGGACCGCGCCGCCGGTCGTCGCGCTGATCGTGTTTGCGCTTGCAGCCTGTGCCTCCCGAAAACCCCATCCGGCCCTGAGGCGGCTGTGATCGCACCCCCTCCTCCCCGCGTCCGCCCGGGGGCGTGCTGGGCGGACCGCCCTGTGGACACGAAGCGTGAATCTGTGCGGAATACGCGGGACGGCGTTCTCAAAAGGAACAGCGGGCGGAACTGCTCTTTCAGGTCGTCAGCCGGGCCTACCAGCGGACCGGCATCGTGGTCACGACCAACCCGCCGTTCGAGCAATGGACCGAGGTCCTGGGCAGCGAGCGGCCCGGCGGCGCCGCAGCGCCATACCGACTACCCCCGCCGCCACCAGGCCGAGCGTTGCCGGGTCGGGGACGGTGGCGGCAAAATCGTGGTACGCCTGCATGGTGGCGGGGTCGGCGCCTCCCGCCGTCAGGTAGCCTTCGAGCCCATAGACGTCGGCGTCGGTGATCCAACCATCGCCGTCGGTGTCGCCCGCCGGGTTGAATGAGCGGTTCGCATCCCAGTACAGGGTCTCCAGGAGCGTGATGTCGGCCGTCGAGAACCAGCCGCTGAAGTCCAGGTCGCCCAGGCCGCGGCCGAAGATCGTGTCGGTCGCGAGGCCGCCGAACCGCTGGATGCCAACGGTGCCGGTCGTCTCCTGCGCCACGACCGTCACGGCGTGGTTGCCGGTGGTAAGGCCCGCGAAGTACCTCTTGAAGAGGTCGCGGTCCATGGTCTCGGCCCGATTCGCGCCGGTGACCATGGCCAGGATTTCGCCGTCCGACAGGGCCGCCCCCACGTCGAGCAGCACGTGGACGGCCTCGGCCGTCAGGTCGAGGCTCCGGACGTAGAGGTCGCGGTTCTCGCCCGCGCCCGCCACGGGCGGATCGAACGAATCGATGCCGCACACCGGCGGCAGCCGGTCCACGTACAGGGCTTCCTTCCAGTCCTGCCAGATGGCCGGGCCGCCGTCGGTGCGGTGGCGGAAGGCGCGGACCGTCAGGTAATGCATGCCCTCGGCCAAGGCGCCCGCGTCCACCGCCTGGCGGAACTCGCCGTCGCCGCCGGGGTGGCCCAGGCCCAGGCTCGAGATGAGAGGGCTCTTCTTCCCCACGAACTCCTCGAAACCGTACGCCGCCCTGTTGCCGGGGTCCGTGTAATCGACGTGGCCGTTGCCGTTCAGGTCGAGCCCGGCATCGACGCGCAGCAGGGCGTTGTCGCCGTCGGCCCAGACGTCGCGGTGGAAGCCCAGAAGGTTCACCGGCACCGTCTGGAGGCGCACCTCGAAGGAGTTGCCCGTCACGACCTGGATGTCCGAGAGGCGCGTCGTCGCGTTGGCGTAGGCGTTCTCGTCGGCGGTGCCGTCCATCGCGGGGACCGACCCGGGCAGCGTCGCGCTCACGCCCTCAAGCGTCAGCGTCCCCTCCGGCGACGCCAAGCCGTACACGAGGTACCCGTTGCGATGGTAGAACGCGTTCATGTTCTGGTCGTAGGAGGCGTTCCGCAGGAACCGCACGTTCACCGTCCCGTCGCCGTTGACGACGAGCAGCGGCGGGATGTCGTCGCGCGGGTCCACCGCGGGGTTCGATGCGTTTCCGGTGAGTTCGATGAGCGGCGTGCCGGGCGCGAACGTCGTGTGGAGTGTGCGGCTGTCGTAGCCGGCGTCGGTGCGGTTCGACAGGAGCGTGACGCACGATCCCTCGCGCTCGAAGGCGAACAGTTCCTTCTCGATCCAGCGTTCGTGGTAGTTGCCCTCGCCGTAGCGGTTCCGGAGACAGACGAGGCGCGTGATGGCGTCGCCATAGGCGCCGCCGAGCGCGTCGCCGCGACCGTCTTTGGGGAAGTCGCGCCCCGTGCCGAACTCTCGGGCGTTGAAGTAGACCACGGCGTTGCCGGGGTGCAGCAGGACGTAGGCGTAGCCCACGTTCGAGAGTTCCGGGCCCCAATCGTCGTGGCTCTGGACGAACATGACGCCCTGCGACCCGTTGTGTATCCCGTCGTCGTGTGTGTCGAGCGTTGCGTCGCGGACGTTGTACCAGTTGTTCACGTAACCGTTGCCGGTCAGGTTATCGCGCAGGGCGAAGTGGAGCGGGAAGTCGAGCGTGTCGCGGTTGCCGCCGACGACGCCCGGCTCGCCCGGATCGATCGTCTTCTTGACGAACGTCTGGAGGTAGCCCTTGTTGCCGTCGTACACCTCGGCGAACGAGAAGACGTGCCGCTGGCTGCCGTCCAGGTGGTCGCGCCCGCTCGACCGGTACACCGCCCGGTCGAAGTAGTCCAGGGCGAAGCCTTCGACGTGCTTGGCGGCGTCGATGCGGAACCCGTCCACGCCGACCGTCTGGACCAGCCACTGGGCGTTGCGCATCAGGTACCCGGTCACGTTCTCGGTGGCGGGGTCGCCTGCGGTCGGGTCGGCCGTGTTGAACGGGTAGATGGGGATGTCGCCCTCGCCGGTGGCGGGGTCGTAGACCCTGATGGGCTGGAGGTTGTGGTCCGGATAGAAGCGGCGGTTGGCCTCGTCGGGCACGTTGGCCAGGCGCCCGTAAGCGGGCGCCGTGCCGGCGGGGATGTTGTTCGCACAAGCGGGGACGGGGTTTCGGACGAGTTGGATGTTCGTGCCGTGGTCGATGTCCACCAGGCCCGCGACGCGCCCGTCCTTGTCGCCGACGGCGAACGCCGAGTGGAAGTCGCCGTCGCTCGTGCCCGGCCACTGAAGCACCATGCCGGGGTAGCCGCCCGCGTCGAGGAACCCCGCCGTGCCGGCGTCGGAGAACCCGTTGTGATTGATGATGTAATCGACGTAGTAGTCGCCGAACTTGTGGACCTCGCCGACCGTCTGCACGAGGCCCGCCTCCGTGCCGTAGAGCGTGGGGTTGCCGGGCTTGCCCAGGTCGAACCGGTCGTAGACGTCGTAGCCGACGCTCCAGTTTCCCTGGTCGGCCCGTCCGGGCGGCGGCGTGTAGACGGCGCCGTAGCCGGCCTTGAAAAGGTCGGGGGCGCGGTCCTCGATGGTCGTGTACCGGCTCTCGAAGTACTGAAGGATGGCCGGCGCGGATACATCGCGGGCCAGTGCTGCGGACGCGGCGGCGGTCAGCCAGACGGCGACCGTCAGGCAGACCGCACGCGCGGCGCGAAACCGGCCTCGGGCCGAAGTCAGGTCCGGGGCAGGCGGCATACGGTGGACCCCTCATGTGCGGCGTGTCCCCACCATCCCAGTCCGTAAGTATGGCCTATAAAACGGCCTGCGTCAAATCGGGCGAGGCCGATGGCTGTGAGAAACGTCGTTTTTCGCCCGCCAGAGCGACGGGGTGTGCAGGAGCGTTCCAGGCCCGTTCCCCCGCCGGTACCATGACGGCGCACGGTAAACGCTGAGAGCAGGCCCGATTAGGAGGAATCCTGATGCGGACGACACGGACTCTGGCGACGTGCCGCCGGTTCCTGAAGCGATGCGAGGCGTACAACGTCTTCCGCGAGAAGCCCGAGACGCTGCCCGTCCGCGAAGGCCGCATCAGGGTCGAGGCCACCCGCCGGCCAAGGTCAATCGGGCCGATGCGGACGATGGCAACCGCCAGCCGTCGCACCCGCGACGCCGTCCGCATACGGTCGAGAATCAGGAGAAACAGGCCGATGAGGCCGAGGCATACAAACACGAACCGGCGGAAGATGTACCGGGCACGCGCCGGCAAGCCGACCTCCGGCAGAAACTTGCCGAACGTTTCCTTCAGGCCCAGGTCGGCCGCAAGCGCCAGGATCCCGACCACGGCGAAGGCCGGACCGGAGATGCCGTACACCTCTTTCGCGAGCAGCGGCGCCTGGCCTTATCCGGTCTTCGTACGGGCTCCTCACACGACGACGAGGTTCACGCCTGTCGGCACGTTCCAGACACGGCCGGCGGTGTTGTAGGTGATGGTGCCGGTGCCGTTGGACGCGGCGCGAAAGTACAACCGCCGTATCGTCCATGAGTCCAACGTGCTGAGGTTGATGAAGTGGTTGCCGCCTACGCCGCGGACGTACATCAAGCCCAACGTGGCGTGCGCGCCGGCCGGGTTCACCGTAGCCAGCGAAATGGCAGAGCCGTCGATGGCGCCGGCATCGATTGAACGGACGTCGGCGTCGAAAGTTAGACCGGAACCGTTGATCGTGCCGAGCACCATCACCCTTGCAGCCGAGCCATGGATGCCCCAGACGGCATCGATCAGGTCGCCGCGGATATAGGCCGTGCCCAGGGTGTACCGCCCGGCGACCGGGTTGCCGGCCAAGTCCAGGTTCAGGCCGTTGACGTTGCCGAGCACCATGAGACTTGCAGCCCACCCATCGATGTCCCACGTGGCGCCGATCAGGTCGCCGCCGATGTAGGCCCTGCCCAGGGTGCTCCGCCTGGCGACCGGGTTGCCGGCCAGGGTCAGGTCCAGGCCGTTGACGTCGCCGGTGGTCCGGAAGTAGCCAATCGATGGGGTCGTCACCACGTCGGGAACCGCGTCGGCGTCCGTCCAATCCTGAGCGATCAACCAGCCAATGGGCGTGTTGGATGTGACAACCAGGTCGGTCACGCTGCCGAGTCTCATCAAGAGCTGGTCCCTGGCCCTGACCGGCGCGCCGACCGTGACCGCGCCGCCGTTGACGTCGTTGAGCCAGAGATACCCGAGCGTGCCGGGGACGTCGATCAGGCTGGTCCCGGCGCCGTCATCGACGAAATTGGTCGTCCGCCCGTAAACGGCGCCCAGCGAGCCGTCCCAGGTCAGGCCGGCATCGTCCACCACGGTGACGCTCTCGATGTCGGTGGTGGTGCGCCTGGGCGTCGAGATGAACAGGCGGCTGCGATTGGTCGTCTCGTGAACCGTGATGTCGAAACCGTTCACGCCGTTGGCGACCTCGGCCCAACTGCCTCGCATCATGAACGTGACGGGGGTGCCGCCAGGGTCGTCAATCGTGAGCCGAGCGTTGCGGTGAGCGGCGTCGAAGCCGCCGAACTTCCACACGATGGCGGCCTGGTTGGCGGCCGCATCGGTGTTGTTGGTCTCGTCGGCTTCGGCGATGGTGTCGCCCGAATCCACGACGGCCAGAACGTTGTAGTTGCCGACCGGGATGTCCGCCGGCACTTGGCTCCGGATCCAGTAGGTCCGGGCCTGTCCGGCCCGAAGCGAGATGCGATAGGTGCGCTGGCCGAACAGGTAGTCGCCGGGGTCAATGATGCCGTCTGCGGACCCGTACAGTTGAATGGTGGCCAAGCCGGACACCCTGCCGGCGCCGCCGTTGGTGACCTGGACGGGAATCCACGACCTGTCGCCGGGGACCGCGTCGGCGCCCGTGACGTAGGTGTCGTCAATCGCGACCGTCAGGTCCGGGCCCACGCCCAGGCTGCCGACGACCGACACGTTGTTGGCCTCGGAGTACTCGGTGACCCCGCCGGGCTGGTCGGCCACGCCGAACAGCGTGTACCCCTGACCGCCCGCGGGCGCGTTGAACGAGATGACCTGCGAGGTATTGGCGCCGGCCGCGAGCGTGGTCACGTTGTACGAGCCGACCTGGGTATCGGCGCCCGCGTCAAAGGTGCCGTCCGTCGAGGTCCACAGCGTCACGGTCCAGGGATCCACGCCCGGGTTGGCGTCGTCTTCGGCCACGGCGAAGCCGGCGTTGTTGACCTGCACGGGCACGTCAACCTGCTGACCGCCAACGGCCGGGTAGATGGTGGCCGCCGCCGTGATCGTCAGGTCGGGGCCGACCGACAGGGTCCCGAGCGACGCCGAGTTGTTGTTGTCGTCGTCTTCAGTGACCTCGGTGCCGGAGTCGGCAAAGCCGAACAGCGTGTACTCGCCGGGCACGGGCGCGGCAAAGGAGATCTGGTTCGTCGTGCTGTCCTGGCCATCAAGGGTCGTCAGTTCGTAAGAGCCGACGTTCACGTCGGCGCCCGGATCGAAGGCGCCGTCGGTCGAAGTCCACAGCGACACGGTCCATGTGTCCACGCCCGGGTTCAGGTCGGTCACGGCCTGGGCGAAGCCGGTGTTCTCGACCGTGACGTCAACGTCCACGTTGGCGCCCTCCGCCGCCTCGTACGCGTCGGCCGCGCCCTGGATCTCCAGGTCGATGCCGACCAGCAGCGTCCCGACGATGGCGGTGTTGTTGTCCTCGAGCTCCTCGGTCACCTCCCCGTCGGCCTCGTCAACGGAGTCGGCAAAGCCGAACAGCGTGTACGCGCCGGCCGCAGGGGCGGCGAAGCTGACCGTCTGGGTGGCGTCGGCCCCGGCGTCAAGGGTTGTCACCTCGTAGAAGCCGACCTGCGTGTCGTCGACCCGGTTAAAGACCCCGTCGGCGGAGGTCCAGAGCGACACCGTCCAGGTGTCTACGCCGGGATTCACGTCGGTCTGGGCGGCGGCATCGCCGATATTGTTCACCTGAACGTCAACATCGACCGCGGCCCCGTGGATCGCCTCGTAGTCGATCGCCGCCGCCGTGATCGTCAGGTCTGCCGCCAACAGCAGACGGGACTCCAACGCCTCAAGACTTGGCTTTATGGTCCTTTTATCGCAGTTCCCATACACGGCAGTCTCCTATCGAGTACCCAGGAATCACCCCAGCCCAGATTGGTTGGGGGGCGCTTTACTTGTTTCGGCCAGACCGCACGCGGCCGGCCACGTTTTTCCTAGAAAAGGCCACGTTCTCTGACGCCTTGCAGCCAACGGGACACGTAATGAGCAGCGCGTGTGCCAATCGCGATGCGGGCGGGGCGGCAGCGGCGTTCTCGAGGTTGGCAGCGGCGTTTTGGCGGCCGATTTTCGCACGGCCGCCCGCCTTCGCACGGCACGGGCAAGCAGCGCCTGTCTGGAATGTTCTGTACCAAGCGTCGTGCCCGCCTCGACCTAAGTCGTGGCAGCAGCGATTGTTACCAGCAGGTGGAAGAGAACGTACCCGTTGGCTCGTTCCATACCGGCCGGTTCGGTTCTCCGGGTAGGCCGGCGTCGCGCGCGCCCGACGCCGCGCCAATCTGCCACACTCCAACGTGAACGGCGCTAACGGGGAGACGGGCGCCGCCGGCAGGAAGCAGCCGCACTATTGAAATGCCTAAAGAGCAGCACAAAAGCGGCCGATAAACTCAACAGCCGGGACTCATCACCGTGCTGGGATGGTTCCCGCCAACTGCGTCCGGGCAGCGCCTCTGGGCTGGAACATGCGTCTATCTGGACTAGGAACGGCAGTCGTTGCGGCAGGCCGCCTCGGCGCGTCGAAGCAACCGCCGGCCAAGACGCGGCGGCTCGGGTTAGCCAAAGGGAGACGGTGGGCCGGATGGCCGCAAGCCTTCAATCCGAACCCGCGCCGCCTGCGCGAAGGGAGGCTCAAAGAAAATGCAAGAACCGGCTGCTGAACGCGCGGATGCCTCCGCGCCGAACCCACACATGACGGAACTCTGGGACGGCTCGTTCCACCTGGCCTACAGCCGCTGGCTCGCAGGGACCAGGAAACATGTTGGCCGGGCGCGTAGCATATCGGAAACGGCCACCACAGCATCCTGGCCGAGTGACGGTCGGTCTAACCATCGGGTGCTGGAGTAGGCCATGGACCGCAGATCCGACACGACTCAACCCCCCGGCAAGGGCCGGATACTTCACGCGGCCGTGGCAACTGCCGCAGGGCTCATCTTCCTGCTCCTGGCTGCCGACCCGTGGCCGCTGAAGGGCGTCTTTGCCGACGGGCGGCTCCTGGGATGGATTGAGTTGCAGCAACTCGCCCTCGTCTTCCTGTCGCTGGGTGTGGGGCTTGCGGGGGCGTCACTGTTTCGATGGAGACGGTTCCTCCAAGAGCGCCGCGGTGTCGAACAGGCCCTGGCGGGGCAGGTCGAACAGTACGCGGCCCTCGTCCAGACCATTCCCGACATCATCTACGAACTGGACCCCGACGGCCGGTTCACGTTTCTGAGCGACGCCATCAGGCACCTGGGCTATGAGCCGCGGGAACTCGTTGGAGAACATTTCTCCCGTATCGTGCACCCCGAGGACATCGTGACCGTCAGCCGCGCCGCCGTCCTGCCGAAGTACCAGGGAAAGACAACGGGCGACGCCGGGGCGCCGAAACTCTTCGATGAACGAAGGACCGGCGACAGGGGCACCAGGAACCTGGAGGTCCGCCTTGTGCCGAAGGGCGCCCCAGCCGACTGCGTCTACGGTGAACTGCATTCGTCGGCGAAGTGGCGTCGCAAGACCCGACGCGCCGAGACCCCCTGTTGGAACGCCGAGGTGCACGCGTCCGGGAATTGGGGGCAACCCGTCCGTGACCGCAAGACGCAGTTTCTGGGCAGCATCGGGATCATCCGCGACATCTCCGAGCGCAAACGCCTGGCGCAAAACCTGGAGGCGAGCCGCGAAAGTTTCCACGCCATTGTCGCCGAGAGCGCCAACGGCATCCTCATCGTCGATCGCGACCGAATCGTCCGCTACGCCAACCCGGCCGCCCACAGCCTGCTTGAGCGCACGAGCCACCACCTCCTGGATACGCCGTTCGGCCTTCCGGTAACGGCCGGCACCGTGACCGAAGTGGCTGTTTCTCTCGGAGGGGAAAACACGGGGGTTGCGGAAATGCGAGTCGTCGAGAGCATCTGGGACAGGGAAAAAGCCTGCCTTGTCTCGCTGCACGACGTGACCGCCCGCAAGCAGATGCAAGTGGACCTGGAGAAGGCCAAGGAGGCGGCCGAGGCCGCCAACCAGGCCAAGAGCGAGTTCCTGGCCAACATGAGCCACGAACTCAGAACCCCACTGAACGCCATCATCGGATTCTCCGAGGGCCTGCTCCAGCGCGCCGACCGCCACCCGCTCAGCGACCACCAGAAGGACCGCATCGGAAAGGTTCTGCTGGGCGGACGGCATCTGCTGATGCTTATCAACCAGATCCTCGACATCTCCAAGATCGAGGCCGGACAGGCAACGATCCATCCCACGACGTTCGACGTGTTCCAACTCGCCGGAGCCATCCAGGGGGTAGCCGAGGCTTTGCTGCAGGAGAAGGACGATGTGACGTTCGTGCTCGACATCGCCGACGACCTGCCACCGTTTACGTCCGATCGCGACAAGGTCTGGCAGATCCTTCTCAACCTGGTGAGCAACGCCGTCAAGTTCACCGAGCATGGCTCCGTAACGCTTGGCATCCGACACGATGACGGCCGGTTTCTGTTCAGCGTCGAAGACACCGGCATCGGGATTCCCCAAGACAAACGAGCCGCAATCTTTGAGAAGTTCGAGCAGGTACAACAACCAGGAGGCCCACGCAGTGAGGGGACCGGCCTCGGCCTCACCATCGCCAGGTCGTTTGCCGACCTGCTGGGCGGCTCGCTGAAGATCAGCAGCACCCAGGACCACGGCTCCACGTTCATGCTCACCCTGCCCCTTGCCTTCAGCAGCGACGCAACACGGGTAAACGACCAATTGGTCGGTCAATACGGCTGCGCTTATAGCGGAGGAAGAACATGAACACCATACTGCTGGTGGAAGATGACATGGCCTGCCGCGCCCTCGTCGCGGATATGTTCGAATTCGACGATATCGGCGCCGACCTCATCTGTGCCGCAACGGCCGAAGAGGCGCTCGCGCTCGCCAGGCGGTTCCGGCCGATCCTCATCCTCATGGACATTCGCCTGCCCGGAGACGACGGGCTCGAAGCCACCCAATCGCTCAAAGACGATCCCAGAACCGAGCATATCCCCATCTGGGCCGTCACCGCGTATGCGCTGACCGAGGACAAGGACAAAGCCCTCAGGGCCGGATGCGACGACTACATCACCAAGCCCTTTGATGCCATCGCCTTGAAGGACCGCCTTCGGGAATTCGCCAGCCAACACGCCGACGAACTCGTCGACGCGCATGCCGACACGACGCTTGGCGGCGCCGGCCCAGAACGTGCGCCAGGAAAACCTCCCCCGGCGGCGCCGCGTTGACGGGCCGCACCGGTCACACTCGCGGCCGGGGCGATCTCCGCTCTGACGGTCGACTACCACATCATCGACACCAACTGGGCGCCGCCGCCCACCTGCAATCTTACGAGGGCTTCCCAGTGGGGTCTCTCGGCCACCGGCAACGGGTCCAACTTTCAGGTGCCTCGACTTCGCTCGGGGTGACACACAACAAACGGCCTCACTGAAAGTTCACCGCCTCAAAGGCGGTGGGGTTAAACCAGGTGCACGGAACCTAAACACGTCCCTCATGGTTGACTCGGGCGTGAGCGCGGTGATAACGTGGGGGCATGGCTCGACGGGCTCGTGTCGTTGCGCCGGGCGGACCGCTGGTGGCCGAGGTGTCGGACTGGCGTCGGTTTCTGGCGGCCGACGAGGAGGAGGAGAACGTGGAGCCCCTGCGCCGCCACCTCCGGACGGGCCGGCCGCTGGCACATGCGGCGTTCATCGCCCGACTGGAGACCCGCCTGGACCGCCGCCTTCATCCCCTCAAACCCGGCCCCAAGCCCAAACCGAAGCGATAAACTGCCTTAACGAGAAGTTCCTAACGGCACTGGAACGGATTCGACGGCTGCGCCTGCGTGAGACGGTGCGGCGATGACTCCCGCGACGGACGAAACAGCCGGGGGACGCGGGGGCGACAGGGAGTGTCTGTGCGGACCGGTCATGAACGCCCTGGCAGGGGTCGGTTCTTTTTTGGGGGGGGGGGGGCGTTATCGCCCGGGAATGGCCCGATTGTCCCGTCATCCAGCAGAAGAGGCAAAACCCGAGGTTGGAATCGGGGTTGGAGTCTTCAGAGCGGCCGACGGTGGTCGGCGGCGAGAGGTTAGCCAGGAAATCCCGGATAGGCGAATTCCTGCCAATAAAGTGACAAAAGGAAAGGGACCGAAGCAATGAGAGCGAAGACGAGGACAGGTATCTGTGTGGCGCTGATCGCCATGGCGATCGGGACATCGAGCGTATGGGCGGCCAAAGGAAAGGCGGCGGCGGAAACGCCGCTCACCGAGGCCGGGCAAAAACTCCTGGAGCGTTATACTGGCATGCTCACGGAGATACAGGCGGAAATCTCCAAGGCCTTGCCGACAGTGAACGAGCAGAAGAAATCCGCCTATCCGAAGGCCCGTGAGGCCGAAAAGGCTGCGGAGGCGCATGCCAACGCCACGCAGGCGGCTTTGAATAAGAACAGGGGGGCCATGGGGCTGTTAAACCATAGGAAGGCTTGGATCGGAAGAGCCACCAAGGGGGTAGCAGAGGCGAAAGAGAAGCTGAAGCAGGCTGAGGCGATGACCGGCGACAAGGAACAGAAGGCCAAGGCCGTGAAGGAGGCCCAGGAGGCGCTGGCCAAGATTCAGGACAATTGGCGCATGGCGGCCAGCGAACTCAAGAAGTCTCAGAAAGCGGTGGCCAAGGCAAAACTGGAAGAGCCGAAATTGGTCCACGCCCTTCAGGCGACCAGGGAAGCGCTGGCCATGGCGCAAGCCAATACGCTGAAGGCGATCCACGCACTCAATCTGGGGACTTTCCTTGCGAGCGACAAACTGGATGCCCAACTGGCGAAATACGTCGTCCTGGCCCAGGCCACGCCGCGTGGTCTGGCGGAGTTTGCCCAGCAGGGCAAAGAGCACGAGCAGATGGTCGAGCGACTGCTGGCCGATGCTGATCTCATGAAGCAGATGATTATCGCGGATGGCGCCAGTAATGGCAAGTATGGCCGGGCAATGGAAATCTACACGGCTATCCAGAAGGCGAGCAGGAAGGCCGGGGATGGTGTCTTGCAGCGGCTCGCGCTCGCGATCAGCCTGGAGCACGCAGTGCCGGTTAAGCAGAGAAACGCCACCGGCCTGACCAATGCGCCGGCGACCGTGAACCCGGTGAATCGGTACCTCCACTTCGAGAAGGCTTTCCTCAGTGGCGAACTGGACGCGGGCTTCAAGGGTCTGAGCGTATGGGACTATCGAATGGTCGTCAACGGCGAGGAGCCGGATCATATTCTTGCCTGGGGGCGAAAAATGCTCCGCAACTATCGGCCTGACCATATCTCCACCCCCGACTATCGGTGGCGTTATGTGGCGGCGGTCAGGACCGATGTGCGGTACGGGTCGCAGGACAACAAATACGACAAGCCCGAGCTGCAGTTCTTTCAGAATATCCTGATGAACGGCGGGGTCTGCGGCCGGCGCGCGTTCTTCGGCCGCTTCATTCTGCGCGCCTTCGGAGTTCCCACCACGGCACGTCCCCAGCGCGGTCATGCCGCCTTGGCGCACTGGACACCCGATGGCTGGGTGGTCTGCCTAGGCGCAGGCTGGGGGCACGGCTGGACCAAGACACGTTATCACAAAGACCTCGATTTCCTGGCGACGACGCAGGCGCGGAATACGGGCAAGCCATACCTGCAGGTGAAGCGAGCCCAGTGGGTTGGCGACGTCATGGGAGAGAAGCGGACCTTCGGATTCCTCTCCGGTGATCCGGCCTTCTGGAATGGCGTGGCGCTTTACCGGCAGCGGGCGATTATTCAAGAGGCCAAAGCCGTGGCGCTGGCCGCGGTCGGTGAGGAACTCGGCGAGGCGAACGAATCCAAGGTGAAGTATGCCATTGAAGCCGCGACCCTGACCGAGGCGGACCGGAAGATCGTCGTCGGCGCCGGCGGGGTGATCACGATTCCGGCCGCGGCCTGCAGCAAACCGACGAAAAGCACGGGGAAGATCATCTTCATGGAGAGTAACCTTGGCGGAATGCAGATGCATTACAGCCGTAACGGCAAGCCCCAGGAGTTTCAATACACCTTCGACGCGCCGGCAGCAGGCAAATATGCGCTTATCGCGCGGGTGGTGACGCCCAGTTGGAAGCAGCACCTCCTGGTCGCGGCCAACGATGCCAAGGAGCCGACCGACATCGCGTTGCCTTTCACCGTCGGCATGTGGTATAAGACCACCCCGGTCGAGGTCTCGCTGGTCAAGGGCCGGAACGTACTTCGCTTCTCGCGCAACGAGCCGGTCAAGGGATTGACCATCAAGGACTTCACGCTGAAGCCGGTGAAGTAAAGTCCGGCGTAGCGGCGAAAGCCCCCCTGGTGGCGGAAGTCAACGACTGGCGGCGGTTTCTCGCGGCCGACGAGGACGAGGAACAAGTGGAGCCGCTGCGTCGCCATCTTCGGACGGGCCGGCCGCTGGGCGATCCGGCGTTCATCGCCCGACTGGAGACCCCCCTGGACCGCCGCCTTCATCCCCTCAAACCCGGCCCGAAGCCCAAACGCAAGAGATAAGGTGTGTGTCAACGGAACTCAGTGTGTCACCGGAACTCATGATTCTGCTTGTGGCCAATCCAATCCGCAAGGACATTGAAGGGACATTGACCGTGCCGATGGCTGGCGAGGCGTCGGTGTGGAATCCGGAAACGGGGGGGATTCGAACAACCGACAGGGCGTCTGTTGGGCACGAGGTCTCGGTCCAGGTTCCGGCCCAGTCGGCGCGGTTTGTGGCGGTGGAACAGGGGAACCGGTAAATGAAACAGACCCCATCGCTTGCTCTCGTCGCCCTGCTGCTGGTTGCGCCGGCCGCGACGGCTCACGCCGAAGACGCTCCGACTAACGCCGTCATACGCGATGAACAGGGGCGTGAGATCGTCCCGGGTGGTTATGTCGCCATCACCGAGGACAGGAAAGGGACCATCCACTACACCCCGGCCGACTACCGGCGCATGGTCCGCATGGGGGCCAACTTCCAGGTGATCCGCACGGCGCTCGGACGGCTGGGCGGCTGGCCGGGCAAGCAGGCCGATCCCACGTACCTCGGGCAACTCGACGCGATGGTCCGCATGGGCAGGGACGCCGGCCAGAAGACCATCTTCAAGCTGGTCGTTTACGGCATCAGGCCCTTTGGCAACGAACAGTGGGATGCGATTTACTACAATACCAACGCAACCCAGGACGCGTTGCTGGCGGCATGGAACAAGATCTGGACCCGCTACAAGGACGAGCCATCGGTTTTCGGCTATGACCTGCTCAACGAGCCGCAGCGCGGGCTCGATGCCGACT
>CAZEBQ010000032.1:0-22677 GCA_964510295.1 uncultured Anaerolineales bacterium | reverse complement strand
CAGGCTTACGATACGTGGTTACGATTGCAGGAGATCTATCATGCCAAGCATTCCCACTCGCGAGGAAGCACTGGCGCTGCTGAAGGAGTACAACGCGAACGAAGGCCTCATCAAGCACGCCCTGGCGGTCGAGGGCGTCATGCGGTACATGGCCCGCAAGCGCGGCGAGGATGAAGACGTGTGGGGCATCGTCGGCCTCATCCACGACCTCGATTACGAGCAGTTCGCCGACCAGCATTGCACGAAGACGGCCGAGATTCTTCGGGAGCGAAACTGGCCGGAGGAACTCATCCGGGCCGCCGTCTCGCACGGGTGGGGCATCTGCTCGGACGTCGAGCCGCAAACCGATCTCGAGAAGGTCCTCTTTGCCATCGACGAGTTGACGGGCCTTGTGGTCGCCACGGCGCTGGTGCGGCCGTCGAAATCGGTCCTCGACATGAAGGCCAAGAGCGTCAAGAAGAAGTGGAAGGACAAACGCTTCGCCGCCGGCGTGAACCGCGACATCATCCAGCAAGGCGCCGACAGGCTCGGCGTCGACCTCTCGGACCTCATCACCGACGTGATTATGGGCATGCGCGACGTGGCCGACGCCATCGGCCTGAAAGGCAGCATTTAGCTGCCGGTGAATGTACGTGTTTAGCGTCCCACGCGCCACCAAGAGGGTGGCACGGCAGCGGCGAAGCCGCGGCCGTGGGTCGCGCCGAGGACCACACCGTCACGCTGGGCGTGGAGCTCCCACCCCGCGTGCCGAGGGCGACTGCACGGCCCAAGGGCCGTGCCACCCTGCTTGCGGGGTGGCACGGCCCTTGGGCCGTGTAGCGCCACGGCGCATGCCGCGCGCCGCCCCCCGTGTGTTCACGGGGGGCCAAGTGAACCGACGCCCCGTTGCCTGGCCACCTGGAGCACCTTATAATCCTTTAGCAACGGATTGGGTGCGGCGAGACGGCTATGGCGAAACGCGATTACTACGAGGTCCTCGGCGTCGAGCGCGGCGCGTCCGACGACCAGGTCAAGAGCGCCTACCGCCGCCTCGCGCGCAAGTTTCATCCCGACCTCAACCCGGGCGACCCCAAGGCCGATGGCAAGTTCAAGGAACTCGGCGAGGCGTACGAGGTGCTCTCCGACGCGACGAAGCGGCAGGCCTACGACCGTTTCGGCCCCGAAGGCGTGCGCATGGGCGCCGAGGCCGGCGCCGGACCCGCCGGTGGACCCTACACGCGGTCGCGGCCTGGCGCGGGTACGCCGTTCGAGGACGTGGCGTTCGAGGCCTTCGCCGGGTCGGCCGGCCAGGGGGCCGGCTTCTTCGAGGAACTGTTCAGCCGTCTCGGCGGGCGACCACAGGCCCGCGCCCGCCGCGCGCCGCAAGCAGGCCGGCCGCGCTTTCGCGGCCGCAACATCGAGAGCCAGTTCACCATCTCCTTCGAGCAGGCGGTCCGGGGCGTTAGGACCCAACTGACCCTCGGCCGACCGCAGCCGGACGGCACGACGCGGACCGAGCGTCTCGACGTCCGCGTGCCGCCGGGCGTGGCCGACGGGCAGCGCCTGCGCCTCAAGGAACAGGGCTCGCCGGGGGTTGGCGGCGGGCCGGCCGGCGACCTGTACCTGACGATCCGGGTCCTGCCGCATCCGTTCTTCCGCCGCGACGGAGGCGACGTCACCATTGACCTGCCCGTGACGGTGGCGGAGGCCGCCCTCGGCACCACGGTTGACGTGCCGACCGTCCACGGCCGCACCTCCGTCCGCATTCCGCCCGGCACGCCAAGCGGCGTGCGGCTGCGTCTCAAGGGCCAGGGTGTTGGCGGACCGAAGCGCGACGGGCGCGGCGACCAGTACTGCCTTCTCCGCATTGTGCCGCCCAAGACGCTCGATGAACGCCGCAGGCAACTGTTCGAGGAACTCCGCAGCCTTCAGGCCGAGAGCCCCCGCACCGGGGCCCACTGGAACCCGTGAAGGAAGGAGACCGCCATGACCCGAGACGAGCCCCAGACCTACTCGTTCGAGCAGGCCGGCGAGGCGCTCGGCGTCACGGTTGCCGAGATCCGATCGTACGTCGAGGAAGGCCTGGTCTCGCCCCACGAGGGCGGCGACGAAGAGGCCGTCCTGACGCGCATCGACATGCGCCGGCTCTGGAGCGCCGTCACGCTGCACCGTGACCTCGGCATCAACCTGCCGGGTGTGGCGGCGGTGTTGCGGCTGCGCGAGCAGTTCGAGCAGGTGCGGCGCGACCTGGAGACCCTCGTCGAGATCGTCGAACGCGAACTGGGACCCGACGCCTGGGACCGGCTTTGGCCCGAGGGGCGTCCCCGGCCGGCCGCCAACGTGTCTGTCGAAGGGGTGACGGACCTGGCGGACGCCGTGCCGCCGGCCGGGGAGGCGGTCGCCTCGGACGGAGAGGGCGAGGGCGGCGCCGAGGCGGATGACGCGCCGGCCGAGGAAGGGGCGTCCACGTGATTCACAACCCCCTCGTGACCGTTGCGCTGGAGGCCCACTCGGAGGGGTGGCTCTGGTTCCTCGCGGTGGTCGGCTGTCTGGTGCTGGTGCTGCTGATTCTGAGCATTCTCAGGCGGCGGCTCCTGCGGCCGATGTCGCACGCACCGAGCGATATGACCGACGCCTGGCAGGAGGCGGGACGCCGGCTTCAGACGCCCCCCCCCGAGGACGACGAGCCCGAACCGTCCGACGAGGACGCGCGATGACACCCGGCGACCGAGACCGCCCGACGCTCCGCCGACACCAGAGGCTGTTGAAGACGGCCGAGTTCCGGACCGTCTACGCCGGCCGGGCCCGCGCCGGCGACGGACGCCTCGTGGCCTATGCCAGGCCCAACGGCCTTGACGTCACCCGCCTCGGCCTGAGCGTCGGAAAACGGTGCGGCGGGGCGGTCCAGCGGAACCGAATCAAGCGGTTGCTGCGCGAGGCGTTCCGGCAGACGCGGGCGGCGTTTCCGAGCGGCTACGACATCGTGCTCGTGCCCGTCGCGAAGGCGTACACGTTCGCGGAGGTGGACGCCTCGATCCGGGCGCTGGTGCCCGAGGCGATCCGCCGGGCCGAACGCCGCAGGAGAGATGCGGCCGGGAAGGCGACGAACGGATGAACGGATCATCGGCCGAGCGGTCCGAGGCGCGTTTCGCGCCGCGGGTCTCCGGACCCACCGAGCGTCACGGCACATCTGCGCGGCGGGTGCGGAGACCCGCCGCGCACAAGCGCGGTGGGTCGGGAGACCCGGCGCGCGAGGCGCGTGTCGGGCCGCTTGGTGCGGCAGGCTTGGTCCGCCGGGCGACGGTCGGCGCCATGGTTCTCATGGTGCGGGCCTACCAAGTGACGGTCAGCCCGTTGCTTGGGCCGTGCTGCCGGTACACCCCCTCGTGCAGTTCGTATGCGATTGAAGCGATCAAGGTGCACGGCGTCGTGCGGGGTCTCGTGCTGGCGGCGTGGCGGGTGCTGAGGTGTCATCCGTTCGCTGAGGGCGGGTACGACCCTGTGCCGCGGCCATTTCGGCTGTTTCGGCGCCGAGGCGGGATGGGGTAGAGCCGTTCCCGTCTGAGTGTAGCAGAGCCTCGCGCGGTGGTTCAGGCGAACCACCGCGCACAACTTGTGTAGGACCGGTTAGTCGGCGACGCTACGTTCCGCGCGGCGGCCTTCCCAGGCCGCCGCGAACGCAGTTGTTGCCTGTTCCTGGTGGCCTGGGAAGGCCACCAGGCGGACAAAAAGGCGACGTAGCGTAGTAGTATTAGTCGGCGACGCCGGCGCGGGCCTTGAGTTGGTTGAGGTTCTTCTGAATCTCGGCGGCCTGTGGTGACTCGGGGTATTTCTCGACGAGTTCCATGGCCAGGTCGAAGGCTTCGCGGTGGCGTCCGATCTGGATATGCTCGGCGATGCGGTTTTCCCACTCTCGGCGTTCGAGGATGGCGGCGTTTCGCTTGAGTTCGTCCATCTGGTCGCGCAGGGTGTTGGCCTCGGGGCTGTCAGGGTGGTTTTCCATGAGCGTCTCGGCGGTCCGCAGGGCCTCACGCCAGTGCTTGCGGGCGACGAGGTGCTCAATCTCGCGGTACTGGCGTTGCTGCTCCTGGCGCCGGCCGGCAGCCTGTTCGAGGCGAACGGTCTCGGGCAGCCGTGCGGCGTCGGGGTTCTCCGGGAATTGCTCGGCCAGGGCCCGGGCCATTTCCATGGCGCGTTCCCAAAGGCCGAGGCCCATGTACCGCTCGACCTGCTCGGTGATGTGCTCGATCTCGCTCTGCTCGTGCTGGCGGAGGGCCTCGGAGAGTTGGCCCTCCATGTCGGCCACCTCGTCGTCGGCGGCGTAGCGGAGGCGGAACTCTTCGAGGCGTTCGTGGGCCTCGCGGTACTTGGCGGCCTTGATAAGGGCCTCGATCTCGCGCCGCAGTGCCCGCTGGCGTTGTTTCTTGGCGAGTTCGCGTTTGGCAGCCTTGTCGTTGTCGTCGAGGAGCGTGTTCTCCATGATCTCCGACAGCAGGCTGACAACCTCTTCGTGCGACGCCCCGCCGATTCCGGACACCGGCAAGCGAGCCTCCGTCTTCTGTGAGACTTCACGCAAAGCCCGTTCGGCCAGTTTCGCGCTCACCGCCGCGCTGAAGCCGTACTTGATGAGCAGCGCCAAACCGATAGCCATAGCGCCGAGCAGGACGCTCGCAATCACGCCGACGCCCGTCAGGATCCAGAACGTGTCGGGGGTCGCCGGAGGAACGATCAAGCCGAGGGCGACGACCGCGGCGGCCGTCCCCAGCCAGAGGAGGATCCCGAGGACCCAGAGCAGCACGACGGTCCATTTCGGTCGCGGCAGTTCGCGGCCGAGTGGCCTGCTTCGCAAGAGCATTCCCATGGTGCCTCTCCTTTTTTCGGTCGAAGGCCGGTTTTGGCGGCCGGCATACCCGTTCTAGAGGGTTCACTTAAGGAATCGGCCCGTCGGGGGCCGCAAGTTGCCCGAAAAAATACGACAATTTAAACTTGACAAGCCGGCAATCCGAATCATTATTACGCAGTCCTGTTGAGTTGAATGTGCCCATCCCAGCGCAAGGGCCTCACTCATGCGTCCATGACGTGTGTGGTGGGGCCCGCTTTCTACTCGCATTGTAGCAAAGCCCAGGTGACCGGGAAAGCGTTTTGCACGCCGCGCCACACGTGCGGCCTGGAGGTTCAGCCTACCGAGGACGTGTGCGAAAAGGTGGCCGGCAGGGAAGGCGACCACCCGAAGAGAATGCTCGCAAGGGCAACCCTAACCGCGGCGCCGGCGCAGCAGAAGTGTGATCGCAGACGCGATGGCCAGCCCGGTCAGCATCGTCGGTTCCGGAATGGGCGTGGGCGTAATGGGCGTCGGCGTGGTGCCCCCGCCGCCTCCGCCGCCGCCCGGCGGGTGCCCGCCGATGTTGCCGGACGGGTAGTACCACGGGACGCTGGCCGCCAGAATCGGGTCGGCCGCCACACCAACGGGGTGCTGATAGGGACGTTCGCGCGGCGCCCAGTCGACCGGCAGTTCGGCCGTTCCGACCAGGGCCACTCTCAGGTTGCCGGTTTCGCTTCCGCGCGAGGCCACCACCGAGACACCGACGCCCATCTGCGACAGGAACGTCGGCAGCAGCCCGAGGTCGAGCCCCGCCGCAATCGCCGTCTGCGGTTCGTCGGTGGGGATGGGCGTCGGTCGGCGTCCGAAGCGCGGCGTGCTGGCGCCGATGTCGGCCGAGTCCACCTTCGTCTGACGGTCGATGGCCAGGTACGCGTGAGGCTCCAGGCCGGGACCCTCGAAGCGGCCGGCGGGTTCCGTGCCGGGCACCTCCACCGCCAGCATCATCTGGACGTTGACGCTTGGCCGGATGTAGCTGATGGCCGTCCGGTTGATGTGGCTCCAGTTCTCGATACCGCCGGCCGGCCGGCCGGTCATGACGCCGCCGAATCCGCCGGGACCCATCGAGAAGAAGGTCGTATCACCGAGAGGCACGCTTCGCCCGCCCGACCCCAAGTCCGCCAGGCCCGTCACGCGAGGAGCCTGGAGGGAGGCCAATTCCATCGGCACCGGCAGCGGCGCCTCCGGACCGTGCGAGACGGCCGGCGCGTTGTACGCCACGACCGTCGTCGTCAACGGAATGTACTGGGGCAGCGCGATCGGACTCTCCGCCATGGCCTGGGCCAGCACAGCGGTGTCCATGTCGGCCACCGCCGCGAAGGTGTTCGGCCCCAGGTACGACGCCAGGACGTCGCCGACGTCGGCCGTTGGCGTGGTGTCGAAACCACTGCCGTAATGGACCGCCACCTCCGAATCCATCAGGGGTCCTGCTTCGGCAGCGGACGCTGCCAACAGGGCAACCATGACGATAGCAGAGAGCGTTTTGCTCCGGTGTGTGACCTCACGCATCGCTACAGCCCCTTGCAGAACCTCGCCCGGAACAGGAACCCGCCGGCTACCCGTACGCCGGCTGTGCGAACGGACACAGCATCTGTTCCTGGGTAGGTCTTGCCCGTTTCCCCCGGGTCTAGGCGGGAAAATCTCTCATCCCGCCACTACCATTATACCCAGGAGTTGGCACAATGCAAATCGGGGAGGGAAAATAGGCAGGAAATGCCGGTTTTTCGGGTCGTACGGCCCGATGACGGGCAGGCGCGACGCCAAGGCTCGGTCGCTCACGCCGCCGCTTGCGCGGAGCGTTGCAGTTTGCCCAGTCGCGCCTGCCCGATGCTGATAATGTCCGAAAAGCCTGTTTTTCGGCGATGCAGGCCGCTGTTCCGCTTCAGCCCGACCGACTTGGCCTTTACGAAACCGGCCTCGTTCCGGCCGGAGGCCGGAGCCTTCGCGGCGCCACGCCCCTGACAACGCCGATTCCAGCTCCAACCTCCAGCCAAGCGGCGGGTTCGAAGCCGCCGCACACAACACCTCATCGCGCGGATAAGACGGTCGGGCGGCCGGGTACGCCAAACGGCACACGTCTCATCCTGCGGCCGCCCGCACCGACCCGGTCCGCACCTATACGGTACGCACGAACGGGGCCCGGTCAACCCGGATGCCGGGCGATCTCGGCCTGCACTCGTAACCCCTTGTCGCCAAAGGGGTTAGGAAGGCGTGGACGCGGGCGACCATCGCAGCACTGTGCGCAACCGGCCTGAAAAACGCACGAAAAACCGCATTGCCGTGCTGCTCAAGCCAGTTCGCCGCCGCGCTTACGCCGCGCAACGGCGAAAATGGGCTTTCGAGCGCGGTGGGTCCGGAGCCCCACCGCGCGAAACGCATAACGGCGAGATTCCTCGACTCTTTTTCGCTCGCTCGGAATGACACGCTAAACACGTACCCCGACCCGCCGCGCGAAATGGCGAAGTGGCGCTGTAGGGCTAATCCCGCAATTCCACGTGCCAGTACGCGGAATCGAGGAACTGCTTCCACGAGCGGTACTTGGGGCTGCCTGCATGGAGGCTGATGACGGGGCTGAAGCGCGGCTGTTTGGGGGTGCGCACCAGGCGCATACCGGCTCCCTTGGGCGTGCGGCCGCCTTTCTTGACGTTACACTTCAGGCAGGCGCACACGACGTTCGTCCACACGGTATGGCCGCCGCGGCTGCGGGGGAGGACGTGATCGATCGACAGTTCCGAACTCTTGAACTTGCGGCCGCAGTACTGGCATCGGTTCGCATCGCGGGCGAAGAGGTTCCGGCGGTTCAGACGGACGCGCGTCCGGGGCACGCGGTCGTAGGTCAGCAGGCGGATGACGCGCGGCACGGCGATCTCGAACCGCACCGTCCGGACCCAATCGTGCGAACCGGGCTGGAACTTGCGACGGTACTCCGACACCTCGGTCCAGGAGGAGAAGTTGTAACAGTTGTACGTCTCGTCCTCGACACTGACGACCTCGGCGGTCTCTTTCCACAACAGCCGGAAGGCATCGCGCGCACGAACCACCCGCACCGCCATGAACAGGCGGTTCAACACCAGCACGCTCGCGTCGAGCGCGCTCGGCACAGGCGCCATGGCTGTTGCAGTCGCTGTCATGTCGGGCAGACCTCAAAACCAGCATGCGGACCTGTCATCCTACATCAGAATTGCCACCGCGTCCAGCACGAATCTTCCCTATAACAGACCCGCCACGCCGCAAGGCCTTTCGGCGCGGTTCCAGAACGGGGTCAGCGCGAAGGCGGACCGTGTTCTGCAACCCTGGCGCCGCTACCGCTGTTTGGGGGTACGATGTCTGGGGCGCTTCCCAGCCTACCTGGCCGAACGGCTTGACCTGCAACCCGAAACGTGGTTAAGGTGTGTGTGCCGCAGCAAGGAACGACATCGCGTAATGAGGGGAAGTCGGGGGATCCGCCGTGAAGTATCTCTTCTTGTTTGCCGCCGCCTTGTTCCTTTCCGTCGCAGGAGCACGGGCCATGGCCGCCGAAGCCTCGGAGCCAGCCGGTCCGCGGTTGACCGACGCCGACCTGTTCGACGCGCTCGACCTGAGCCTGCCGCAACTCGCCACCGTCAGGAAGGCCGTCGAGTTAAAGAACGTGGTCGCCGCCAGAAGGGCCCTGGGCGCGTACCTGCGCGGCCGCAGGCGCGTTACGTGGTGGTTCGACCCGCACAACCCCGACCGCACCGTGGGGTTCAGCAAGTCCGCCGCCGACGCGGCCGTCAAGGGCACGGTCAGCGTGTGCAGCATCCGGCACACCTTCGCGGACGGCGAGATCGACTGGTTCTTCAACCCGACCGGCAAGGGCACGCCTTACCCGCACGACAACGAGTGGCAGTGGCAACTCGGCCGGATGCACTTCTGGCGGCATATGGGCGCCGCCTACTCGGCAACGGGCGATGAGACGTACGCCCGGGCGTTCGCGCGGCAACTCGTGAGTTGGGTTACGCGCTGTCCCCGGCCGCGCAAGGGCAGCGGCAACGTGGCCAACTCGGCCTGGCGGACCATCGAGTGCGGCATCCGGATGAACTCGACCTGGCCCGAGGCCTATCACCGGTTCCTCACCTCGCCGGCGGTCACGGACAACGTGCTCCTGTTGTTCGTGAAGTCGTTCCTCGAACAGGCCCGTCACCTGCGCACGCACCGGCGCGGCGGGGGCAACTGGCTGACCATGGAGATGGCCGGCCTGTTCACCGTCGGCTGCGTCTTTCCGGAGTTGAAGGAGGCCGGTGCGTTCCGCGCCGAGGCCATCCGCACGCTCCACGCGGAACTGGCGCGCCAGTTCCTGCCCGACGGCGCCCAGGTGGAACTGACGCCCGGATACCACAACGTGGCCCTGTCGAATATTATGAAACTGCCGAAACTCGCCGAACGCGTCGGCCGGGCCGACGAACTGCTCCGCGACTTCGTCGCCCGAAGCGAGAAGGCCTATGCGTATAACCTCCATCTGATGACGCCCACACGCAGCCTGCCCCCCTTCAACGATTCCTGGGACTGTAACGTGCCCCAAATCCTCGAAGAGGCGTTCCGCCTGTTCCCGCAGCGGGGTGACTTCGAGTGGATCGCCACGGACGGCCGCGCCGGCAAGACCCCTGCCTTCACCTCTTGCATCCTGCCCTGGGCGGGATACACCGTCATGCGGAGCGGATGGGACCGCCGGGCCAACTACCTCGCCTTCGACGTCGGACCGCTCGGATACGGACACGTCCACCAGGACAAACTCAACGTGGCCGTCTGGGCCCACGGCCGCGAGGTCCTCTTCGACGGAGGCGGCGGCTCGTACGAACACAGCCCGTGGCGGCAGTACGCCATCGACACCTTCTCGCACAATACGGTAATCGTCAGCGGCAAGCCGCAGCGGCGCTCAAGGAGCAACGCGGCCCAGCGCGTCTCCCCGAAGCCGATCGACGCCCGATGGGAAACCGACGCCGACCACGACTTCGCCGCCGGCGCCTACGACGGCAAGTACGGCGACCGCCCGTTGGCGACGCACACGCGGCGGGTCCTGTTCGTCAAGCCCGACCTGTTCGTCGTCGCCGACACGCTCGTGCCCCTCGCGCCCGGCGACACCACGTACCAGGCCCGCTGGCACCTCAAGACGACCGCCGTCGCGCACGATGAGAAAACGGGAACCGTTGCCACAACCGATGCGGGCCTCGCGAACCTCGCCGTCGTGCCGCTGCTCACGAAGGGTGTGCGCGTGAAGACCGTCCAGGCTCAGGAGAAACCGGAACTGCTGGGGTGGTGGGTCAAGCGCGGCACCAAGCGCTACGTCCCCGCGACGACCGTCCTTCACACGTGGAAGCGCTCGGGCACGCACCATTTCCTGACGCTGCTCGTGCCGATGAACAAGGGTGACGTGAACCCGATCAAGACCATCCGCCCGACGGGCCCCGCGTCGGCCGAGGTTGCGCTGGCCGACGGCCGCACCCTGAAGGTCGAGGCCGACCCCGACCCCGCCGGCGCCGTTCGCTTCGACGAGACGCTTCCCGCCGGCCAACCCGGCCGCCACGTCACGGCCGGTGCGAAGAAGCGATAGCCCGCCGCCGGCACGGCGGTTGCGGACGCGTGCCTTCCTCGTTTAGCCGTCGCCGGCACGGCGACGAGCATGGCGAAACACGCTCCGTCGACGGCTTAGCCCACCGCCGGGGCGCGCCCCGGCCTACACCCGGTTCCGGCGTCGGCGAGAGACGAGAGCGCCCAAGGCGCCGCAGCCAAGCATCGCCAGCGTGGCCGGTTCGGGAATCCGGAAGATGGCCGTGGTCTGGGTATACTCACCCTGGATGTAGCCGACTTCGCTGCCCGTTTGGCCGTCGTCGGCCGAGAAATAGAGGCCGCCGTCGTAGATGCAGAACCCGCCGACGCCGCTGCCGTACTCGCCGGCGTAGATGTCGAGGACCAGCCAAGCCGTGTCGCCATCGGTGGCCCAGAGTTCGCGACCGTGGACGCCGTCGTCGGCCGCAAAGTACAACAGCCCCTCGTACTCGAAGAACTGCGACGGCCAGGACTCGTGCTCGGGGTCCTCGCCGCCGGAGGGCGGAGGAAGTTGGTTGATGTTCCAGAAGAGAGCGGCCGTGTCGGTGGCCACGTCGTACCGCCACAGTTCGTTGCCCGCCCCGCTGCCGCCGTCGGCGCTGAAGTAGAGTTTGCCGTCATAGGCCGTCATGTTGGACGGGTTGCCCGAATCGTAGATGCCGCCGGGGACGATGTCTTCCACCAGTTCGGGCCCCGTGGCAGGATCGTAGCGCCACAGTTCGTTTCCGGTGACGCCGTCTTTGGCCGAGAAGTAGAGGTCACCGTCGTAGACGGCCATGTTCCGCGGGTCGCCGGCGTCGAGGCCCGGATCGATGTCCGTCAGGCGCGCCAGCGCCGCGCCGTTGTACGAAAACAGTTCGCTGCCGGCGCCGTCGCCACTGTTGGCAAGGAAGTGCAGGGCGCCGTTGTAGAGGATGAACCCCTGGGGATAGGAAGTTCCGGGGCCGGGCGCGATGTCGATCACCGCCTGGCTGGTTCCGTTGTACTTGCCGAGTTCGGTGCCGACGGTGCTGAAATCGGTTGCGCGGAAGTAGAGGTTGGCGCCGTAGGAGATGAGTTCCGCATGGGTCTGGGGATTCCAGGCGGGGCTGTTGTCGGGCACCTCCAGGGCGCCGGCCACAGGGTCGTAGGACCACAGTTCAAGCGTGCTGTTGTCGTCGCGCGCGCTGAAGTAGAGTTTGCCGTCGTGGACGGCCAGCGAGTTGATGCCGGACCCCTCGTCTCCGGGCCGGATCTCGGCGGCCTGGCTCACGGCCGCCCCGTCCCACTTCCACAGTTCGTTGTTGCTGCCGTGAGCGACGTTGTTGGCGATGAAGTAGAGGTCGCCGTCATAGACGGTCAAGCCCCCTGCCCCGCCGCCGCCGTACCCCGGATTGATGTCGGCAATACGCTCGTACGTCACGGCCTGAGAGGTTGCTACGGAGAACGAGAAGACACACAGACACACCATCGCGAAACGCCACATGGGCCGTTCCTTTCGAGGCTCCCCCGTCATACGCCCGGAAGCCCCCACAACGACCCCAAACCCGCTCGCGAGCGGGCCTCCCTACGTCATCAGTATACCCCAAACCACCGCAGAAGGCAATCAGATAATGCGTGTCCTCGCCGTCTTCTGCGGCTGAAGCCCGCCGTTCGGTGCCGGGAAGTCGGCGACTGCCGCCGGAGGGGCGGCATGCGGCGTGCGGCTCACCGGCTGAGCCCTTCGATGGCCCGGCCGAGCGCGTCTTTCAGGCGAGGCACGGCGTCCGGGTCGGGCAGGAACCGCGTCGAGTACCGCCCGCCGGCGTTCGGGATGGCAACCAGTGCCCCGGCCCGTTCAAGCGCGGCCTCGCCCGCGCCCGCGTCTCCGCCCGCCGCCTTCGCCTTCTCAACGAGCGACCGCAACAGGTACAGATACTCGTAATCCTCAACGCCCTCGCGTGCCTGCTCCAGGCGGATCGAGGAGACCGGCCCGTCGTGCCCGACCGGGCCGCCGGGATAGGCCAGGTACCCGTCGCCGTTCGGATATCGCACGTGGTAGGAACTGCCGGGCGAATCGCTCTGGTGGATGAACGCGTGCCAGCCGAATTCCCACGGGTTGTACGTCAGCCAGTCGATGCCCCAGAACTCGTAGGCCTCCACGCCGTACTTGAAACAGTAGTGCGGCAGCAGACGCTCGATCCCGCAGTACGGCGTGTCGGTGCACATCTGCCCGTCGGTCGTGAACCACAGGCGGTCGCCGGCGGCGAGAAGTCCCACCATCTTCGGCACGGGGACCACGCCGTAGTGCCCGATGCCCCAGACGTCGATCGCCCCGTCCCACTCGCTCTGATGCCGCCACGTGCTGGAGTAGATGGGGATCCGTGAGTCCACCTCGTGGATCATCTCGCAGAGGGCCTTCATCTGGCGGCGGATGTGTTCGTGGCTGTCGTGCGGCTCGTCACTGATGTAGAGCACGACCCGGTCGGCCCAGCCCTTCGCCTTCATGTGATCCCAATAGACCTTGAGGCACGCCTGGTAGGCGCGCTTGTACTCGGGCCGGAGCACCGCGCGGTCGGCGTCCGCGTACGGATACTCGCCCGGGTACGGCGCCTCGCCCCAGGCCTTCTTCGGCGGATGAGCCCACCCGAAAACGTAGAACAGACGCGGCGCGTACGTGTGTGGTAATTTCAACACGTTGAAGTAATACTCGGCGGCCTCGTCGTACGCCGTGAAGTCGGCCGTCACCTTGCCGTCTCTGTACGTCATGCGGGGCGGCGGCTCGACGTGGTCGGGGCATAGACGACGCTCGGCCATGAACGACCAGAGCCTGCGACGGAACACGCCAAGGTCCGCCACGCCGTCTCGCCACCACGAACCGTGAAGCCGCACGTCGTACACGGCCTTCACGTGACTCTCCTCCGGCAGCGCGAAGTCCCACACGCGGACCGTCAGGGGGACCGTTGCGACCGTCTTGCCGCCCGCTACCAACCGCACGGCCCCGGTGTAGTCTCCCGCCGCGGCGCTTTTGGGCACGCTCACGGTCACCCAAACCGGCTGCGTCGTGTGGGGCGCGAGGTCAAACGTGTGGCGAGGCAGGAGGGGGTCGGGCCACATGCCGGGCCAGCCGTCCGAGCCGCCCGGATGGTTCGGCACCTTCCGGTGCCACGCCGGCAAGTCGCTCCGGTAGTAGTTCGTCCGGTGGTCGATGGGAACGTAGCCGACGAGGCACGTCTCGACGTCGCCGAGGCGCCCCCCGCCGGCCCTGGACGGCGGGTCCACCTCGATCCGGACCCCCTTGACGGGCACAGGCGAGCGGACGGCCAACTGCAGCGGCTCCTTCTCGTTGCGCGCTGCCGAGATGCGTAAAGCGGGAATCTCGCGCGGCGCTCCGTCGCTCTGGAACACCTTGACCACGGGGTTGACCGGCCAGACGGTCAGGCCCGGCAGCGTGGCTGCCGGGCGCGCTTCAGGCGGACCCGCGGACGCACGCATCACTTCCACCAGAACCACACCATCGTGCCAGACCGTGCCGGTCGCGTTCATCGTCAGGTGCAACTGGAACGCGGCGATGTCGGGCGGCATCGTGAACCGGCCGGACATCAGCGTCCAGCCGTGCGTGCCGCTCAGGGGACGGCCGGCGCTCGCGTACCGGGCCGACTCGCACAAGTCGCCCTTCGCGTTTCGATAATGGGCGTGCAGTTGCACCGTGCCGCGCACGTCCTCGCACTTCACCCACGCCGCAAACAGATACGTCTTGCCCGGCTCGACCGCGACGCTCTGATGCCAACCGGTCCAGGCCGGCTGCGCCTCGTGCGGCACGCGGACACGGACGCACCGCTTGCCGAGGCGGCCGCCTTCGACCCGCCGCGTCGTGGCGCCGCTGGGGGCCTTGCCGTCGACGCCACCGGGCCAATCGTCCGGCAACGCGTCGCCCGACTCAAAGCCGGCGTTCCTGACCAGATTCCGGGGACTCTCGACGAGCCTGGCGTAATCGCCGCCGTCGCCCGGCGCCGGCTTCCCCTGCGCGACGTACACATGATACGTGCACCGGGCGCGGGCCGGCGTCTCGCCCTCAAACAGCAGCATGTCGTCCACGACATAGTGCGGGACGGGCTTCGCGCCGCCGCTGACGGCAATCGACATCGCATGCAGGCGGCCGCGCAGCCGCGACGCCAACGGCGCAAGGTCCGTGCACACCAGGGCGGTCTTCCCGGGCCGGTCCGAGAGATTCATCACGCGGACGGGCACACGGTGGTCGCGCCGGACCTCGCCGTCGCGCCAGGCGGCGCCGGGGCCGACCTCGCGCAGGCTCAGCCGTTCGGCGGCAGAGGCCTTGGCGCTAAGGCGCGGCGGGTCAAGACACTCCAGTTGCACGTCGTCGAACCACACCGTTCCGGTGCCGCGCAGGACGGTCCCGACGTCGGCGCGGTCGGCGTCCGCCGGTACGGTGAACTCGGTGCGGACCTCCTTCCAGTCATAGGTGCCGCCGCCGGCCATCAACATCGGCGACGCGACGAACGGCCCCCTGCCCTTGCGCACGTGGATGTACCATCCGGCGTTTCCCTTAACCGCCTCGGCCCGGACCCACGCCCGCATAACGTACCGGGCCCCGCCGGTGATATGGATGCCCTGGCAGCGGGTGGCGATCCAGGTCGGCTCGGCCCCGTCGGCGACCACCGTCTTCAGGCACCGCTTGCCCGAGTGCGGATGCTCACTCACCCAGAACGTGCGGTGCTGCGGGTCCGGAGCGTCGTGACGCCAGAGCGTGGGCGTGTTGCCGGCGCCGTCCTCGAGGCCGCCGTTTCGGAGACCGGGGCCGGCATCGAGGACATCGGGCACGCGCCACGCCGACGGGTTCTCGAAGTACACGTAATAGGCCGCCTTCGCCCCGGCTGCACACTCGACCGGAATCGTCAGTGTGCCGCCGGGCGGAATCGGGCCCCGCGTGACGGCACTGCCGGCGGGCGACCGGATATCGTAAAGCATCTCGGCGCCGGTCGCATCGCACACGCGGACCGCTTCGGCCGCCGCACCGGCAAGGTCGGCCCGGCCGTCAGCCCTTCCGACGCCGACCGTGACGGGCAGACCTTGTGCGTCGCGGTCCATCGCGTTGGTGACCTCGATCCGGATGCGGCTGCGCCAGTACCCGCCGCCGGGCAGATACAACGGGTGATGCCACTCGGCGGCCACACCGGCGGCGGCCAGCAGCATCACGATCGCCCCGACAAACGGGCTTCTCATGGCAAGCCCTGCCCTTTCGGTTCCACGACCGGGACTTCGAGCAGCGGCGTCGGGGCGAACTCGCTCGTCAGGTACAGCGTCTTGCCGTCCCGGCCGTAGCAGATGGACTCGCCCTGGTTGCGGCGAGGCATGGTGAGTTTGCGCGGCGGGCGGGCGAAGGCGGCGGACCACGGCTCCTTCGGCCCACGGGTGAACTCGTAGGCATCGACGTACGACAGGACGACGGCCCGGCGGCCGTCGGGCGACATGTCCATCGCTACCGCCGGCGACATCTTGATCTCGGCAACCCGCTTGGCCACCAGCGGTTCGGCCGGGCGGGTCTTGCCGCGCGGCCAGGGCACCTCGTACACACCGCACTTCAGCCCCTCCTTGCTGACCAGGTAGATCGTGCCGCGCGCCGAATCGATGGCCACGGCCTCGCAGTCGCGCGGGCCGTCGGCGTATGTGAAGTCGATCCGCTGACCGACGCCGACCTTGTCGTTGATCGGCTGCTCCTTCGTTCCGACGGGCGGCTCCGGCACGACGTACAGCATGCACGTCTTCCGCGACCAGAGGTTATCGCCGATGTCGGCGATGACCAGCAGGCTCTTGCCGCCCACCTGCACCGACGCCATGTCTTCCCAGTCGCGTGCCCCGGCCCCCGTGACCGTGTAGGTGGCCAGGTGGTCGCCTTGGGAGTTGAAGGCATAGAGGCGCGGCCCGCCGCCCGAGTCGTTGTGCGTCCAGAAGACGCCGCCCTTCAGGCGGCTGCAGGCCAGGCCGCTGCTCTCGCACACCTCCTGGTTCGCCAGCGTCGCGACCTTGCGTGATTTGCCGTAGCGGATGGGTTCGGCAATGCTCGAATCCGCCTTGGGCGCAGCAGAGACGCAAGGAACCGCGAGGCAGGCAAGAGCCGGAAGAAGAAAAATGAAACTCGACCTGCAGCGCCACCTCATAGGCATCTCCCGGAGACTTCAAGGAACGGGCGGCCTCTGAGCGTACCGTCGCGGCCCGCCCCCCGCAATAGGGTTGTGCTGCCAAGCGGAGCGGTGCGACGCCGACCAACAGGTATGACGCAAGTCGTGCGCGGTGGGTCTCCGCACCCACCGCGCCCAGACGCAGGTGAGCGCGGCGGGTACCCGTTCGACAGGCTCAGGGCAGGCTCCGACCCGCCGCGCTCAGGCGTGAAGGAACTTGTCTCGCCCCGCTTCGCCGTCAGCCGCCCAGCCACTCGTCCAGGTGCGCGGCCACGAAGTCGTCGTCCACCAGATGCGGATACGCGCGGATGACGCGGTCGATCTCGTCGGCCTGCCCGGGCGAGAGCGTTTCGCTCGCGTCGAAGCACCACGTCCCCTCGAACAGTCCCTGCCGGCGGAGCACCTCGTGGACACCCGGCAGGCAGCCGGCGAAGCCGCCCGCGGCATCGAAGACGGCGGCGTTGGCGTCGGTGACCTCGACGGCCAGGCGAAGCATCTCGAGCGGAATGGCGTCGCCCGCCTCAACCACATCGTGGCAGCGCTGGAGTTGCTCCACCGCCTTCGCCGTCCAGACGCCCCAGTGCCCGAGCAGGCCGCCGACGATCCGCCGCTCGACCGTGCCGCCGCCGACCTCGAACCGAAACGGCGTCAGCAAATCCGTGATGATGCTGTCGTCGTTGCCCGTGTAGAGGGCGATGTCGTCGCGGCCGGCCTCGGCCACGGCGCGGACCACGTCGATCGTCCGGTACCGGTCGAAGGGGGCGATCTTGACCGCCACGACGGCCTCGATCTCGGCAAACCGCCGCCAGAAACCGTACGGCAGTTCGCAGCCGCCCACGGCAGGCTGAAGGTAGAACCCGATGACCGGGATCACGTCGGCCACGGCGCAGCAGTGGCCGATGAGTTCGTCCTCGCCGGCGCCGGCCAGGGCCCCCAGGCTCACGAGGCCGGCGTGGTAGCCCAGGTCGCGCGCGAGGGTCGCTTCGATGACGGCGCGGTGGGTCCGTCCGCACACGCCGGCGATGTGGACGAGCGGCGCCGTGGCGCGGGCCATCTCGTCGGCAGCCAGTTCGAGGACGGGACGAAGCAGGTCATGCTCCGGGTCGCGGATGGCAAACTGCGTGGCGTGGACGCCGACGGCCACACCGCCAACGCCGGCGGCCATGTAGTACCGAAGCAGCGCCCGCTGCCGCCGTTCGTCGAAACGGCGCTCGGCCGTCAGGGCCAGCGGGCACGCGGGGATGACGACGCCGCGGTCGAGGACATCGCGCCATTCGATTTGTTCGGCCATCGCGAGTACCTCGCAGGGAACGTGCCCCGCCGCTTCCGCGGCGGGCTCGGACCCGCTCCGTCGCTGCTAGAACTTGCCGTCTTGCACCTCGAAATGGGTTGGTTTGCCGAGGGTCGGCCCGCCGCGGCGAATCCAGTCGGCCGTCCATTCGATGATGCGCTCCAGCGGCACGCGCGGCGGGCCGAACCGGCCATTCGCCTCGGAGGCATCGCTCAGGTACGCGCGGCCGCTGTCGGCCCCCGTGAACGTGACCGGCTTCTCGAAGAGGCGGCCGAAGGTTTCGGCCACCTCGCGGATCGAGATCGTCTCGGGGCCCGTCACGTTGAGCACCTTCGGCGGGCTCGTGGCCAGGGCGAGGCTCCGCAGCACCCAGTCGCACGCATCGCCCTGCCAGATGACGTTGGCCCAGGCCGTGGTCAGGTCCGCAGGCTCGCCGCGCCATATCCTGGTGGCCACGTCCACGAGGACACCGTAGCGCATCTCGACGGCGTAGTTGAGGCGCAGGTGCACCACCTTCGCGTCCGTCGCCCCGGAGACGTAGTCGAAGACGCGCTCGCGGCCGAGGCAACTCATGCTGTACTCGCCGACGGGATCGGGGGGCGTCTGTTCGGTGGCGCCGCCTGTGGCAACATCCATCAGCGGATAGACACACCCGGTCGAGAACACCGCCACCCGCGACCCGGTGAACGTGCGGGCCACGTGGTACGGTACGAGGACGTTGGCGGCCCAGGTGGCCGGCTCGTCGCCGGCGGACCCGAACTTGCGGCCGGCCATGAAGACGATGCTCCGGGCACGGGGCAGACGCTCGACGGCGGCCGGGTCGAGCAGGTCGCAGACAATCGTGCGGACGCCCTCGGCCTCCGGCATGTCAAACGGCCGCCGGCCAACGGCGATGATCTCTTTACGGACGCCGGCCTGCTGAACCGCGCGGCAAGCCATACGCACGAGCGTCGGCCCTATCTTGCCGCCGGCGCCGAGGACCATCAGATCGCCGTCCAGTTCACCGGCGAACTCCACCAACGCCGGCGACGGGCGGCTGAGAATCTCGTCAAGTTGCGCCTCGTCGCGGATGGTGTGCGGCAGTCCGTCCATGCGCTGTCCCGTCATGCGTGTGTGGTGCGCGGCGGGTGCGGAGACCCGCCGCGCACGAGTCAGTACGTCAGAAGCGCCGGATGATCTCGGCGTACACGTCAACTGCCTTCACGACTTGGTCGAGGTCGACCGACTCGTCGGCCGTGTGGGCCTGGCCGCCGGACCCCGGCCCGAACAGGATGCACGGGATGCCCGCCTCCTTGAAGATGCCCGAGTTGGCCGTCCACGGGACGGCCTTGAACTCGGCCCGGCCGAGGGTGGCCTCGCAGGCGGCGGCGACGAGACTCGCCACGGGTCCGTCGCGGTCCTCCACGAAGGCGGGGTACCAGGCCAGTTCCTCCAGGTCGTACTGGAACTCGGGATCGGCGGCGGCAATGGTCTCCAGGTGGCGGACGAACTGCTTGCGGATCTCGCGGGGCGCTTCGTCCGGCAGCGTCCGGCGGTCAACCTCGATCTCGCACCGGTCGGGCACGACGTTCACCTGTTCGCCGCCGCGGATGACACCCACACTGACCGTCGGCGGGCCGAGGATCGGATGGCGGATGCGGCCGAGTTCCTCGGCCAACGGTCCCTCGATGGTCTGGACGACGCGGGCCATCTTGGCGATGGCGCTCACGCCCCGCGACGGGTCGCTGCTGTGTGCGGCCCGGCCTTTCGTAACGATGCGGCACCGGTACCCGCCGCGCGTCGCGTGGACGACCGCGAGGCCCGTCGGTTCGCCGACGATGGCGGCGTCGGGGCGGAACCCGCCGTCCACGAGATGCCGCGCGCCCGTGCCGCCCACCTCCTCGTCGCCGGTGGAGACGAACCAGAGCGTTGCGGGGGGGCCGCCTTCGTCGAGGACGCGGCGGATCGCCAGCAGCATGGCCGCCATCGCCGCCTTGCAGTCGCAACTGCCGCGACCGTACAGCCGCCCGTCTCGGACGACCGGCTCGAAGGGCGGAATCGTCATGCCCTCGACCGCGACGGTGTCGGCGTGGGCCTCCAGCATGAGCGTGCGGTCGGGGTCGGCGCCGTTGAAGCAGGCGAGGAAATTGAAACGGCCGGGAGCAAACTCGACCGTCTCCGTCCGAGCGCCCCAGGCCGAGAGGATCTCCGTCAACAGGGCCGCCATCGCCCCTTCGCCGAAAGGCGGTTCGACACACGCACCGTCCGGCGGGTCCACACTCGCCCGCGCCACCAGACGCGAGAGCAACTCGACGACATCGTCGGCCGTGGATGCCATGACCGCAAGGGTAGCAGGCGAGCCGCGGGTGTCAACGGCAAACGCTCGGCTCTACAACGAGAGCACGTATTCGACGAGATCGCGAATCTCGTCCTGGGTGAGCGAACCTATGTCGCCGTGCTGCTTGCCGTGCTTGCCCTTGGTGATCACCTCCTTGATCGTGGCGTATCGGCCGTCGTGCAGGTATGGGGCGGTCCGCCAGGTCTCGGTCAGGGCGGGTGTGTCGAACTCCGCACGGTAGTCGCAGGGGCTTTTCGAGGCCACGTCGTAGGTTCGCAGGTCGGTGTAGAGCGGGGCCGGATGGCACTTGGCGCAGCCGACCTTGTCGCTGAAGAAGAGCCTCTTGCCTCGCTGGGCGGCTGGGCCAAGCCGACCGTTTACGAGGTACGGACTGGGTACCGGCCGGAGCGACTTGAGGTATTCGTCAATCGCCGCAGCATCCTCTTTGGGGCATTCGGCAAACAGGATGTGCCTGATGCCGGCGCGGACGGCTGCCTCGGCCGACGGCCGCACGCCTGCGGCCATCGCCGGCGGGGTCTTATGGGCAAGGAGCATGCTCTTGGTGTTCTTGAGATTGCCCATCCCGTCGTTAAGCAGGTCCCAGTTCAGTGCGTCGGTCCGGGCATCCGGATGGCAACTGGCACAACTCTGCCAGTGCTCGAAACAGAGACCGGCGTCGTTGAAGAGCATCTCGCCGCGTCGCCGGGCGGTCGGCTGCGGCCTGGGGCCCAGCGCGATCGTGCCGGCCGCGCCGCCCCCGCCGGCCTCCAGCGAAACCACGGTCAACGTATCGGTGAAGTATTCGGCAACGTAGGCCTTCGAGCCGACGACGGTCACGGCGCGGGGCCCCTTGCCGTTGAGGCTGATTCGCCGCCGCAGCCCTTCCAGGAACGTCAGGTCGTTGGACACATCGGCGGCGGTGCCCAAGGTGTAAAGACGGCGGTCCTCGTAGTCGGCGGCGTTGCCTTTCCCCGCCAGGCCGGCGCGGTAGCGGCGAAAGTAGTCCAATATTTCGTTGCGGTCGTCGTAGACGACCTCGCCCGCGCTGGTCGCGTCGGGCTCCGTCGGCATCGCAAGCAGTTTTTTCAAGAGGGCGGGCGCGTCGATGACGCTCACCTCGTGGGTGCCGGCGTGTGTCACGCAAATCGATTGAGAGTCGGCGGTGCAGGCGACGCCCCATGGATTGGCCGCACCCCTGTCCATGTCGTCGAGCAAGACGGTGCCGATCAATCTGGGTTCCGCCGTGTCGATGACGCTGAGGGCGTTGGCGTTCATCCAGCCGTACCCCACCTGCGTCGTGGGCAACTCGTAACGGGCCACCAGATGCGTGGCGTAAGCGTACCTGCCATCCGGCGAGGCGCACACCCCCCGCAGGCCGGTGGCCCCGTTCGGAAGGCGAACGGTGGCTGTCCGGTGCGTCTTCGTATCGACAACCATCACCCCCGCCGCCACGGGGTAGGCGTCGGCGGGACCGGCCGACAGGTGGTTGATCACCAGAACCGACCTGCCGCCGGGCGCAACGGCTGCGGCAACCGGCTCGCGCTCCGCCGGCACTCGCAGCACCGTCCTGTTCGTCGCGAGGTCTATGACGGAGACGTCGTTGTCGAACCGGTTGCATACGTACAGCCGCTTTCCGTCGGGGCTGACGGCCGGGCCAATCGCCGTGTGGCCGCACCGGATGCGCGCGGTCACCTCGCCCGACGCGGCGTCCATGGCAAGGACCGTGCTTTGCGGGGCGGCGCAGGTGACGTAGAGTCTGCCCCCGTCGGGGCTTAGCGCCACGCCGCTTGGCTCAGCAGGCATGCGGATGGACCGGATGACCTTGCGGCTGTCGAGATCGACGAAGGCTACCTGCCTGCCATCGGCATGGGCAACGTAGAGCGTCCTACCGTCTTTCGATGCCGTCAGGGCACAGGGACCCAGGAGGTCCCCGGCCTTCCCGGCGTCGGCCGTCGCGGCAAGCACGCTGCTGCACGCGCCGACCAGCCAGAGCCACGTCCGGAGGCGGTTGATTGTAAGCCGGGCCGCTTTCATCTCGTGTGACCTGGAATCCCACGCCCGTTGGGCGCGATCGCGGATAAGGGGCTCTGCCCCTCAACAAGGCCGACCGGGCTGGGGTTGCTCCGTCAGGATAGTCAACACTGCAAGCCCGTCAGCCAATCCACCAAGTTACCACACACCATCTGGCGCCGCCAGTATCCTCTGGTCCGCGTTCGCAAGGGCGCGTAACAGCGTGGGGCGCGGACTGGACACGTGCCCTACGCCCCCCGTAGGATGGAGCCGTCCAAGCCCGCCCAATAAGGGGGAAATCATGCGACGGTTCACGTTAGTCCGCCGATGCGTTTCCGTGCTCCTGGTCGTCGGGCTCTCCCTGGCCGCCCGAGAGCCGGCCCTGGCCGTCGATGTCGAGGTCCGGAGCCTCTCCGAGAAGCCCCTGGCGAACGTGCCGGTGACCTTCGGCCAGGTCTTCAAGAAAGGCGAGATCGCC
>CAZEBQ010000031.1:5450-23527 GCA_964510295.1 uncultured Anaerolineales bacterium | reverse complement strand
TTGCGGGCACACTCGGTTTCCAACCGAGCCCATTCGGCCACTCTGGCACCTCTCCGCGCGGTTGCCGACGCCGAGAGGATATCGCCCGCCACCTCAGCCGTCAAGCGCGACGCACGTCTTGCCTGATACGACAACGCCGCTTCGCCATTTCGCGGGGTGTGCCGGCGGGCTTCGACGCCGGGTGCTCGCGGATTATCCTTGCGGCCCGCCGCCCGGACAGGCTATTGAATCCTGTAAACCACTGTGACAAAGAGGGGACCACGGGTTGCTTGTCAAACCGTGGCACCCACCCATTCGCAACGGTACGATAGTGCTTCTGAAGGACTGAATAGCCTGGTCCCGTGGCGCGGCGGCACGCCGTTGCAGAAGGAGAGACCGACGATGACCCATGCACCAAGCGAGCCTGCCCCAGCCGCCGGCCCCGCCCCGGCCGGGGAACCGCCCACGAGCGGCCCGGCCGTCGCCGGCCTCATCTGCGGTATCCTGTCGGTGTGCTCGATGGGCCTGACGGCGATACCCGGCATCATCCTCAGCGTGGTCGGCCTCCGGCGTATCGCCCGCAGCGGCGGCCGCCTCCGGGGCACGGGACCGGCCGTCGTCGGGCTGGTGACTTCGTGCATCGGCCTCCTCGTCGGCGCGGCGCTGGTGGCGATGCTGGCCTCGCTTGTGCTGTCGGTCCGGCAGCGTCACGGAAGGGTGGAGGCATCGCTGCGCCTGCACACGGGCCCGCAGACGAGCGAGCGGTCGGTCCGCAGGTCGCTCGACGCCATGGCGTTCCAGATTCGGGCCGCCCACGAGTACGCCGAGGAGCACGGCGGTCGGCTGCCTGCGGCCGCGGACTATCCGTCGGCGCTGGAGCCGTACGTCGATCGCCGCGACCTGCCCCGGGCGCCGTTCGGCCGGGCGTTCGCGATGAACGCGGCGCTGGGCGGGATGCGGCCGGCCGACATCGACTACCCCGACCGCACGATCCTGTTCTTCGAGGTGCCCGAGGGGTCGCCCCTGGTCGGCGGGTTGGCGATGCTCCGGGCCCTGTCGGACGCCGACGCGTGCGTCGTCGGGTTCGTGAGCGGTCGCGTCGAGTATCTGACGCTCGACGCCCTCGACCATCTCATCTGGCATCCCCGGTCGACCTTCATTCTGTAACGTGCCGCAAGACGTGCCGCGCACCCGGCGGTCACCGCGACGGAGGGAGATGGGGAGGCAGGACGCCGCTTCCGAGCAGGCGGCTGAGCCTGAGCGCCCCGCGTCGGTTCATGTGATCCATGTCGCGCCAAAGGTCGCAGTCCGGGCTGCGCCAAGGGGGCACGTTCAGGTCCTGCCACGCCACGGCGAGTTCGTCGCAGGTCCGGGCCATCGACTCCAGGTACATCTCGTACTCGCCCGCCTTATGGCTCCTGTCAAAGGTGGGATGGGTCGGCACGTTGACGACGAGAAGCCGGATGCCTCGTTCCCGGGCGATCCGGGCCATGCTGCGGAAGGCGTGATCCGCCCGGCCCAGGATGACGAAATCGCGCAGAAGGTCGTCGCGGACGAACTGGAGGCGCGCGGCAGCCAGGCGGTCCCACTTCTCCCGGGATGGGCCGCCCGGCAGATCCTCCTCGCTCTCGCCCGGTCCGAGCGGCGCGTGGATGCCGCCGCGAAGGTCAAGGATGGAGCGGACCTGCTCCGCCCGGTATCCCGCCGACGCCATCGCCCACTGGCCCAGGCACGTGGGCCGGCCGAACACGCCGGACGCAATCGCCCGCCAGTCGGTCGCCCAAACACCCCGGCTCCGACACTCCTGCCACCAATCGGCCGGCGACCCGAAATACGTCAGGGCCAGGCCATTCCGCGTGCTGTTCGAGTTGACGGCCCGCGGGCTCAGACCGACCACCAGCACTTTCGGGGCACCGCGGCCCTGAAGCAGGTCGCGCACCACCGCATGGTACGCCATGACCGTGCCGGCCTCGATACCCAGACACCACGCCCGAATGTCGCGGCCGGTGGCCTGGCGGAAGGCCTTCTCCACCGCGGCCGGAACCACGCCGAAGTGGATGCGAGAGGAACCGATGAAGACGACGTCAATGTCCGCGGCACCCTGCTGATAGGCCCACGCCGCCATGGTGGGCTCGTGACCGATGGGCTGGCAATAGCGGACGCCCAGCCGTTCCACCGCCAGGTCGGCCAGAGCGGTCAGCGCGACGATGACCCCCACCACGCGTCCGATCCGACCGGTCAGAATCGCACGAAGCCGATTCATCCGTTGCCTCAGAACTGGAAATAGATAAACGGCGCCGCCGCCTGGGCCATCAGGCTGGCCAGCCAGATGACCGCCACGACGCTGCACGCCTGGACCCACGCCGGCATCCGCACAAACCAGTCCCCGACGCGAACCCGCCACACCGTCGGCGTCAGGTGAACCACCATCGCCGCCAACAGGACGGCCGTCACCTCGCCCGGCACGTGGACGTGCCCCTGGCCCCAGTCGCCGAACCGCCCGAGCGCCGTCACGGCGTCCGAGAGGGTCAGCGCCCGGAAGAACAGCCACCCCAGGCACACTAGGTGAAACGTGCCGAGCCGTTTCAGGAGGATAACCGCCGCCTTGGTGCTCGGCCGGAGGCCGGCGGCCTTACGTCGCCGCTGCCACCAGCGTGTCAGGGCCAGGAGCAGCCCGTGAAACGCCCCCCAAACCACGAAGTTCCACGACGCACCGTGCCACAGCCCGCCGAGCAGCATCGTGACGGCCAGGGCCCAGTACGTCCGGACAGTCCCCCGCCGCGACCCGCCCAGCGGAATGTAAAGATAATCGCGGAGCCAGGTGGACAGGCTGATGTGCCACCGCCGCCAGAAATCGCGGAGGCTCACGGCAATGTATGGCCGGTTGAAATTCTCGGGTATCTCGAACCCCATCAACCGCCCCGTCCCGATGGCAATGTCGCTGTATCCGCTGAAGTCGCAGTAAATCTGGAACGTGTAGGCGTAAACCGCCACGAGAATCTGGAGCGGCGCCGCGTCGGCGAGCGCGGACGCAGCGCCCGGCGTTCCGAAAACCTTGTCCACGAGCGCCACGCCCAGCGTGTCGGCAATGATCACCTTCTTCACCAGGCCCGTCAGGATGCGGAACAGGCCGGAGGCCGCACGCCCCTCGTCGTAATGCGGATCACGCTCCAGTTGCGGGATGAACTGCGACGCACGCAGGATCGGCCCCGCCACCAGTTGAGGAAAGAACGCGATGAACAACGCCACGTCCAGCAGGCTGCGGCGGGCCTTCAAGGCGCCTCGGTACACCTCGATCGTGTAACTCATCGCCTGGAACGTGTAGAACGAGATGCCCACGGGCAACAGCGCACGCGCGTGCGGCACCCAACGCCCGAGACCCAGGGCGCCCAGCAGCGTGTTGGCATTGTCGGCGAAGAAGCCCGAGTACTTGAAGAACCCCAACACGCCCAGGCTCGTCGCCACGCTGACGGCCAGCAGAACCTTCCGACGGGCCGGCCGCGCGGTGCCGTCCAGTGCCAGGGCCACCACGTAGTGGACCAGCGTCGCGAAGACGATCAGCCCCAGATACCACCAGTTCCAGCACCCGTAGAAGAAGTAACTCGCCGCCAGAAGCATCAGGTGCCGCGCGCAACGCCGCCGGGCCAAAGCCCAGAAGCCGAAGAGCACAACCAGCAGAAAAAAGGGATACTCGATGCTGTTGAAGTACAAACGCAGTCCCCCAGGAAACCGAAAAAGGTTCCAGGAACCTTTTACTGGATTTCGGCGTTCTTGATGGCAAGAAGGGCGTTTGACCCAAAAAGGTTCCTGGAACCTTTTTCGGGCCTACCACCGCTGGAACAGGGCCATGTCGCGGAACCGCTGAGCCGGGTGAAACGCCCCCGTCGCTTCCACCGCCGCCACCGTCGGTTCGCTCCAACCCGCCTTGTCGAGCGGGACGATGACGAACCGGAAGTCCCCTTTCGCCGCCAACTCCGCAAACGCCTTCGGCGGCCGCCGACCCAGGCCCGGCCCGTCCCGCGTCCAGAGCGGAAGCACCGCAACCTGCCGGCCCGTCAGGTAATGCACGACCGAGCCTTCCTTCGTCGCCACCACATCGGTTGGGGAAGCGTCGCGATCGCGGATGGCGCGGGACACCTCCACGATCCCTCGCCACTGGCCGTGCCCGTAGTACTTGTAGAACTTCTCGTGCCGGGCCCAGTAGATGGTCTGCGAGACGTTCTTCGCAAGGCTGATCGCCACACACAGGCCCGCGGCGACGACCACCCCGACGGCGGCCCGCCTCTCGGCCGCATCGCTCCGGCGCACCAGGCACGTCAGGCCGTGCACGATCACCCGCACGCCCAGCAGCAGGCCGTACGCCAGCAGCGGCATGACGGGCAGCAGGTATCGGTCGTCCATCGCTCCGCCACCCCAGGCGATGAGGAACGCCACGTAGAACGTGACCGGCAGCACCACGAGCCACCGGCGCCGCCGGCCCGCCGCCACCAGCCCGACCACCACCGGCAGCACCCAAACGAGGCCGATGTGGTTCCACGTCATCCGCTGGTCCATCAGGGCGCCGCAGACCGCCGCCGGGATGCCCGCCACCTCGCGGGCCATCAGCGACCATCGGTCGGGCGAGAGAATGCTCAGGTACCCGCCCGAAATCGCCTTGCCGTAATCGGCGCTGGCCGGGTCGGACCACGACCGGAGCACGACCCACCAGTACGCGAACCCTGCCGCCACCATCGCGACCGCCGCCACCGTACCCGCCAGCCGCTTCCCGTACCCCGCGTGCCGCCGGTCGAGGGCCATCGCCGCCAAGACCGCCGGAACAAACACGACCATGACCGGCCGCGTCATCGCCCCGGCAAGCAGCGCGAGACCCGCCGCCAGACACCACGCCCAGTGCCCGCCACGGGCGCGAGCCAGAAAGTAGAGGCCCAGCGAAAGGAAGAACGTGAACGGTACGTCGGTCAACACCCGCGTGGCGTCGCCGAAGAGGCGCGCCGAGACGCCGACCACGAGGAACGTACCGACGGCCAGTTGGATCCGCACCCGTTCGGTCTCACCGACCGAGGCGCGGCTGGCGATGCCGAGCGACGCCAGGGCCGTCCCAATGCCGAACAGGCTCATCACCGCATTGATCAGCCACATGGCGTGCGACCCCGCCAGCCACCGGCACCCGGCGATCAGAAACGGAACCAGCGGCGGGTACCCCCACGACTGGCGGCCGCAGAACTCCATCCCGCGGCTTTCCTCCAGGCTCCGGCCGAGCGTCATGTAGACGCCCGAGTCCGGCCGCATCGCCCAGTAACCGTTCACGGCCAGGCCGTACAGAACAACCAGGGCCAGGGCGGCGGCCGGCAACCATCGGCGGACCTTGGGAGGATAGAGGCGGTTTGGCGCGTCGTCGTTCATCGCGGCTTATCGTCGGCGGCGCAGCCCCCACGGTCAATCAAAAACGCGAAGCATGGCCGTGCTACCCGCCGCCCGGCGGGAGCGCACCCCCCTTTGCGCTTGACTCGCCACCGGCGACTCAGCATCATCGGCCGCGCACCAGCCAAGGCGCCACCATGAGCGATACGCAGAGCCGGCCGCCGGGCGTCACCGCCCTCGTCCTGAACTGGAACGGGGGCGAGGTGGTGGCCGACTGCCTGCGATCGCTCCAGGCCCAGGACTACCCCGCCCTCCGGGTCCTCGTCGTGGACAACGCCTCGACCGACGGCTCGGCCGAGAGGATCGCACGGGACTTCCCCGACGTGCGCCTGCACGTCAACGCCGAGAACCTCGGCTTCGGCGGCGGCAACAACGTCGGCATCCGCCTCGCCGAGACCCCCTACATCCTGATGTGCAACAACGACACGCACCTCCAGGCCGACGCCGTCCGTCTGCTTGTCGAGACGCTCGAGGCCGACCCGCGGGCCGGGTCCGTCACGCCCTGCATCATCCTGGCCGAGACGGGCAAGATCGACGCCACCGGCATCGTTGTCTGCCCGGACGGTCTGGCCCTGGGTCGCGGCCGGGCCGAGCCGCCGGAGGCGATGAGCGAACCGGCCGAGGTCTTCTACGCCTCCGACTGCTGCTGCCTGTACCGTGCGGCCATGCTGGAGGAGTTGCGTCTGCCCGACGGCGAACTGTACGACGAGGATTTCTTCGCCTACGCCGACGAGACCGACATGGGCTGGCGCGCCCAGCGGCGGGGATGGAAAAGCCTGTACGCTCCCGAGGCGGTGGTGTACCATCACCATGCGGCCTCCTCCGGAAGCGCCAGCCCGTTTCTGGTGCGGCTGGTGGAGCGGAATCGCATCTGGGTCGCCGTCAAGAACTTCCCGACCTGGCTCATCGTGTACGGGACCGCGTGGTCGCTGTGGCGGACGGCGTGGCAGGTGGCCGGGGCGCTCGCCGGTCGCGGCCGGGGGGCGGCCCTGGGGGCCGAACGGTCGAAGGCCGAGGTCGCCGTCATCTTCTGGCAGGCGTACCGCGAGGCGGCCGCGGGCCTGACGCGGATGCTGAACAAGCGCAACGCCATCCGCCGCACGGGCCGGCTCTCGTTCGGATGCATCCGGGAGATTTTCCGGCGGTTCGGCATCGGCGCACGCGACTTGGCCTTGCGCGAGTAACCGGCGAGGCGCCGGGGCCGCAAGCCGTTGCCGAGGAGTATGCAGGTCATGCCAGACTCTCCGCGGGCCTCCGAGCAACGGTTCCGACGCTTCACCGAGCGCGACGAAAGCATCCTGCAGTGGCAATACACGCTCGGATACGTGAGCGACGTGACCCGGGCCGCCTACCGCTGGGCGTTCAGGGGCGGAACACGCATCCTGGATGTGGGCTGCGGGGCCGGAGAAGCCGCGCTCTGGGCCGACGGGGCGGACTACGTTGGCGTTGACCGGTCGGAGCCCTGGATACGACGAGGCGCCGCCGCGACCGACCGACGGCTGGCAGTGGCCGACATCATGCACCTGCCGTTTGCGGCCGGCTGTTTTGATCGGGTGGTCTGCGCCGGCATGCTCCATCACCTCTCGGCCGACCAGATACGCCCCGCGCTGGGTGAAATGGCCCGCGTCCTGGCGTCCGGCGGGCAAATCGCCCTGATGGAACCGAACCCGTGGAACCCGTTCGCCCGGCTGTTCGCTTACCTCAGACCGGCTGAACGGGGGATACTTTACGTGAGCCCGGCCCGGCTCCGCTCGCTCATCGCGCAGGTCCCGGAAGTGAAACTGGAGGGCCTGACCTTCGAGCACAGTTCGTTTGTGGGCATGCACCTGACGTTCCTGCTGCGGCGGTGGCCGCGCCTGTGTTCGCGCGGCATGGCGCGCCTGTTCTGGTTGCTCCACGAGATGGGGCAGTGGATCTTCCCCCGGTCCATACGCGCCCGGACGTTCTGCCGATTAGCGAAAGTGGACGGGGTGGCGGGCGCGCCGCGCCTTTGAGGGCATCGACATGACGATCCCGGTGTTCCGCCCGAGTTACGGCGAGCAGGAGTTCGAGGCGGTCCGCGAGGTCCTGGCCTCCGGCTGGGTCGGCCTGGGGCCCAAGACCGCCGAGTTCGAGCAGCGGTTCGCCGAGTACCTGGGCGTTGCCCATGCCGTCGCCGTGAACAGCGGCACGGCCGCCCTGCACCTGGCGATGATCCTGGCCGACGTCAAGGGCCGCGAGGTCATCACCACTCCCCTGACGTTCGTCTCGACGAACCACGCCATCCTGTATTGCGGGGGCGAGCCGGTCTTCGCCGACGTCGAGGCCGATTCGGTCAACATCGACCCCGACTCGGTCGCCGCGCTCGTGACCGAGCGGACGCGGGCCATCGTGTGCGTGCATTACGGCGGCCGGCCGTGCAAGATGGACGCGCTGCAGGCCATTGCGGCCGAACACGGCCTCCTGCTCATCGAAGACGCGGCGCACGGCTGCGGCGGCGAGTGGCGCGGACGCAAACTCGGGACCATCGGCGACTTCGGCTGCTTCAGCTTCCACGCCGTCAAGAACCTCGCCACCGGCGAGGGCGGCGCCATCACCACCAACGACGACGACGCCAACGCCCGACTCCGCCGACTCCGATGGCTCGGCATCACCAAAGACACCTGGAGCCGCGAGACCACCACCCAGTACTCCTGGTACTACACCGTCGAGGAGGTCGGCTTCAAATACCACATGAGCGACATCCCGGCCGCCATCGGCCTCGTCCAACTCGACCGCCTCGACGAGATGAACGCCGCCCGCCGGAGGTGGGCCCGCGCCTACGGCGAGACGCTCGCCGACTGCGACTGGATCCGACTGCCCGTCGCCGAACCCGACACCCGGCCCGACTGGCACAACTACGTCATCCAGACCGACCATCGCGACGACCTGAACCTGTACCTCGCCGAGCGCGGCATCTCGACGGGCGTCCACTACATCCCCAACAACCACTACGCGATGTACAAGGCATGCCGCGGCGAGACACCCGTCTGCGAACGGGTCTGGCAACGGCTGCTGACGCTGCCGCTGTACCCGGACCTGGCGCAGGAGGACTTCGACCGTGTCGTCGCCGCCATCCACGAGTTCGGCCGCCAGAGAGGGCTGAACGGCTGAGTTGTGTCCGAGCCGCGACCGGAAGGTCGCGGGCATGTTCCCGACGGACCTGTGATCCTAGCCCTTCGGGCGTAACCGCGGGCCTGCGCCCACCGCTCGATTAGGGGTCTGTGCTAAAATCGAGCGTGCGAGGTCATGGAAGACGTTGACTGCATCCTGTGCTCGACGGCGGGCGAGGCGCTCTTCGCGAAGTCGGACAAGTTCCCGCCGCACGAGCGGTTCCGCGTAGTCCGCTGCGCCGCGTGCGGCCTGGCGTGGATCAGTCCGCGCCCGACGCCTCAGGAGATCGGCCGCTACTACCCCGAGACGTACAGTTGGCGGCCCGACGACGAAGGCCCCGAGTCCGCCGTCCACCGCCTCGAACGCTGGTACCGCTTCCACAACCTGCGGTTCGAGACGCGGCAACTGATGCGGCACACGGACCTGGCGGCGGGCGACGCCGTCCTGGACGTCGGGTGCGGCAGCGGCGACCGCCTGCTCGTCATGAAGGAGGCCGGGCTCGAACCCGCCGGCGTGGAGGTCGGCCCGGCGGCCGATTACGCACGCGAGCGGCTCGGCCTGGATGTGAGGCGGGGAACGCTGGAGACGGCGGCGTTCGAGGGCTGACCGCCCCCTTCGAGCAAAAACGCCGCCGTGGCGTCTTGACCCCGCCCAGGTTTGGTGGTATACGGTTCAGGTCACGTGTTTTTCGGCTCGTAAGCAGGCGCCGCTGTGGGGCGTTCGCCGGCAAAGCAGCAGATCCCCTCCGCCGACCGCCCAGCAACAGGCCCCTGACGAGGTTATCGACCCACGGTCATTCAGCCAGGAGGCCCTGCAACGCCATGACCCCCCAACCGCGCGGATTACATTTTCTACCAGTCACTCTTGGAGCCGTCAGCATCATAACGCCATTCCTCCGGGCGAAGATAAAGGGGCAACCCAATCCAGGTGCCTTGTCTTCCGAAAAATCCCGAGGCGTTTTATCCTTTAAGGCAAAGCCTCCGTTAACCCATACTGCATAATTTCAGAAAGAGCCCTTCCATGAATGTTCTGTTGATACAGCCTTATACCAAGATGAGCCAATGTAATTCTCCTCCGTTGGGCCTACTGTATTTGGCCTCCTCCTTGAGGTCCAAGGGGCCTCATACCGTAAAGATCATCGATCTCAGGCTGGATAACGTTCCTATCCAATCGCGATTCCCGGAGGTGTTAGATTTTAAACCAGACGTCGTAGGCCTGACGGGCATGTCAATAGAATCACAGGCCATGACCGCCACCATCCAATTCTTGGCGACGAATCTCCCCACCAGGCCCTTTTTCGTCGTAGGGGGGTCTCACGCGACCACCTTTCCCGAAAACACGGCAACCATTCCTTATGTGGATTGTGTCGTCATCAGCGAGGGAGAGGAAACCATAGTCGACTTAGTACAAACCCTAGAAGACGGGTCACCCCTTGAACAGGTCAAAGGCATTGTCTTCTCGAAGAACGGCCAGATGGTCAGGACCCCTGCCAGAGAATTCATCGCCCATTTAGACGATCTGCCTTACCCTGCGTGGGACCTTATCGATCTTGAACACTATTTTCTCGCTCCCAATTTTCATGACTCCCGAGGAGACAAGAAGAGAATCGTTCCGATCTTCACATCGCGGGGGTGCCCTTTCCGTTGCGCCTACTGCCTGCACATGATGGGAACACGCTTTCGAGCCAGATCTGCGGAAAACGTCTTGGGGGAGATAAACTATCTCTACAACACATATGGGATTGAGGAGATTCAGATAGAGGATGATATCTTCAACTTCGACAGAGCCCGCGCGACCCGCATCCTGGAATCCCTCGCCTCCCGACAGGTGCGCCTCGCCATATGCTATCCGAACGGACTCAGGGCGGATCTCCTGAAACAAGAGGATCTCGCCCTTTACAGAAAGGCGGGAACCTATCAAATCTGCTTCGGGATCGAAAGCGCGTCAGATAGGATCCTGGCCATGATTGGGAAAAGACAGGATTTAGAGAAGATCAATCAGGTGATCGCCGGCTGCCTTGCGGAAGGGATCGGGACTCATGGATTCTTCATGATCGGCTTTCCCGGAGAAACGGAGGAGGAGATACGCAGGACCATCGAATTTGCACGGCAGTCTCAACTGGTCACGGCCAATTTCTCTTTAGTGAAACTCTTCCCAGGCACCGATCTCTATGAAAGGTATGGCACGCCTTCGAGGGATGTCCAAGGCGGATATGCATTCTCATATGACCTGGTCGGGGCCAACCTCAGCCAAGTGGATGATGACCGATTGATGGCCCTCCGCACCAGGGCGTATAGACGCTTTTATGTGAAGCCGAAACGCATTTGGGACGTTTGGAGATTTACGCCGAACAAGGGGAGGCTCGTCACAAAAAATCTGCTCTCCGTTCTGAAGATCTGTACAACAGGAACGAACGTCAAAAAACCTGCGGTGTGATATTAGGGGTTTGCTGCAAGGGGATCGGACGCGTGTCCCCGCTATCACCGCGCTCTGTCCCTCTTTCTAATCCTTAATTGGACTCTGGTTGGGTAGGCATTGAATCCAGACTGAATGTGTTGCACGGCTCCGGGAATTCGCGTGGAAGAGGTGACATGCATTCTGTGCTCGGGAGCGGGCGAGTTGCTCTTCGAGAAGGCGGACAAGTTTCCGCCCCACGAGCGGTTTCGCATCGTCCGCTGCCGCGCGTGCGGCCTGGCGTGGATCAGCCCGCGTCCGTCGCCGGACGAGATCGGCCGGTACTACCCCGAGACGTACAGTTGGCGGCCCGACGAAGAAGGCGCCGGATCCGCCATGCACCGCCTCGAACGCTGGTACCGCTTCCACAACCTGCGATTTGAGACGCGGCAGTTGATGCGCCACACCCACCTGGCGGCGGGCGACCCCGTCCTCGACGTGGGCTGCGGCAGCGGCGACCGGCTCCTCGTCATGAAAGACGCGGGGCTTGAGCCCGCCGGTGTGGAACTGGGCCCGGCGGCCGACTACGCACGCAAGCGGCTCGGTCTGGACGTCCGGCGCGGCACGATCGAGACGGCGGCGTTCGAAGATGAACGCTTCCGGGCCGTCACGCTCTACAACGTGCTGGAGCACGTTCACGCCCCCCGGGCGGTGCTCGCCGAGGCGCGTCGCGTTCTTCGGTCCGACGGCCGGCTCGTTATCCAGACGCCGAGCGCACGGAGCCTCCAGGCCAGGCTCCTGGGCCGGCGATGGGCCGCTATCGACGTGCCGCGCGACCTCACCTACTGGACCCCGCCGTTCGTTGCCCGGTTGCTCGACGGCGCGGGGTTCGAGGTGACCCGCGTGGTGCATCACACAAGTCTGTTGCATCCGCCGACGGCCGCCGTCAGCCTGCTGCCGTGGGCCGACCCGCAACGGTTCTGGATGGCCGAGGCCTCGGGCAGCGCTGCCGGCGGCCTCGTGCGCCGTCTCGCGTGGGCCGCCGTGACGCTCGCCGCCATGGGTCCCGTGTGGGTGGAGTCGATCCTCGGCGCCGGCGCCATCCCGACCACTTTCGCTCGGAAGCGATAACGTGCGTGCCACATCCGCCGCGCTTCTCGCGCGTGCTGAAAACGATTGTGCCCACGCAGTCAGTGCCTAGAATGGGCCGCGGCTGACACGGGGACCTCCATGAACGCCAGGCGAAAAGCCCAGTCGTCGGTGCCGAAGGGCGTGGACCGCATGGTCCAGCGCGACGACTACGCCGACGAGTACGACGAGACCTTCGGCGAAATCGGCCTGTTCACCTTCGACCAGCAGTTGCTCGGCAAGTGGTTCGCCGAACCCGGCCGCCTGCTCGACTTGGGCTGTGGCACAGGACGGATGATGCTGGAGTTCGGCCGGCGCGGCTTCCAGGTAACCGGCGTGGACCTGTCACCGCGCATGCTCGATATCTGCCGCCGCAAACTCGACGAGGCGGGCCTGGCCGACGCGACACTCATCGAGGCCAACATCGCCGACCTGCCAACCGACCGCCTCGACCCGCCGTACGACTACGCCGTCTGTCTGTTCGCCACGCTCGGCTTTGTGAGCGGTCGGGCAAACCGTGTCGAAGCGGTAGGGCAGGTGGCGTCGCTCCTGCGACCGGGCGGGCAGTACGTCTTCCACGTGCAGAACCTCCTGTACAATCTGCCGACGCTGCACTTCCCGTTCACCGTGACGGGGCTTGCGAGGTGGGTGATCGGACGCGGGGAGATCGGCGACCAGATCTTCTGGCGGTATCGCGGCGCGTGGTGGGTCTACATGCACGCCTTCCGCCCGAAAGAGATCGCCGAACTCGTCCGCGACGCCGGACTGGAACTGCTCGAGACCGTGTATCTGAACAAGGCGTGCGACGGGCCGCTCGAGGGCGATGCGCGGCGCGACTGGCGGTCTCACGGGTTTATCGTGCGCGCGAGACGACCGGGTGGGGCCGACTGATGCCCGAGTGGCAGATCCTCGACGCCGACGATCCCCGCCGCGAGGCCCTGCCGCGCCTGCCGGGGGCCACCATCTTCCACTCGCCGCGATGGTGCCGCGTGCTCGCGCGAGGTCTCGGCGGTCCGGTGTGTGTGGTGGCGCTCGTGGACCAGCAGGGCGAGATGCTCGCCGCCTGGCCCGCTTGCCAACTGGCCGTCGGCCCGGTGCGGATGTTCTATGGCGTGTTCCCGAAGGGCAACTTCGTTGGCGCAGCCGAAGCGGTCGCCGAGCATCTTGACGGTCTCGGAGCGGTCTGCCGCCAGGCCGGCGCCCACCTCGTGCGCATGATCGCCTGCGAAGACGACCCGGTGACGGACCTGCCGCACGCCCGCCGCGCGCGACACGTGCGGCATGTCCTGGACATCGCGGGCAGAACGCCGGAGGAGGTCTGGAAAGGGTATCGGAAGAAGATTCGGCGCGACGTCCGGTTCGCCGAACGTCACGGGCTGTCGGTGCGGCCGATGCGGCATGAGGATTTCCCGGCGTTTCACGAGATGATGTCGGAGGTCTTCGTCCGCAACGCCGCCGCCACCGGCCTCGGGCCCGAGTTCTACGAGGCCGTCTGGGACGAACTCGCCGCCGACGGCACGGCCGAGTTCCTCGTGGCCGAGGCCGACGGCCGACCCCAGGCCGCCATCGTCGGCATCCACGACCGGACGACGACATACTACTTCGCCGGATGCAGCCGGACGGAGGCCCTGCGGCTCGGACCGAACGACCTGACGGTCCACGCGCTCATCGCATCGGCCGCCCGGCGCGGCGCCGAGCGGTTCGACATGCTCTCGAGCGACGCCTCCGACGCCGGCCTCATCCGGTTCAAGGCCAAGTGGGGGGCCGAGGAGCGGCCGTTCGACCTGCTGGAGTGGTGGTTCTCACCCTGGCGCCGCCGTCTATGGAAGGCCGGGATGGCCCTGGCGCGGAACCGGGCCGGTGCGGCCGTCGTGCGATGGTTGCGAGGACGCTCGGCGTGAGTGAGTTAGCCGGGGGGTGCCCGCCGCGGCGCATAACCTGGACCAATGAAACGCATGACTCGACAACGACCTCTTCGCATCTTGTGCGTCGCCTCGGGCGGCGGGCATCTGGAACAGATGCTCGCGTGCGTCGACGCGCTGGGCGGGCATCGCATCGTCATCGGCCTGTACCGGTGGCGGAACCTGGCCGGTTTCGAGCATCCCGGCGTCGATCATCTGCGGTTCGTGATGTGCGGCGGGTCCGGCAGTATCGGCGTCATCGGCAGCCTGCTGGCCGGCGTCTTTCAGTGGGCCTGGATCATCCTGACCGAACGGCCCGATGTGATCCTTTCGACCGGCGCGGAACTGGCCATCGCGCCCATCGTCCTGGGCAAGGTTCTGTTCCGCCGGCGGACGGTCTTTCTCGAAACCGCGGCCCGGATGGAGCATCCGTCCGGCACCGGAAAGGTCGCCTACCCGTTTTGCGACGCCTTCTTCGTCCAGAGCGAGGCCATGCTCAAGCACTACGGACCCAAGGCACGGTACGTCGGGAGGCTCCTGTGATCTTCGTAACGATCGGAAGCGCCATACAGCCTTTCCCGCGCCTCCTCGACGCGATGGACGAGATGGCCCCGCGCCTGGGCGACCCCGTCATCATGCAGACCGGCATGGAGAGGATCCCCTACGAAAACGTCACCACAACCGGCTACACGACGTTCGTCGAGATCCACCGCCTGGTGCGCACCTGCAGCGTGCTCATCGGTCACGGGTCGACCGGGCCGGTGCTCATGGCCCGTCGCTACGGCAAGCCCGTCATCATGGTGCCGCGACTGCCGGAGTTCGGCGAGACGGCCGACGCCCATCCGCTGGAGGCGGCTCGGTCTGTCGAGAAGCGCGGCAGCCGCATGACCGAGGTCATCTACGATATCGCCGACCTCGAGGCGGCCGTCCGCCGCGCCCGGCAGAAGGCCCGAGACGGCCTGACGTACGGACCTTTCCCCGAGCGTAAGCGGCTGCTGGCCGCCATCCGCGCCGCCGTCGAACGACGGGAGGTGCCCGCCGAATGACCGCGACCGCACCATCTGGCGCCGGAGGCATCCGCGAACGTCTGTCGGCTATGGTGCGCGGCAACCTGGGGGCGATGCTCGCGAACCAGGGCATCCTCAGCCTGATGAACCTCGCGATCCTCGTCATGATCAACCGCGTGTACGCCAGCGCCGACGACACGTCCGATGCCGGCCGCCTGGCGGTCGTGCTGGCCGTCATGCTCGCGGCGGTGCTGCTCACGACCAGCGGCGTGGCGCGGAGCGTCACGCTGCGGATCTCGCGCGCCCGGGCCGAGGGCGGCGACGGCGCGCCCGAGGCCATCGCACGGACGGTCGGAGGCGGGGTCGTCCTCGGTGCAGGCATCGCGCTCCTGCTGACGGCGGCAGGGCTGACGATACCGCAGGTCGTCCTGGCGGTCGTGCGCCGATGGCATCCCGGGCAGGCGGACCTCGTGGCATCGTACGTCGGACCGCTTCAATTGGGGGCGCTCTGGCTGCCGGGGTACTCGATGCTGCTGGTCATGGTGGCGGTGTTCGACGGGTTCCAGCGGATGCGGTGGAGCCTGCTGGCCGAGGCGGGCACGTTCCACCTGTTGCGGTTTATCTCGGCCGCCGTCGTCATGCTGGGCGCAGGTCTGGCGTGGACGGGCCTGGTGGGCGTGTGGGCGGCCACGTATGCGGTGGGAGCGGCGCTCGTGGCCGTCGAACTGGCAGCGTTCCTGCGCCGTCAACGGCAACCCGTTACGTGGCGAGGCCTGCCGCTTGCGGGGATGACGCGCGACGCCGCCTTGATGTTCCTTCCGACGGTGGCGCCGCTGCTGACGTCGCAGGCGGGCGTGCTGGTGGCGTGGGTCGGCCACGGCGCCAAGGCGTCGGCGGCGTTCTGGGTGACGTGGACCGTCTCGATTGCCGCCATGGAGTTCTGCCAGCCCGTCGGACGGGTCCTGTTCCCGGCGGTGCCGAACCTGGCCCGTCACCCGGACCCGAAGGAGTTGGGGCGGGCGCTGCGGGCCTCGTTCTGGGGCGTGGCCGCCGTCATGCTGGCGGCGTTTGCGGTCATCCACGTCGCCAAGGGATGGGTGCTGGGGTACCTGCACCAGGAGGGCCAGGAGGGCCTGCTCACGATCCTGGTGGCGGCCGGGTTCTTCGAGGTCCACCGGACGGTCCTGAACCCGGTCCTGCTGGCGAGCGGCCGCGAGAAGGTGCTGACGATCCTCGAATGGTGCGCCCTGGCGACGATCCTCGCCGGCGGCGCCGCCGCCATGACCGCCTGGGCACTGCCCGGCCTGGCTGCCGTCTTCCTGGCCGTCTACGTCGTAAGCGGCGCGGTGCGCGTGTACCTGGTCACCAAGGCCACCGGCGTCCGCCTCTGGCTCGACGCCGCCGTCACCGGCGCCGTCATCCTCGGCGCAACGGCCGTCTTGCTGGCGCTTGAGTTGGAGGTACGATAGGTGCCGCCGGAGCGCCTAATCCGGATCAACGGGACGCATGACTCGCCAACGACCGGTTTGCGTTTTGTGCATCGGGTCTCGTGACGAGGGCCGGCAAATGGCCGAACGCCCGACGGGTCCATCCTATCGCGACCTCGTGGCCGAGCGGATAGACGTGCCGCCCGACCCGGCCATCCTCTCGATCGACCTCGAGGAATACTACAACTACGTGCCCTGGGCCGAGGAAAACGTCGAGAAGCAGGGCGTTCCGAAGCGGGCCCGCGAGACGCTTCCGCGTCTGCTCGACCTGCTCGACGCCCACGGCGTCCGGGCCACGTTCTTCGTGCTGGCGAGTATCCTCGAGAACGTGCGGCCGCAACTGGCGCGTATCGTCGAGGCGGGGCACGAGATCGCCTGCCACGGCTGGTCGCACGAGCGGGTCCACCGGATGACGGCTGAGGCGTTTCGCGCCGACATCCGCCGCAGCCGCAACGCCATCGAGGCCGCCACGGGCGTCCGGCCGCGCGGATACCGTGCCCCGTCGTTCTCGATGTCGGCCGAGACGGCGTGGGCGTTCGACGTGCTCCGCGACGAGGGTTTCACGTACGATTCGAGCATCGCGCCGCTGAAGAATTTCTTCTACGGCGGCGTGGCCGACGCCCCGTTCTGGCCGCACCGTCTTCGCAACGGCCTGGTGGAGTTCCCGATGCCGGTATACACGTTCGGGCCGTTGCGGACGCTGATAGGCGGGGGGTTCTACTTGCGACTGTTCCCGCCGGTGCTGAACCGGTACTTTCTGTGGCGGTACTGCCGCCGGTGGCGCTGCCCACCGGTCATCTACCTGCACCCGTGGGAGTTCGACGACGCCACGTTCAACCTGTGGGACCTGGAAGCCGAGCACCCGATGCTGGCCGAGCACGGCAAACTGATGAGATGGATTACCACGGTCAACCGCCGCCGCGCCTTCAAGCGGTTCGACCGCCTCCTCGGCACACGCCGATGGACCACCTTTCGGGAGATACTGGCGTGAAACGGGAAGGCGAGGTCCGCGACTACTTCACACGCGACGCCAAACGCTTCGACAACATCTACGGAGAAGGCCTGCAGCGGAACCCCATCCAGCGGCTGGTCGATGCCCTGTTCCGCCGTCGCGAGTTGCGCCAGCGCACCGAGATGTGCCTGAGGGGCGCGGGCGGGGCGAGGCGGGTCCTCGAGGTGGGTTGCGGCTCCGGCCGGGTGGCCGTGGCGCTCGCCCAAGCGGGGGTCGAGCACGTGACGGGCATCGACCTCTCGGACGAGATGTGCCGACTGGCTGGCGAACTCGCCGAACGCGCCGGCCAGGCCGACCGGTGCCGGTTCGTCTGCGCCTCGGCCGAGGCCTACGAGCCCGACGAGCCGTTCGACGCCGTCGTCGCGATGGGGGTCTTCGACTACGTGGCGGACCCTGTGGCGATGCTGGCGCGGCTGCGGGGGTTGTCGTGCGGCCGCCTCGTCGCGAGTTTTCCGCGGAAGAGGATGCTGCTGAACCTGCCTCGACGCCTCTGGCTCAAGACGAAGCGGTGCCCGGTCTACTTCTACGGCCGCCGGACCGTCGAGGACCTCATGCGCGGCGCGGGCCTCGAACTCATCGAGGTGTGGCCGATCGGACACCCGCCGCTGGTCGCCTC
>CAZEBQ010000031.1:0-5350 GCA_964510295.1 uncultured Anaerolineales bacterium | reverse complement strand
GAACCGCCGCAGCCACAGTTCCAGGTTAATCGCCTTCCAGATGGTCTGCCAGGCGTTCGTCTTGCCGGCGACGTGCTCGCCGTAGAGGCGCTGGACGCGGGGCACGTCGAAATAGCCGCGCGAGGCGAACGAATCGGAATGCAGCAGGTCGTCGACCAGGGCGCGGAAGCGCGGTTGGCGGAGCCATTCGACGATGGGCGTCGGGAACCCCAACTTGTACGTCCTCAGGCGGACGCGGTCGGGCAGGATGCCCCGCATGGCCTCGCGCAGAACGTGCTTGGTCATCCCCCGCCGCACCTTCCACTCCGGACCCAGCGAGAACAGGTACTCGACCAGCCGGTAATCGAGCAACGGCAGCCGCGATTCGATGGAGAAGGCCATGGAGTTGCGGTCCTCTTCGCGCAACAGTTGCGGCAGCGAGAACGTCATCCGGTAGGCCAGGGCCTGGTTCAGGTCGAGGCGGCTGTACATGCGGTTCGGCACGTCGCTCTCGGCGGCCATCCGACGGGCGAAGGGGGCGGCCAGGGGAACCTTCAGATACCGCCGCCCCAGCATCGCCTTGATACGCGCCGGCGCGACGAACAGCGCCGTGGCCAGGAACGGGTCCGTCATCATCCCATGGTGCCGCACGATGCCGACGGCCTCGGCCGCCGCCGCCCCGGGCCGGCCCGCCAACAGGTACTCCAGCATCAGGTACCCCATGAAGAAGTAGTACCCGGCCATGAGTTCGTCGCCGCCCTGTCCGTCCAGGAGGACTTCGATCCCCCGCGAGTGGGCCAGCCGCATGACCTCCCACTGGGCGAAGTTGCCCGGCGCTCCGAAGGGTTCCTCCTGGTGATAGACGATGCGCTCCAGATTCTCGAGCAGCCGCTCCAGCGACGAAGTGGTCGTGTGGCTGCGCATGCCGGTCAGGCCGATCACGTCGGCCACGTAGCCCGACTCATCGAACGAGGTGTTCGGAAACACGATGCTGAACGTCTGGTGGCCGCGCGCATCGACGTCGGCCAGGTGGTGCATCGAGCAGACGATGCTGGACGAGTCGAGCCCACCCGAGAGGCACGAGCCGACCTCGACGTCGGACCGCGTCAGCCGCAGACGGATGGCGTCGAAGAAGAGGTCGCGGAACCGAGCGGCCGCTTCGCGTTCGTCGCGGACCTCGCGAGGCCGGCCGAGGGGAATCGCGTACCATCGGCGGCGCGCGAGACGCCGCTCACGCAGGTCGAACGTCGCGCACTCGCCCGGCAACAGCGACGCGACGCCGTCGAAGAACGTGTGGTCGGTGTGGTTGTAGCAGTTGAACGCCAGGTAATCGTAGACGGCCAGCGGGTCGGGCCGGCGGGGAACGTCGGCCCACTCGAGAATCGCCTTGATCTCGCTCGCGAAGATGAATCGGTCGCCCGAGTGCCGAAAGTGCAGCGGCTTGATGCCGAACCGGTCCCGCGCCAGAAACAACGTGCCCTTCGCCTCATCGTAGACGGCGAAGGCGAACATGCCGTTGAAACGCTCCAGGCACCCCTCGCCCCACTCCTGGTACGCCTGCAGAACGACCTCGGTGTCGGTGCGGGTGCGAAACGTGTGACCGAGGCGGCGGAGGTCGGCGGCCAGTTCAAGGTAGTTATAGACCTCACCGTTGTAGACAATCTGCAGCCGGCCGTCGGCCGAGGCCATCGGCTGGCGCCCGGCCGACGTCAGGTCGATGATCGACAGCCGACGGTGACCCAGCCAGACACGCTCGTCGGCGAACACGCCGGAATCGTCGGGACCGCGATGCGCCTGGACGGCCATCATGCGGGCCCCCAGATCCGGGTCCGTCCAGTTGAAGCCGCAGATGCCGCACATGGGAGCACCGTTCCTTTGGCGTATCCCGTACCCGTCAGTCGAGGTACCCGAGATCGTGGAGCCGCTTCTCGACCTCGCGTTGCTCTTCGTCGGTCATGGCAGGGAGGTCGGCCTCGGACGCGACGGGCGTTTCGCCCGCCGCCGACCGTGTCACCGGCCGCGCCGCAGTGCCGGTGAGGATCTCCGTCAGGACGCGGCCGTCGGTGTCGTCCGGCACGGGCAACCCCAGCAGGTGGAGCGCCGTCGGGGTAACGTCCATGCACGAGATGCGGTCGAGCCCGGTGTGCCGGATCTCCGGCCCGGCGGCGATGAAGACCCCTTCCGGCCGATGACAGCCGCGGTCCGCGAACTCGGGGCCGCCGAGGACGCCCCGCCGGCCGATACCGAACTGGACGGACGCGTCGCGGGCATAATCGTCGAGCACAAAGAGCAGATCGGGCCCTTCGTCGGCGACCGGCCCGTGGAAGACCTCGTCCCGGCGCCAGACCTTCGTGACGACCGGCCGGCCGGTTGCGGGGTCAACCACCTCGCCCAGTTCCCGCGTGATGGTTGCCAGGACCTCGTCGGCCTCGGCGCCCGGTTCGACGATGCCCTGCGGCTCTCGGCCACGAAGGTTCAGGAAGATCTGCCCGAACTCGCCGTGGCTGTACGCGCGGGTCCGCGACCAGTCCACGTCGTCGAAGGAGACGAAACTCGTGGCCACGCCCTGGCGCAGGCTGTCGGGAACCAGCCGGGCGATCCAGCCCATGCCCATCTTCTGCGCCACCCGGTAGCCGCGCACCAGCAGATCGCTGCGCGCGAGGAACCACTTGAGCGGGTATCCGACGGACCGCCGCAGCCTCAGGCACCCCCGGTTTCGCAGCCACTGGTTGATGTACATGACACCGCGCATCGGCCCTGCCCCGTGATCGCTCACGAGCAGCAGGTTCGTCTCGTCGCCGAATCGGTCGATGAGCCGCCCGACGGCCGCGTCGAGCCGCTCGTACACGTCGCACACGCCCGACGCCGGCCACGGCGGCTCGCCGTCCGCCGGGAACGCGCCGTCGGGCCACAGTTTGTGCTGGATCGTATCGGTCTCGTTGTAGACGAGCATGCCGGCGCCGATGCGGTAGCGGTCGAGCAGAAAGTCGAGGGCCTTCTCGCGCTTCTCGATCGTCGCAAGCACGCTGTCGAGGTACGGGCGAGGCCTGGCGGGGTCGAAGACCTCGCGCGTGACAATCTCGTAGCCGCCCGTCACGTCGTTCAACTCGCCGGCAAGTTCCGCCGGATGCGTAAGCCCCGAGTCGGCGCCCGGCGTGAAGATGCTCGTGACCATGAAGCCCTTACAGTCGCGCGGGGGCCAGGTGACCGGCACGTTGAACACGCCGCACGAGAGACCCGCGCCCGACGCCACGTCCCACAGCGTGGGACCGCGCTGCAGGCGGCTGGTGACGCTCTCAATCCGATACGTGCCGGGCGCCCGGCGGCCGAAATCGAAGACGCCATGCTTGCCGGCGTTCTTGCCGGTGGCGATCGAGGACCACGCGATAGGGCTGACAGGGTGCGTGGTCGAGAGGTTCACGGCGCGGACGCCTCGCGCGATCAGGCCGGCCAGGTTCGGCATCCGTCCCCGTGCGAGCAGCGGGTCCAGAACGCTCCACGTGGCGCCGTCGAGGCCGAGGACAATCGTTTTTCGCCCACCAAGGCTGTTCATCGAGGCAACACTGTACCGTCTGGGGCGTGCCGTGTCCAGCGGTGGTGGACGTCACGGGTTCATCATCCTGGTCAGGCGGCGCCAGTCGCACTGGATGGCGTTCTGCGGGCAGATCCGCTCGCACAGGTAGCACCGGATACACCGGTCGAGGAACTGCGGGCCGGGCACCATCCTGATGTTCCCGGTCGGGCACGCCCGGGCGCACGCCCCGCACGCCGTGCAGAGGGCCTCGTCCAGGTTGAGTTTGGGGAAGAACCGGTTGAGGATCGGTTTGCGGCAAATCCACGAGAGCCGGAAGTGCTTGCCGCCCACGAACGGGTACGAGGGTTCGGCGACCGGGTCGCCCGCGAGGAACCGGGCGGCCGTCTCGGCCATGTCGCGTCCGAACGCCTCGGCGGCGGCCAGGTCGGCGGCGTTCGGCCGGCCCCACTGGCGGAACGACTTCAGGTAAATCGGGTACGTGTCGTAGCCAAGACACTCGAAGGAACCGATGACGCGGCCGCCCTTGGCCTTCAGTTGCTTCCGCAGCCGGCGGAACGTGTTCGTCGGGTTGCCGCCGTTGGTGTTGAACGTCAGCACGGGTCCCGGCTGCGGCCGGGGGGCGAGCGACGCGATCCACTCGCGAACGGTCACCGGTTCCTTGTAGTAGAAGACCGGCGTTCCCAGGGCCACCAGGTCGTAGTCGAGCCAGTCCCGCGGGCCGGCCTCGCGGAGGGTTGCCAGGTCCACCGTCTCAGACCCTGCGCCGTCGAGGCCGCGGCCGATGGCGCGGGCCACCTGTTCGGTGTTGCCGGTCTGCGTGAAGTAAACGATGAGGGCGTTCATTCGCTTGGACCCTCCCTCGTCGCCGCGGGCGGCGACGGCTAAACCTCGCGTGCCTCGCGCTCAACCTGCTCGATCCAGGCCACAATGTCCTTGAAGTACGGCTGCGGGTCAACCTCGAACTCCAGCGTGTGGTGCGCGCCGGGGTACGTGATGACCCGCTTGCGGGCGGTCATCGAATAGACGAGCGAGCGGGTGGCCTCGTTGTTGATGACGCGGTCGCACTCGGCAAGCGCGAGCAACGTGGGCGCGCCGACGGTGGCGGCGGCCGCGCGGACCATCGCGTCGAGGCGGCGGCTCTCGTACATGAACCGGGCCGTCAGTTCGCGAAGGCTCAACGCGTCCTCGGCGATGTAGCGGACCCGCTCGGGGTTCTCGGTGAACAGGTACGGGTCGCCGAGCGGGATGGGGAACCGCCGCCGTTCCTGCCCCGTCATCAGGCACTTGGCCACGCGGACCTTGATCACCAGGGCCACGTCGACAACGGGGATGATGCCGGGGGCCGAGAGGATGAGGCTGCGGTACAGGTCCGGCCGATGGGCCGCGCACGCCAGCGCGAGTTTGCCTCCCCACGAGACGCCCATCAGGTGGACGCGCTCGACGCCGGTTTCGTGGCGTGCGAGTTCCGCGGCCGCGGCAACATCTTCCATCCACGTTTCGGCCTTATCGACGTGACCGCGCTCGTGGTCCGCATCGCACCCGCTGCCGCGCCGCTCAACCTGATACACCGCCACCCCCGCCTCCGCCAGCCGCCGCGACGACGCCCCATACCATCCCGAGTGGCTCTGGATACCATGCAGATACACCATCGCCGCAGGCCTCCCAGAAAAGGTGCCTGGCACCTTTTTTGGTGGCTGCCAAACCCACAGGGGAAGATTGGTGCCGTCGGAAGCGGTGTAGGTGCGCTCGTCGGGTTGCATGGTGGGCTGACGATATGCGGCTGCGCGCGGCGAATCAAGGCAAAAGGCACCTACCTTGACACAGCCAACAAGGATG
>CAZEBQ010000030.1:17772-23702 GCA_964510295.1 uncultured Anaerolineales bacterium | reverse complement strand
CGTCAGCGGCGAAGGGCACCTCGTCTGCGGTCACTGCCGCAACTGCCTGGCCGGGAGGCGGAACCTGTGCCCCAACACCAGCGGCGTCGGCGTCAACCGCGCCGGGGCACACGCCGAGTATCTCTCGATCCCCGTCACGAACGTGTGGGCGGCGGACCCCGGCATTCCTCTGGAGGTCACCAGTTGTTTCGATCCGCTGGGCAACGCCACGCACTCGGCCCTGTCGTTCGACGTGCTCGGCGAAGACGTGCTCGTCACGGGCGCGGGTCCCATCGGCTGCATGGCCGCCGCCATCGCCAGATACGCCGGTGCCCGATACGTCGTTGTGACCGACATCAACCCGTACCGCCTGGGCCTGGCGCGTCGGATGGGCGCGACGTTGGCGCTCGACGTGCGGACCGAGACCGTCGAGGACGCTCAGACGTCGCTCGGCATGAAGGAAGGCTTTGACGTCGGTCTGGAGATGTCTGGCAGCCCCGACGCCTTCCGGTCGATGCTGGCGAACATGTGCCACGGCGGCAAGATCGCCCTGCTCGGCATCCTGCCGCAGACCGAGATCGATTGGGACCACGTCGTCTTCAACGGCCTCACGATCAAAGGCATCTACGGCCGCGAGATGTACGAAACGTGGTACAAGATGACCGTGATGATCCAGGGAGGGCTCGACATCATGCCCCTCATCACGCACCAGTTCCACTACACCGATTTCGAGAAGGCCTTCGAGGTGATGAGATCGGGCCACTCCGGCAAGGTCGTGCTCGACTGGTCCGACGCGTAGAGCGTCTCAAGACTGCATGGAGCGCAGCGGGCCTCCTGACCCGCCGCGCGAGGGCTTAGCCCGGATTTCCCGGATAGAGAACACCGTTCATGCATAATGAGGCAGCGTTTGACCGCACGAACAAAGGGTTTGCTCGACGCCACGGACGGCAGCAGGCAGGGATGCTTTGGGTGAACCTATCCGCCTGGTGGCCTTCCCAGGCCACCAGGAACAGGCATAAACTGCGTTCGCGGCGGCCTGGGAAGGCCGCCGCGCGGAACGTAGCGTAGTAGTATTAGCGGTCCGCAAGATCGCCAGTGAAGGAGGCCGAAGCATGCCATCGGCGAAGCGGAGGCGAAGCGGTGGTCCTGCACCCGCGCGGGGCAAGGAGTGGCTCATGAACCGGCGCTCGTTCCTGCGGGCCGTCGGGTGCGGCGCCGCCCTCCTCGGCGGCGGCCGGGCCGGTGTTCGGGCCTCCCCGGCCGATGAGCGGCCGGATGTCCTGTTTATCGCCATCGACGACATGAACGACTGGACCACCCTGTTCGATCCGGATAACCCGATTCAGACGCCTAACCTGAAACGCTTGGCCGCCCGCGGCACCTTCTTCCGCCGCGCGTATTGCGTCGCGCCCGCCTGCAACCCCTCTCGCACAGCGATTCTTACCGGCCTGCATCCGTCGGCGAGCGGCGTGTACGGAAACCGCGACGCCTGGCGCGAGTTGCTCCCCGACGTGGTGACCTTGCCGCAGCATTTCGCTCGGCACGGGTACGCCACCATGGGGGCGGGCAAGATCTTCCATCACGGCGCGGCGGGACGCGACCGTCCGGGCAACCCGTCGTTCCAGGCGTTCTTTGGTATGCGGCCGACCCGTGCGCCGAAGCCGAATCACAACGGCTACCGGGAAGGGCCGCTGTCGAAGACCTGGTTCGACTGGGGCGTCCATGACAGGAAACTGATTGATTGCGACACGGTGGAATGGGTGGAAAAAGCGATGGAGGAGACGACGCGCCGGCCGCTGTTTCTGGCGGCGGGCATCTTCAAGCCGCACCTCCCGTTCTATGCCGACCGCCGGACCTTCGACCGGTATCCGTTTGACAAGACCCGCGTTCCACCACGGAAGGACGGCGACCTGGACGATGTGCCGCAGATTGGCCGCAACATGGTGGCCAAAGAGGACTTCATTTACAAGAACGTGATCGCCCGGCCCGAGGACAGCCCCGGAAGCCTCAAGACGATGGTGCAGTGTTACCAGGCCTCGGCCGATTTCGCCGACCAGATGGTGGGTCGGCTGCTGGATCAACTCGATGCCACCGGCCGGGCCGACCGTACCGTCATCGTTCTATGGTCCGATCATGGCTACCACCTGGGCGATAAGGAAACGTGTGTCAAATTCACCCTCTGGGAGAAAGCGACCCGCGTGCCGTTCATTATCGTCGCCCCGGGCGTGACACAGCCCGGGAGCGTGTGCGACCACCCCGTCAGCCTGTTGAATATCTATCCCACGTTGGCGGACCTCTGCGGTTTGCCCGAGCGCAAGGCCCTGAGCGGTGTCAGCCTGGTGCCGCTTCTGAAGAAGCCGGACGCCCCCTGGCCCCGCCCCGCCCTTATGACGATGGGGCGGGGGAATCATGCGGTCCGCTCCGACCGGTGGCGCTACATTCGCTATATCGACGGCACCGAGGAACTGTATGACCACGAGAGCGACCCCTGGGAGTGGACCAATCTCGCCGATGACCCCGGGCACGCCCGCGTCAAGCACGAGTTGGCCCGATGGATGCCGAAGCAGGAAGTGCCCTGGCCCATCAATAAGTCGAAGCACTGGATTTATCGCAACGTGACGTGGGATGACGCGCCCCAAGGCCGCGCCAAAGGAGCGCGGCCGGCGCGTTGACGCTACGAAATACCGCAGAAAGAGGGCTGACAATGGACCGCAGAGCCTTCATCCGCGCCCTGGGATTCGGCACGGCCGGCCTGGTGCTCGCCAGCCCGCTGAGGCCGGCCGCCGGCGGGCCCGCTCCGGCCCGGCAACGGCCCAACGTCGTTCTCATCGTGACCGACGACCAGGGCTACGGCGATCTGGCCTGTCACGGCAACCCGGTGCTCAAGACGCCGAACCTCGACCGCCTGCACAGCCGGAGCGTGCGCTTGACCGACTTCCACGTGGCGCCGATGTGCACGCCTACGCGGGGACAACTGCTGACCGGGCGCGACGCGATGGCGAACGGGGCGACGTTCGTCTGCCTGGGTCGCTCCATGATGCGGCGGGGCCTGCCGACGTTGGCGGAGGCGTTCAAGGCCGGCGGGTACCGTACCGCGTTGTTCGGCAAGTGGCACCTTGGCGACAGTTATCCACACCGGCCGATGGACCGCGGCTTCGACACCGTCGTCCGCCACGGCGCCTGGGGCATCACGAGCATCCCGGATTACTTCGGCAACGACTACTTCGACGATACCTATCGCCACAACGGCCGGCACGAGCAGTACGATGGGTACTGCACGGACGTCTGGTTCACCGAGGCGATGCAGTGGATGAAGGCCCGGCACCGTGCCGGCGAGCCGTTCTTCTGCTATGTGCCGACCAACGTGCCGCATGTGCCGCATTGGGTCGCCGACCGCTACGCCGAGCCGTACGGCGGCAAAGGACCGGAGAAGTTCTTCGGCATGATTGCCAATCTCGACGAGAACGTGGGCCGGCTGGCCCAGTTCCTCGACGAGCAGGATCTGGCCCGGAACACCCTCCTGGTCTTCATGACCGATAACGGGACCGCCGCGGGTGAGAAGGTCTACAACGCCGGGATGCGGGGCAAGAAAAGGAGTTACTACGACGGCGGGCATCGCGTGCCGTGCTTCATCCGCTGGCCCGCCGGCCGGATCGGCCCGCCGCGCGATATCGAACACCTGGCACAGGTACAGGATATCCTGCCGACGCTGCTTGACCTCTGTGGTCTGGAAACGCCGGACGGCGCCGATTGCGACGGCGTCAGCCTGGCGCCGCTGTTGCGCGGCGACGCCGACAGGCTCCCCGATCGCATGCTCGTCGTGCAATACGGCGCCAACCCGAAAGCACGCGACGCCGCGGTGCTGTGGAACAAATGGCGGCTGGTGAAAGGCACGGAACTGTACCGTATCGACGACGACCCGGGCCAGGAACACGACATCGCCTCGAAGCACCCGCAGATCCTCCGCCGCATGCGCGAGCATTACGAGAGATGGTGGAACGAGGTGCAGCCCTGCTTTCAACAGACGCGATGGATCGACCTCGGCGCGGAACAGGCCAACCCGATGATGCTCTATTCCAGCGATTGGCGGGGCTCTTACGCGGACAACTGGGGCAATCTCGCCCGGGGAGACCGCATCGGGCAATGGGACGTTCGCGTCACCCGTCCCGGGCGGTATGCCTTCACCCTGTATCGCTGGCCGCCGGAGGCCCAGGCTGCCATGGACGCCCCGCTCAGCGGGCCGTACGGCAAGGGTCGGGCCGTGCCCGTCCGTCAGGCGAGACTCCAAATCGGCGGCTTCGATCAGACGGTACCGGCTTCGAGCGGCACGCCGTCGGTCCGTTTTGCCTTGGAACTCGATTCGGGCGACTATGAACTGCGTACGTGGTTAAACAGTGCGTCAGGCCGCGCGTTGTGCAGCGCGTATTACGTGCGCGTGGAACGTCTGCAGGCGGTTTCGTGACTTCCGGGTCTCGGCAGTAGCGCGAGCGGTTGCCGAGCAGGTAATCGCGGTTAGGACTACAACGAAACGTCCCGCGCGGCGGGTCTCCTGACCCGCCGCGCAACGGCGAAAATGGGTTTTCAAGAGCGGTAGGTCCCCGTTCGGCAGGCTCAGGGCAGGCTCCGACCCACCGCGCGAAATGGCGAAGTCTCGTTGTCGTGTTAGGACTGGAACCCGCTAGGGGGTACGCATGTTCGGTTCACTGAAAGAGAAGGTCTCAGGCATCCTGGACGAGGTCCGTGAAAGCGGTCTCTACAAGGAAGAGCGGGTCATCGCCGGCCCCCAGGGCGCCCGCATCCGCGTGGCGGACGGACGCGAAGTCCTCAACTTCTGCGCGAACAACTACCTCGGCCTGGCCGGCGACCCGCGGGTCATCGCCGCCGCCAGGGCCAGTTACGAGCAGTGGGGCTTCGGTCTGAGCAGCGTCCGGTTCATCTGCGGTACGCAATCGCTCCATAAGCAACTCGAGGGGGCGCTGAGCGAGTTCCTGGGCACCGAAGACACGATCCTCTACAGTTCGTGCTTCGATGCCAACGGCGGCCTGTTCGAGACGCTGCTCGGCCCAGAAGACGCCGTCATCTCCGACGAACTCAACCACGCCAGCATCATCGACGGCATCCGCTTGTGCAAGGCCCGGCGCCTGCGCTTCAAGAACAGCGATATGGCCGACCTCGAGGCCAAACTCAAAGAGGCGGCCGATGCACGCGTACGCCTCATCGTGACCGACGGCGTCTTCTCGATGGACGGCACCATCGCCAATCTCGCCGGCATCTGCGACCTCGCCGACTCCTGCGACGCCGCCGTCATGGTCGACGACTCGCACGCCACCGGCTTCATGGGGCCCAAGGGGCGCGGCACGCACGAGTACCACGGCGTGATGGGCCGGGTGGACATCATCACCAGCACCTTCGGCAAGGCCCTGGGCGGCGCCTCGGGCGGCTTCACCACCGGCCGCAAGGAGATCGTCGAACTCCTGCGTCAGCGCAGCCGGCCGTACCTGTTCTCGAATACGCTCGCGCCGGCCATCGCGGCGGCGACGCTCGAGGTCCTCAAGATCCTCTCGGAGTCCACCGAACTGCGGGACCGACTCGAAGCGAACACGAAGGCCTTCCGCGCCGGCATGGCCGAGCGCGGCTTCCGGGTCACCGAAGGCGACCACCCCATCGTGCCCATCATGCTCGGCGAGGCAAAGCGGGCCACGAAGATGGCCTCGATGATGCTCGACGAGGGCATCTACGTCATCGGGTTCTCCTACCCGGTCGTGCCGAAGGGCCAGGCCAGAATCCGCGTCCAGATCTCGGCCGCCCACGAGCCCGAGGACCTGGAGAAGGCCATGAACGCCTTCGCCAAGGTCCGCCAGGCCTGCGGGTAGTACGACTACGGTACATTCCGCGCGGCGGCCTTCCCAGGCCGCCGCGAGAGGTCCGCCATCAAGCGTGGTGGCCTCGGA
>CAZEBQ010000030.1:0-17672 GCA_964510295.1 uncultured Anaerolineales bacterium | reverse complement strand
CGCGGGAGTGAGTCGAATTGGACAATAGGCCCCGGAGACCCGCCGCCCGACCCGCGAGGCGGCCTTCCCAGGCCGCCGCGAGAGGTCCGCCATCAAGCGTGGTGGCCTCGGAAGGCCACCACGCGGGAGTGAGTCGAATTGGACAATAGGCCCCGGAGACCCGCCGCCCGACCCGCAAGGCACAGGCCATGACCACCATCTACGCGCTCGACCTGTTCGGCGTCATCGTGTTTGCCGTCACCGGCTCGCTGGCGGCGGGGAAGAAACAGTTGGACCTGTTCGGCGTGGTCGTCCTCGCCCTGGCGACCGCCCTGGGCGGCGGGACGCTCCGCGACGTGACGCTGGGCGCCCTGCCCGTCTTCTGGGTATCGGACCCCACCTATGTCATCGTGGCGGCCGCGACGGCGCTGGCGACGTTTGTCATCGTCCGCTGCTGGAAACTGCCCGGCGGGGTCCTCCTGGTGGCCGACGCCTTCGGCCTGGCGATTTTCACCGTCATCGGCGCCGGGAAGGCCCTGAGCCTGGGCGTCTCGCCGGTCATTGCGGTCCTGATGGGTATGATGACCGGCGTGGCGGGGGGCATGATCCGCGACGTGCTCTCCGGCGAGATTCCCCTGATCCTGCGCCGAGAGGTCTACGCCACGGCGTCTCTGTGCGGGGCGGTGGTCTTCGCCGCCCTGTCTTGGGTTTTCCCGGGCGCGGCCGCCAACACCGTCGTGGCGGTCGTCGTGATCCTCGCCATCCGCCTGGCCGCGCTCAAGTGGGGCCTCTCGCTGCCGAGATTCTCGCCGAGAGAATCCGCCGACCGGGACGGTGGCTGAGGGCTACTTTGTCAACGTCGCACGGCTCCTCACAGGGGCTGGCCCTACAACGCCACTTCGCCTTTTTGTCCGCCTGGTGGCCTTCCCAGGCCACCAGGAACGGGGATAAACTGCGTTCGCGGCGGCCTGGGAAGGCCGCCGCGCGGAACGCGCACGGCTCCTCACAGGGGCTGGCGCGGCAGGCAATCCTGGGTAGTGGGTCAGTTTGAGTTCACCCGGGAAGGCCAGGAAAACGCCCAATGGGCGAAAGCGCGGGAAAGCAAATAAGCCAGGAATTGCACCAAGTTTCAAGTAGTCTGGTCCGGGGGCGAGCAGAAGGGCCTACAGATTGCGGTAGATCTCTTTTCGGAGGCCAACCCGAATGATGAGGATCAACACCCTTGTCTTTTCTATCTTGTAGACGATGACGTAGTCTTTCCCCGCGTGAACGCGGCGCATCGTCTCCTTGCCACCCAACTTCTTGGTTTCCTTCCGATAGGGATCGTCGGCCAACAGGTCAAGCCATCGGGCAATTGGCTTCTGCGCCTGAAGGGGCAGGTCGGCGAATTCGCCCTCGGCCCTGGGTGTCAACTGGACCCTGTAGCGCTGCCGTTTCTTCTTTACAGGCCGAGTTTTGCCTTTAGGGTTTCCCAATCGACCGCTTTTTCACCCGAGTTCTTGAACTCAGCAAGCGCCTTCTCGCCTTCTTCGGCCCAATATCGCTCTTCCAGGCGTTGCAGCATTGCCAAATCGTCTTCAGAAACGAGGTATACGGGCCTGCTCCCGCGACGCTTGATGCAGATGCGCTCGCGCTGGTAAGCCACGCGGCTAAACATTTCTGCCGGAATTCGCGTCTGAGACGCGCTGAGCGTCGTCATGGTTTCACCTCCGAAAAACCCGACAACTTGGCCAACTTAGACGACTTAGCCGAGTTGTCCATCTCGCACAAGTATACGACCAAACCGGCTCTTGTCAACAGTCTTTTTCGGAGAATGTTCCTCCTTTGGCCCCTTGCTCCTTCTTGTCCGCCTGGTGGCCTTCCCAGGCCACCAGGAACAGGTATAAACGGCGTTCGCGGCGGCCTGGGAAGGCCGCCGCGCGGAACGTAGCGTAGTCGTATTAGCCCTACAGCGCCACTTCGTCATTTCGCGCGGTGGGTCGGAGCCTGCCCTGAGCCTGCCGAACGGGGACCTACCGCGCTCGAAAGCCCATTTTCGCCGTTGCGCGGCGGGTCAGGAGACCCGCCGCGCGGTAAGTGGCGCTGTAGTGTTAGTTGTGACAAAGTCGCCTGAAGTGCGCCGATCACGCCCGCGGATGGTACTTCTTGTGGATGGCTTTGAGGCGGCTGGGGTCGACGTGCGTGTAGACCTGCGTGGTGCTGATATCGACGTGGCCGAGCATCTCCTGGACGGCCCTGAGGTCGGCCCCGCCCTCCAGAAGGTGTGTGGCGAACGAGTGCCTGAGCGTGTGCGGGCTGACGCGCCGGCTGACGCCCACGCGCTGGGCATACTTCTTCACGAGGCGCCAGATCGTCTCCCGGCCCATGCGGCGGCCGGTGTGCGTCAGGAAGAGCGACTCGCTTCCCTGGCGGTCGAGCCCGGGCCGTTCCCTCGCCAGGTACAGGTCGAGGGCGGCAAGGGCACGCCGGCCGACGGGCACGATGCGTTCCTTTCGCCCCTTGCCGATGCAGTGGACGTACCCGACGTCGTGGTTCACGCTCCGGGTGGTCAGGTCCGCCGCCTCGGTGGCCCGCGCGCCGGTGGCGTAAAGCATCTCGAGGATGGCCGTATCGCGCAGCGGCCAGCGGTCGTGCGCCGCCTCCGGCGCAGCAAGCAGACGGTCCACGGCCTTGCGGTCGAGCACCTCGGGCAGGGTGACCCACAGGCGGGGGCTCTCCAGGTGCTCGGTGGCGTCCTTGGACACGAGCCTCTCGGCGCTGGCGAAGCGGAAGAACATGCGGATGGCCACCAACGCCCGGCTGACCGTCGCCACCGCACAGCCGCGCTGCTTCTCGGCCACCAGAAACTCGATGACCTGGTCGCCGCGCACCGCCTCCCACGCCTCCGGCTGGTCGATGCCGGCGAACGTGGCAAAACGCTCCAGGTCTCGCTGATACGCCTGGAGCGTGTTGACGCTCAGCCCGCACTCAATCGTCAGGTAATCCAGGAACGAATCAATCGGGTTGGCCGCAACACCAAGCACAGGGATTCCTTCCGACTTACTCGTGTCAGCGGGGAACCTGTGGGGCGGCGGCCCACATTGGGTCATAGGTTCCAAGGCTTCGGGCGCTTGTAGCATCGGCCCGGCTGCCGCCGATGCTTTAGCCAAAGTCCGATAACGCCACTTGCCGCGCGGCGGGTCTCCGCACCCGCCGCGCAACGCCCAAGCCACACGTTCTCGCGCGGTGGGTCCCCGTTCGGCAGGCTCAGGGCAGGCTCCGACCCACCGCGCGAAACGCCTGGTGCTACTTTGTCAACTTTGCATTGCGCCCCATCGGGATAGCGCGGTGGGCAATCCTGCCCACCGCGCGGCGGCCTGGGAAGGCCCCCGCGCGGAACGTAGCGTAGTAGGACTAACGGAGGCGGTCGTGGAAAGCGCGCGGCGAGAGAATCGGGACGCCCCGGAACTCCTTGAGATCCAGCAAGTCGCGGTCGCCGGTGACCAGGCAGTCTGCTTCGGCGGCCACGGCCGTGCCCAAAACGGGCAGGTCGGACCGGTCGCGGCAAGCGCCGGCCGGGACCTTGGCGGGTTTGACGAGGGCGACATGTTCGCGCAGAAACGCGATGACCTGGTCGGCGCCAGAGGCGGGCACCTTGAACTTGGCCCTGAGGTGCCGGCGGAGTTCCTTCAGGATGTACTCCGAAGATGAATCGCGTACTGGATGTCGGCGCCCCCAGGTCGCTGATGCCCACAGGTAGCCAGCCGTCATCGCTCGACTTCACCTTCGAGGTTGGGGGCAAGCAGTGGCTTTGTGAAGCGACAGCCATCGCAGGGTCGAAGAGAGATCCCGACCTGTCGAGGATGAAACCGGAACGCCATCATGGAGTCCATCGCCAGCAGCGGTGACGGCACCTACACACGTAACGGGGGGGGTGACCACACCCGGCACGCCGGGGACCGGCCACGTGCCCGACTATGCCCTTTTCAAACTGGATGACCTGACAAGGCAATATCTATGGCTGGACATGGGGATCTAGCACTAAGCCCCCTTTAACGTGATTGTCCAAACTCTGTTTCGCCTCGCCCGGCTTTGCAGGCGGCGCAGTTACTTACGACGACGCAGCATCATCAGCCCGCCGAGGCTCAGCAGTGCGAGCGACGAAGGCTCGGGGACGATCAGAGTCACCATCGCCTCGCCCATGGCCTCACCGACGTTCATGTAGGTTTCGGCATTGCGGTTGTAGTGGCTGTTGGAAGCGCCGCCCATGCTGAGGGGGTTGCTGTACACGGTAGCGACGTCGCCTTCGAACTGCGGATACTTCTCCGCATCGCTGACCGCGAACTGGGCATCGAGGACGAGCCCTTCGTTGCCCGTGGCGCCTATGACGGTCTGGCCGAGCGTGGCGCAGACGAACTTCGCGTCCGGCGCATCAAAATCTTCACGCAGTTGCCCGATCAAGTGAACAAGGTTCTGCTCGTAGCGGGCGGCGTGCCCGGCCGTGTAGCGATCCCGGTCGCCCTGCCACCAGAAGAAGCCGGCGACCTCGTATCCGACGGCGTCGGGGTAATACGTGTCGAGCTCGGACAGCACCGTCTTCGCATTGCGGACGTCGCCGTCGTACTGCTTGCCGGCGTACCAGCCGATCGGTTCCGGCGTTGTGCCCTTTTCCCATTTCTCGGGCGAACCGCCGTAGCCCGGGAAAACCCAGGTTTTGCCGCCCTCTGGGTACTCCCAGCCCTCGCTGCCCGGCGGCAGCAGGTCCCAGCCGAGGGCGCGGTTGCCGATGCAGCTTTTGAGGATCATCACCGGTGCATCGGTGGCCTGGCCCACGTAATGGCCGATGCCCATTTCCGGGCCGATGCTTCCGCCCGTGATGGACATCCATTCGTTGTTGTACACCGTCATCGGGCCCGTGCCGCTTCCCATGACGCGCACGTTTCGCACGTCCTTACGTACGGTCCAGTTGCCGGCGTCATCGACAAGGTATGGGTATTTGTTTTTGGTCTTCAGCGCATACTCGAGGGTGCCGTCCGTGTCGCCGGCAACCTTACCAGCACCAAGCATGTTGGACTGGCCCAACAGGATGTACACCTGCACGGGCTTGCTCATGTCGGCCGGTTTGCCGTCCGGATCGGGCAGCGGGTCGGGAATCTCCTCGGCCGCAGCGGGAACGACCAGCAGCGCCAGCAACACGGCGCCGAGCGTCAATAGCAGACTGTTCTCTCTTTTCATTCGCATCGCCTCCCTTGAAGGCAAATCCTTAGCTCGCATCCGCACGTTCCCCACCGAGCGCTCGTCCTTATGCGAACCGTTAGGTTGCTCATGGCATTGTAGTGCACTTTGTGGAGAAGTCAACCGCCGGAAATGAGCACGGCCCGGCTTCGACCGAGCCAAGTCTGGAAGACGCAGTAGTGGCGGAGGGAAAGGCGGACAGGGAGGTCGTGGAGGTGAGGACGTGAACACAACCGCGCGCCAGATGTCTGCCGGCCCGGCCATGGATAGCCTTTTACGGGCCTATGATCATCACCCCCGGCAATGCCTCCTGCAGGTCCTTCAGGCCGGCGTCCGTGGTCCAGAGGGTACTGAGGCGAAGTGTCTGCAGGGGCCCAAAAAACATCTGCAGTTAGCGCTTGACGAGGCGTCCCTTTGGTGCTACCTTTACTCAGAACGTGCTACGAACGGGAGGGGACGCCGTGGCCAGCGCTGCTGAGGCGCATCAGAATCCGATGGGCTTCGACTCACGGGGGGTTGCCCGCGCCGGCGCGGGCCCGGCCGGCAGCCCGCCGCGGGGCCGGGGGTTTACCCTGCTCGAGTTGCTGATCGTCATTGTCATCCTGGGGCTCCTGGCCGCACTCCTTTTTCCCGCGCTCGCCATGGCCATGGAGACCGCGAATCGAACGTCCTGTGCGAACAACCTCCGGCAACTCGGTTTGGCACTGCGGCTCTACGCGAACCACAACGAGGCCTGTTACCCGGTGGAGGATCAGTGTGGCAATCCGCAGTCGGTCCTCGTGCCGGCACTGGTGCCGCATTACGTCCAGGACGTGCGGCTGTTTTACTGCCCGAGCGCGGCGCAGATGGAGCCATACGCGCAAAGCCACGACTACGCGGGTCCGGGCGGCGACTCGGTCATCGATGCCCCGGAGAACCGGGAGCGGCACTTCATCACCTACAAGTACTACAGCGTCAGCCGGCGGGATACGCGGGTGCCGCTGCCCCTGAGGCTGAGCGAGTACCCGCACCCGTTGGGGATCGGCTCCCCCGGCGGACGGTGGCTGATGAGCGATTACGTGCGGAAGGGCATCCCGGTCTTTCCGCATCACGAACCGGGGGGCAAAGGCGGCGGCCGAAACGTTCTGTTTGCCGACGGAAGTGTCCAGTTTGTGCGCGAGAAAACGGACGGTGCGTTTACGGAGCGGCTATGATGCGGGGCCCGTGGCTGACCACGCGCATGCTGGTGACGGCTGCGGCGGCCGGGGTGGCCTCGGCCGTGCTGCTCCGGGTCATCGGCCGAACCGTTCACCTGGTCGTGCCGGTTCCACTGTCCGGGAAAATGGTGGCGGCTATCCCGCGGACGCTGCTCCTGCTGGTGGTCCTGGCGCGGGTCCGGCGGCCTGGGATCCTGACCCTTGCGGGCGTGGTCGAGGCCGGCATGGCCCTGGTGTTGGGCGGCATGTTTCCGTTGTCGATATTGATACCGGTGGTCGGAGGGTTGGTGGCGGACGGATGCTGGCTGCTCTCGCGCCCGCTGCGGGGAGAGCGGCTTCGGCTGGGGCTGGTGGGCTTCACCCTGGCCGGCACCCAGGCGGTGACCGTGGTCGCCTTCCTGTGGGCGGTGGGCGTGCCCGCCGCCAAGGTGCTGGGAGCGACCGTTTTGGGAAGTATCGTGGCGGCCAACGCCGTCCTCGGCCTGGTGGCCGGCCTATTGGCCGGCAGTGTGGCCGGAGAACTCAGGGAAGCCGGAGTGATCGAATGACCGAGTCTGAAGCCCGCAGCCGGCCGGAGACCTTGACCGTGCGGCCCATCGGGTACGTCCAATCGGAGTATGGCGCGCCGCGGGACGTCTGGCACCATCGTGCGGACCGGGATGACGCGGTCTCCGTGCTTCGGCTCGACGAGCGGAACCGGCGGCTGCTTCGGGGGCTCCAGGGCTACTCCCATATCATCGTCCTCTTCTGGGTTCACCGGGCGGGGGAATGGAAGATGCCTAAGGGGCACTCGAAGCCCAAGCACATCAAGGTCTTTGCCACCCGGATGCCGGTCCGTCCGAATCCGATCGGCCTCTCGCTGGTCGAACTGCTGGACTTCTCGACGGAGACCGGGGAGGTCAAGGTCCGGGGGCTGGATGCCGTGGACGGCTCCCCTGTGCTCGACATCAAGCCGTACCTTCCGCACTGCGACAGCCTGCCGGAAGCCACCGTCCCGGATTGGGTGACCGAGGGGCTGAACCGCCACTTCCACGGAGAGGCGGGCCCGTCGAAAGAATCCCCGGACGACCATTCCCACCCCGGCGGGTCGCGGGAAGACCACCACCCTGCCAATGGGAAAAACGATCCGCGTCGCGCGGAAGCAGGAAACCTCCAGGACAGCCGAATCGAACAAGGGGAGGAAACTCATGACGCTGCGAACACTGACAGGAAGCCTGGCGCTTGCATTGGTGATGAGCGTCGCACCGAACGTTCTGGCGGAGTCCGTGATGTTTACGCTCATGACCCACCCGGATAACATTCACATGATGCCGCAATCGAGCGGCGCGCTCGGCGTGGTCGGGGACCATCTGCCCATGACCGCCGACGACGTCGAGAGCGACACGGGCCTGCTGAACGTGGACGCGTGCTACAGTTTCAATTTCAAGAATCCGGTCGGCGTGCCGGCAGAGGATTACCCGGATCCAGAGCCTTGGATGATCGAGGACTACCCCGACGGGTACGAGGAAGGCATCCTGACCCTGACCGGCTCGTTGGTGCTGGACGTGGACCTGGCGGCGGGTGGGCCGATGACCGTGGCCGATTTGACCTTTGACGCCCGCGTGCCCAAGGGCGCGAGTGCCGGCGAGAAGGTGTCGCACGATTACCTCGTGCAGCCGGGGGATCCCGCGACGGGGGGCGGCTACGGGGATATTGACGGCTCGCCCAACGCCGGAACGTACGCCGCCTCCGCCGCCGGCGGGTGGGCCCTGTCAGCCACGTTCGACTGGTACAGCGACCTGCCGCCCGATGGGCCGGACACCATTGATATAACGTTCGATGATTTCGTCTGGGACGGGTTCGTGATTCCGGTCACCGAACTGACGCAGGCCGGCATGGACGCCCTGACACTGGACGACCCGCTGGGGTACTTCGGCGGCACGTCGGCGGATTTCGAGGCGTGGCTGCTGACGGACATTGCCCCGCGGCTCCCTGCCGACGCGGCGTATCTGTTGTTCGCCCAGGGCCGGGACAAGGCCACATGGAACAATCCCCACATGTATAACTGGGATCCGGACTACGGCCGCCTGACCCAGACCATCCTCGCCACGGCGGTTCCGGAGCCGGCCACCCTGGCGCTGGTGGCGGCGGGCCTGGCCGGCATGGCCCTGCGGCGCCGCCGGAGCGGCTGACCTCTTCGGGGGACGATCCCCATGGCCGAATGGCCCGCCTCGCCGCCAACAGCCAGCACGCGCCGAGACACGCCCCTCGTGGGGCTTACGGTCCTGGCGTTCGCCTGTCTGATCACCGCCACATTCCTGGTAGGCGAGTGGTGGAAACTTGGCGTGCTCCTGGCGATCTCGGTGGCCTGGATGGGAAGGGGGGCTGGTCGGTCCGCGACCCGCCGGGCAGGGACGTGGGGCTGGATAGCCGCCGGGGTGGGGGCGCTCGCGTTCCTGCTGGGGTCGGTGGGCCTGCCGGTCACACAGTATGCCGGACCGGTGGTCCGCTTGGCGATCCTCGTTATGGCGGGACGGGCGTTCGCCCTGTCGACATCGGTAGCCGAGTGGCGCCGGGCGCTCTGGCGAGCCCGGCTGCCGAATCGGATGGTGCTCCTCTTTGCCGCGGCGCACGCCATGACGGGCATGCTGGCCTCGGAGGTCCGCCTGGCGCGGGAGGGCATGCGGATTCGGGCGGCCTGTGTTCCGCGCAAGCGGTCCCTGCTTGGGCCGGCCCGAGCCTGGTGGCGGGCCGGCGTGGCGTTCCTCGCCCGCTTGTTCATCCGGGCGGACCTCATGGCGGTTGCGGCTGAAACCCGCGGGTTCGGCCGCCCGGGCACCCGTGCCGCAGCCCAAGCCTCCCGTCTGCGGGCGGCCGACGTGGTGACGGCGGTCTTCTGCATCGGCAGCGCCGCCGTCCTGTGTCTGGTGTAACGATGGCCGATCGGCTGCGAATCGAGGGTCTCTCGTGTCAGCCGGGCCAAGGTGACGGGTTCGCCCTCGGCCCGGTGGACCTGGCGGTGGGGCCGGGCGAGTTCGTGTTTGTGGCGGGCCGGAGCGGGGCCGGCAAGTCGCTGTTGGCCCGTTGTCTCTCAGGCCTGATCCCGCATGTGTTTCCGGGCCGCGCTGCCGGACGCGTGGTCCTTGCCGGCACGCCCCTCCAGGACCTGGCGCCGTGGGAGGTCTCGCAGCATCTCGGCATCGTGATGCAGGATCCGCGCGCGGGCCAATTCGGCGAGACGGTCTGGGAGGAGGTGGCCTTCGGGCCGGAGAACCTCGGCCTGCCGACGGCCGAGATCGCCCGGCGCGTCGACCGGGCCCTGGAGGCCACGGCCCTCGCGGGCGGGGGGGACTGGCCGATTCAGACCCTCTCGTTGGGCCGGCGGCAGGCGGTCGCCGTCGCGGCGGCCCTGGCGATGAGGCCGAGCGTCCTCGTGCTCGATGAGCCCACCGCGATGCTCGACGCCGCATCCGCCAGGACCCTCATGGACCATCTGGCCGTCCTGGCGGCCGAGGAGGGCCTGACCGTCATCGTGCTCGAACATCGGACCCGGTACGTGGTCCCCCGCGCCACGCGGCTGGTCGTGCTTGAGGAAGGGGCGGTGGCCTATGACGGTAAGCCCCAGCGGGCCCATGAGCCGCCGTTCTGCGAGCGGTTCGGCCTGCGGCTGCCTGAGTCGTTGCCGCGCCGCCCGTCGAGGATCGCTCCCCCGCCCGAGACAGCGCCGAGGGTGGTCCAGGCCCGGGGGATTGCTTATGCGTATCCGCGCAGCGCGGCGGTCTTTGACGAGGTCGACCTGGACGCCGTCGCCGGGGCGACGACCGTCGTCACCGGGCCGAACGGATCGGGCAAAACCACGCTCCTGAAGGTGATGGCGGGCCTCAACCGGCCGCAACGCGGGCGCATCCGGTACAGACACCTTCCGGCGGAGTCCGAGAGCCCCCGCCGCGGACAGGTGGCATTCGTCGGCCAGGCGCCGGAATACGTCTTCCGGTACGGCAGCGTGGCGGCCGAGTATGCCTCGTGGCGCCGAGGTACCGGCATGGCGGACGGGGGGTTTTTGGAGCCGTTGGACCTGGCCCACCTGGCGGACCGGCATCCGCTGTCGCTCAGCGAGGGTGAGAAGCGGCGGCTGACCATCGCGTCGGCCCTGGCGGCCGGGCCCGGGCTGCTCGTCCTGGACGAACCCTCGGTGGGGTTCGACGGGCGTCACCTGGCTCGGCTCTTCCGGTCGCTTGACGGGTACCGCGGCGGCGGCGGCGCCGTGCTGCTGGCCTCGAACGACCCGGATGTGCTCGACCGCGACATGCCGGGCCCGGCCATCTCCCTGAGCCCGGACCGCCAAACGCATCCACAACATATCATGTGATGCCACGGCAGGTTGTGAGGCAGGGAGGTTCCTGGAGCCTTTTTGCCTCGCCCTCCTGTGCAAGCGGGCCGGGCGCGACAAAACCTTGCCACGTGCGGCCGCCTGAAGCATAATGGCGGCCGGCGACGTGGGGAACCAGGGAGCAGCGCGATGAAGACACTCGTTCTCGGATGCGTGGGTGTTCTGCTGGCCGCCGGCCCGGCTGCACCTCCGGCCACGGCCGAGGCGCCGGGCCGACCGGCCCCGACGGCGCCGACCGCGGGCATCGAGTGGCAGACGCGGCCCAGTGCCGACATCATGATGCGCTACGTCCTGCCCGGCCGCGTGGCCAAGGTCCTCGTCAAGGACGGCGACCGCGTCAAACCCGGCCAAGTGCTGGTGGAACTCGACGACGAGGCCGAACGCATCAAACTGAAGCAGTTGAAGGCGATGGCCGACGACGAACTGCATGTCAAGGCAGCCATCGCCCAACTCGATCAGCAGGAGGCGGACCTCAAGAAACTGGAGTGGGCCGGCAAGGAAGGGGCCGCCACCGAGTGGGAGATCGAGCATCAGCGACTCGAAGTCAAGATCGGCGAGTGGTCGCTCGAAAAAACCAAGTTCAACCGCGACCGGGCACAGGACGACTACCTGCAGGGCAAGGTGCAGGTGGACCGGATGGCCATGAAGAGCCCCATCGCCGGCCGCGTCGAGTTCGTCTACGTCGAGGCGGGGGAATCGGTCGAGGCGCTCGGCGACGTCGTCCGCCTCGTCAAGATCGACCCGCTCTGGGCCGACGTGCCCGTGCCGCTCGTCCAGGTCCGACGCCTGAAACTCGGCCAGACGCTCCAGGTCGTGTTCCCGGAGACCGACGGGGCGAGCGTGGCCGGCAAGATCATCCACGTTGCGGGGGTCGCCGATCCCGCCGCCGAGACGCTGATGATCCGCGTCGAAGTGCCGAACCCGAACGGGCGACCGGCCGGCGAGCGAGTTCGGGTCCTGGTGCCCGGGGTCGGCGAGTTGGCAGCGGCGAAGCAGCCGTGACACGCCGGGGACGCCACGCGTCCGCCCGAACGGTTTTTTGCGCTGCGCGAAGGGGGGGGCACGGGGTATAAACGGGTGAAGGCATTGGGTGCAGGTCAAGGCTGCCACGGCCCGTGGCGAGGCACCAGGAGAGGGGTGACGCCTGGGCCTTTTCTCTTGACGCATCGGCGTGTTCGGGGGACTCTGCGGGTCTGGCGTGTCTGTGCGCAGCGCATGGATGCCTGGAGCGATCGATGAAGCATTGGCCGGAGCAGTTGAGTCGCGCCGTGTGCTGGCTGGCGGCGGCCCTCGCCGCCGTCTCGCTTGTGTCCTGCAAAGTGTGCCGCCCGTTGAACTCCGACACGTACGTCGGCCCGGCGCGGGGGGGCGCGGGCGCACCTGCCGCCGGCAAGGCGGCCGGGGCAACGCCCGAGAAGCCGACCAAGCCGAAGGCCAAGGCCGCGGCCGGTCCCGCCAAGAAGGCCGAGCCCGTCGCCAAGAAGGCCGCGCCGGCCGACGACGTCATTCTCTCCGACGGACCGCTCGTCAAAAACAGGGCGCTCGTGATGGCGCTGAAGAACAACCAGGCCCTCGTCGTCGAGCAGTTGACCCCCCGGATCGCCCGCACCTGGGAACCCGAATTGTGGTCGGTGTTCGACCCCGTGCTGACCGGCGCCATTGGGCACGAACGTGTGGCGGGCGAGGACCTGCGAAGCCGGGGCGAACAGTTCAACTACCATAGCGACACCGTCGTCGCGGAAGCCGGTCTGACGAGGCTCTTTCCGACCGGCACCCAGGTAGCCCTTGGTGCGATGACGGAGGTCGGCGATATATCGATGCTCGATCAACTCGTCCGGTCCTGGGTGGGTTTGACCGTGACCCAGCCGCTCCTCAAGGGGGCGGGGACGGAGGCCAATTTGGCGGTCGTCCGACAGGCCCGGCTCGACGCGCTCGCCTCCGACTACCAACTGCGGGGGTTCGTCGAGATGTTCGTGGCCGAGGTGGAGCAGACCTACTGGGACTGCATGCTGGCGAAACTCCAGATCGAGATCTTCGAGAAGGTGGTGGACGTTGCCAGGAAGCGGCTGGAGCGCACGAAAGATAGGATCAAGGCCGGCACGATCAGTCGAACCGAACAGTGGGCGGCCGAGGGCGGCCTGGCCCGACGCCGGGAGCGATTGATCGATGCCCAGAGCGATCTGAAAACGGCGAAATTGCGACTGCTACGGGCGATGAACCCCGGAGGAAACGGGTTCTGGAAACACGACTTCGAACTGCCCAAACCGCCCGACGTGCCCAACGAGACACTCGACGTGGACCCGGCTACGTACGCCGAGGCGGCCATGCAGATGCGGCCTGACCTGAACGAGGCCAGGCTCCGCGTCAAGCAGGGCACCCTCGAGGTGGTCCGGACACGAAACGGCCTGCTGCCGCAACTCGACCTGTTCGTCACCTGGGGCAAGAGCGGCTATGCCAAGTCGTTCGGCGGCTCGTGGGGTGACCTGCCGGGCGACGCGCATGATCTGGTCTTCGGTGTGCGTGCGGCCGTCCCCTTGGGGAACCAGGCCGCACGAGCCCAGCACAAACGGGCCAAACTGACCCACCGTCAGGCCCAAGAGGCCCTCAAGAACATGGAGCAACTGGTTCAGCAGGACGTCCGGACGGCCTACATCGAGGTGGAGCGGGCGACGGCACAGATTGAGGCGTCGAAGGTCACCCTGAGCGGGCGGCAGAGAACCTACGAGGCGGAGGTTGACCGGCACGCCATCGGCCGGTCAACGATGTTTCAGGTGATCCGGGCCGAACGCAACTTGCTGGAAAGTCAGAACACGGTGGCTCAGTCCATCATCGACTACCTGAAGGCGTTTGTGGAGTTGCACCGCCTGACGGGCCGGCTTCTGGAATTGCGGGGGATCGAGGCCGCCGGCGGTGAGCCGCCAGGTTCGGAATCGAGTCGTCGATAACGGGGCGAAGGGTGCCTTCTGGCCCAACATAATGGGCCTGTTTTGTTTCGACACCCTACAAGTTGGGGCAGCGGACACCACGCTCCGGCAACCAACGCCGCGTCGCCCTTGACGGGCCGCAAAGGCGGACTCGACCTCCTTGGCAAAGGGTCGTTTCCAGACGGTGAAATGTTTGCGATTGTGGGCGATAGGGCATTGCCAAGGCCCGTTTTCCCAGTATAATTCAGTGGTTTCCAAATAGTCGGAGACCGCCGTACATTGTGCGGCAGCGTAGAGGTGAGTCGCACCGTTAGGGGGAGGGGTCGAAGGCGGTGCGTTTGCCCTGGTTGTGGTCGTATGATAAGGCTGGGGAGCCTCTCGTGGCGAGACAGGATGGGGGCGTTTCCCCGGGAGTTCGCTCTGTGGGGGCGGGGGGAGTTTGCCCGCCGGGGCAGGGAAGGATGCGGACGGATGCCTTACTCGCATCGACTTCAGGGGAGCCGGTTCGAACTGAAGTTCATCATCCCTGAATCGACCGCGCGCGGGGTCCGGGATTTCGTCCTGAGTTACCTGGAACCCGACCCTCACGCCGACCCGGCTCGAAACTGCGAGTACCCGGTCCACAGCCTTTACCTGGACGGCCCGGACCTGACCCTGTGCCGCGCCACCCTCTGGGGCCTGAAAAACCGCTACAAACTGCGGATCCGTTTCTACGACGAGACGCCGCAGAGCCCCTCGTTCCTGGAGATCAAGCGACGCGAGAACGACGTCATCCTGAAACAGCGTGTGCCGGTGCGTCGTGCGGGTGTGGCCATGATCCTGGGCGGGCACTGGCCTCGCCCGGAAGACGTGATGGACACCAGCCCGACCGGCATGGCGGCCCTGTCGGAGTTCACGCGCCTGCGCGACATGATCCAGGCCGACGGCAAGGTGTTCGTCTCGTACATGCGGGAAGCCTACGTCAGCCCGGCTGACGACAGCGTCCGGGTCACGTTCGACCGGCGGGTCCACGCCGTGCGGTACGGCGGCCGGGGGTCGCTCGAGGCGAAGGGAGAAAAGATCTATCCGGGCATCGACGGCGTGGTGCTCGAGATCAAGTTCACGAACCGGTTCCCCGTCTGGATGCGCGACCTGGCCCGCAGTTTCGACCTGTACCGCCAGAACATGGCCAAGTACGTCGCGTGCATGATCGTGCTGCACCTGCCGCAACTCGAACTGCTGGGGCACCGCGACGTCGCCGAGTGGCGGAATGCCGGATATCAGGAGGTGGATGCATGAACGACGTGCTGCAACTGGTCCTCAGCGGCGACCTGGCCGCCGGCCTCGGCGGCACCGAAACCGTGCTCCTCGTGGTGCTGCTGGCGTTCATCGTCGGCCACGTCATCGGCTGGGTTTACATGTGGACCCACACGACGCTGTCGTACTCGAAGATGTTCGTGGCGTCGCTGGTGGTCCTCCCGGTGCTGGTGGCCATGGTGATGACGCTGATGCGCGGCAACATCGTGATCGCGTTCGGCCTCTTGGCCGTGTTCGCCGTGGTCCGGTTCAGGAACGTCCTCAAGGACACGCGCGACACCACGTTCATTCTGTGGTCGATCGTCATGGGGCTGGCGGTGGGGACGTTGCGGTTCAGCACGGCTCTGATCGGGTGTGCGTGCGTGGCGGCGATCTTCCTGTATCTGCGGATGACGGCGTTCGGCAGCCGCCATCGCTACGACGTGATCCTGAACCTGCACTGGACGGGCCTGGGCGCCGGGCCGGTGGCCTTGAAGTCGGTTCTTCGCCGGCACAGCCTGCAGATGCACCTGGCGAGCGAGCGAGCCTCGGCCGACGAGGGAATGGACCTCTCGTATCGGCTCCTGCTGCGCGACCCCGCCCGCAGCCGCGAACTCCTGGATGAACTCGAAGCGTCGGACGGGGTGGCGTACGCCTCGCTGAGTCAACGCGAAGTGGACGAGTCCGAGATCTAACGTAGTCGGAGATCCAGACTGTGGCAAAGAAACCGCGTATCCCAACGCCGTGGCGCCAGCGATGGCGCCGGATTCGGTTCCAGTTGCTGCCGGTGGCCGTCTTTGCTGCGGCCGGTGTCGGAGCCCTCTGGCTCTGGGGACGGCACGTCGGCATGCCCAACGCCGTGGGCGAGGTCCAGGCCGTCCGCGCCGATGCCGTCAGCCTGACCGCCGGCCGATTGGTCAAGATGGACGGCGTTGAACGGCGCGTGTTCGGCGAGGTCCTCAAGGACCAGGTGGTCGCCGAACTCGACCCCGGTCCGCTCGAGGCCATGTGCGAAACCTATGAGAAGGAACGCATAGGCCTGGCCAAGCAACTGGAAGCCGCCAAAGAGGATTACAAGACCCAATGGGAGACCCAGCACAAGACCGAGGTGGCCGAACAGAACCGCCTGAAGCAGGTCATCGACGCCCTCAGCCAGGACATCGTCGACCGCCGCGGCAGCATCGAGACCGACAAGGTCTCGCTCGTCACGCTGAACGAGCAACTCGCGACCATCTCGGTGTTGGTCAGGAAGGGCGTCGAAGCGCCATGGCGCGAGGTCCAACTCCGATCCGATCGCGATGTCGTCCAGAAACGGATCGAGGAAAACCAGAAGGCACTCAAGGTAGCCGAAGACCAGTTGAAGGTCAGCGACGAACGCCTCCGCCAGTACGTCCTCACGAAGGAGGCCGACCTGGCGAAACTGCTCGCCCCGGTTCAGGCGGCCATCGATACCCAGGACAAACGCCTCAATGAACTCGCCCTGCAGATTGAATCGCTCAAGATACGGGCCCCTATCGCCGGCACGATTATGGCCATCCACCAGTGGCCCGGACAGAACGTCCAGGCCGGCACGCCCATCATGACCATCGCCGCCACCGACAGCCGGTACATCGTCAGTTACGTCCGACAGGAGACCTACATCCGCCCGGTCGTCGGCATGGACGTCGACGTCAGTCTCCGCACGATTCCCCGGCTGACGTCCCGTGCGGCGGTTGAGGAAGTCGGGCCCCAAGTCGAACTGATTCCAACGCATCAACTCCTCGATCCGACCGTCCCCGAATGGGGACTGCCGGTTCGCATCTCGGTGCCCACGGATCTGGGTCTGAGGCCGGGGGAACTGGTGGACGTGGCGTTCAGGCCGGCCGCCGCTTTCGGTTTCGCCGACCGGGGACAAGACACGACCACCGTCGCCGGCGAGGTCCGCGTGGCCGAAGGCACCCGGGCGACCGTTTGGACGGACTGATTGTCCCCGCTCGCCGGCGGGGTATACGTTGTGGGGCTGAAGGGGCTTAAGAAAAGCGGCTACAGCGCAACACCCGTCTCCCAGACCGGGCTGAGGGATGGCCGGGGTCGCTGGAGCCGTGCGGTGTGGTTGCGTCGGCGTACACCCCTGCGCGGTTGGCAAGGGACCATGAGCCGGCGCCGCCATGAGGGGAGGCGATGATGGTGTACCGTCCGCCCGCGCGCTGCCGGCTCTCTGGTGCCTTCCGGTCGGCCGCGACCCGGGCCCTGGCGGCCGCGGACCCCGTCATCGCGGGCATCCGGACCGACAATGCCGAGACGCCTCTCGCGCCGAGCGGCGCCTCGTCCGACCGCTTCGAGACCCACGACCCGACCGACTTCGCCGCTCAACTCGACGTCGACCGCTTGACCGACAGCCCAGCCGGTCCGACAAGGCCGCCGCTCCCGACGGGGCTGCTGCGCCAGCACCATCTTCACACACGACGGACGGGGGGCCGGCGGAAAGGAAGCATGTTTCCATGACGCAAGCGGAGAACCGATTCCGACCGAGCCGACGCCCGCCACCGGTCCCCGTCTTCGAGCCGATGGAACCGCGCCTGCTGCTCGACTCGACGCCCCTGATTACCGAGTTCATGGCCGACAATGGCCAGGCGTGGTACCCGGCCAATCCCGAGTCCGACTGGGACTGGATCGAGATCTACAATCCCACCCCGTCGGCCATCTCCCTGACCGGATGGCACCTGACCGACGACC
>CAZEBQ010000029.1:0-24042 GCA_964510295.1 uncultured Anaerolineales bacterium | reverse complement strand
GTGCCGAGGGCGACTGCACGGCCCAAGGGCCGTGCCACCCCGCTAAACACGTACGATTGCCCACCGCGCGAGTCATCGCTACACAAGATCGTGAACTGCTCTAAACGAAGCGGCGACGGGCGGCGTTAGGCGCCATGGCCTTCCTCGGCGAGGAGGTCTTCGATGGTGCGGCCGGAGAGGGCCGATTGCGGCTCGTCCTTGACGGGGTTGCGGTCGGGGTCGGCATGGTCGTCGGTTTTCTTGATGAGGAGCCAGTTCCTCTCATCGCCGCCCATCTTGGCGTGAATGAGTTTGTAGGCGCCTCTTACCTTGCGGCCTTCCAGGTGGACGACGGCGAAGCCGCCGGCGAGGGCGTCGGCCATGGAGGCGGCCTTGTCCTCCTCGGGCAGGTGCCGGTAGAGGCCGGTGTCCCAGACGATGACCGGCCCGGCCCCGTATTCGTCGGCGGGAATGGCGCCCTCGAAGGTGGCGTAGTCGAGCGGATGGTCCTCGACCATGACGGCCAGCCGCTTGTCGCGGGGGTCCAGCGACGGCCCCTTCGGGACGGCCCAGGATTTCAGAACCCCGTCCACCTCGAGTCGGAAATCGTAGTGGAGCGTCCGGGCCTTGTGTTTCTGGATAACGAACAGCGGTCCCTCGGGCGTCTCGCCGCCCCCGGCGCCCGGCGGTTCGGGCGTCTTCGCGAAGTCGCGTTTCTTCTCGTAGCCGGCGAGCGACGCCTTCTTCGGTTTCTTCGACATAACGCTTGACCTCCTCGGCACAAGCCGTCACCTTACGATACGCTCCGCGCGCCGCCGTTGCAAGCGCGCCGCGGCGTCGAGACGAGCCCGCCGCGGAAGCGGCGGGGCACGTTCCGCGACGATGACGTGTCGGCGCGCCGCCGGCGGCATCGGCAGGAGGAGACCATGATCGATCTTCGCAGCGACACCGTGACGCGGCCGACGCCCGAGATGCGCCGGGTGATGGCCGAGGCCGAGGTCGGCGACGATGTCCTCGGCGACGATCCGACCGTGGCGCGCCTCGAAGCCCGCGTCTCGGACCTTCTCGGCAAAGAGGCCGCCGTCTATATGCCCTCCGGCACCATGACCAACCAGGTGGCCATCCGGACGTGGACCGAGCCGGGCGACGAGATCATCCTCGAGGCGGACGGCCACTCGTACTTCTACGAATCGGGCGGGCCGGCCGCGCTTTCGGGCGTCATGTGCCGCCTCATCCGGGGCGAGCGCGGCCTGTTCACGGCCGACCAGGTGCGGGCCGTCCTGCGGCCGGCGAACGAGCACTTTCCGCGGACGAAACTCGTCGCGGTCGAGAACACGCACAACCGCGGCGGCGGAACCGTCTGGCCCATCGACCAGGTCGCCGACGTGGCCGACGCCGCACGCCAGGCCGGCCTCAAGATGCATCTGGACGGGGCGCGGCTGTGGAATGCCGCCGTCGCCTCCGGCATTTCGGAATCCGACTACGCGAGCCACTTCGACAGCGTCAGCGTCTGCTTCTCGAAGGGGCTGGGCGCCCCGATCGGGTCGGCGCTGGCGGGGGACGCCGCGTTCATCTCCCGCGCGCGGCGGTTCCGGAAGATGTTCGGCGGCGGGACGCGGCAGGCGGGGATCGTGGCGGCGGGGGCGCTCTATGCCCTGGACCATCACCGCGAACGCCTCGCCGAGGACCACGCGGGCGCCAAGCGCCTGGCGGAGGGTATCGACGGCCTGCCCGGCATCGAGATCGACCCCGCCACCGTCGAGACGAACATCGTTATCTTCGGCGTGACGGCCATGCCGGCGGCCGAACTGGTGGAGCGGTTGGGAGCGGCCGACGTGCTCGTCCTCGCCCGCGACGCCGAATCGATCCGCGCCGTCACGAACCTGGACGTGACCGCCGACCAGATCGACGAGGCCATCGACCGCTTCACCGCCATCCTGGCCGGCAGGTAACACTACAACGAAACTTCCCGCGCGGCGGGTCTCCTGACCCGCCGCGCAGCTGCAAAACCGGCGATTCCCGCGCGGTGGGTCCCCGTTCGGCAGGCTCAGGGCAGGCTCCGACCTACCGCGCGAAATGGCGAAGTTTCGTTGTAGTATTAACGGGCGCCGTCCGACCCCGCCGCGGGAGCGGCGGGTCACGTTCGAGAAGGTTGGCACCCCGACGTGCCGACCCGAAACACAGGAGGCCCACCATGCGAAACGTTGCGTGCGTACTGGCCGCCGGCTGCGCCCTGCTTGCGGCCGAGCCCGCTGCGGGAGCAGCGGGAGACGTTCCCCGGGGTGGCCTGCGGCTGCTTGCGGCGCCGGCCGGCATCGCCTCGAAGTACCCCGGCGACCGGGGCATCGAAAAGGACCCGCGCGTGCTGCTGCACGAGACGTTCGAGGCGGGGACGTTCGACAAGAAACGGTGGCCCAGCATCTCGAACAAGGCGCAGGCGCTGTCGTTTTCGGACGACGTGCCGCAGGCCTCTGCCGGGAAGAAGAGCCTTCTGGTGACGGCCAAACTGGGCGAGAACACGGGCGGGCACCTGTTCCGGCGATTCAAGCCCGGCGTGGAGCGGATGCACGCCCGGTTCTACGTTCGGTTCGCCCCGGACTGCGACTACATCCACCACTTCGTCCACATCGTGGCCGAGAATCCGCCGACGCCGTGGCCGACGGGCGGCGCGGGCCTGTGCCCGGCGGGAGACAAGAAGTTCTCAACCGGGCTGGAGCCGGCGGGCAAATGGAAGAAGTTCCCACCGCCCGGCGCGTGGAACTTCTACACCTACTGGCACAAGATGAAACGCTCTGGCGACGGCAAATACTGGGGCAACTCGTTCATGCCGACTGAGCCGGTCGTGCCCGAGCGCGGACGCTGGTACTGCATGGAGATGATGGTTCAGGCCAACACGGTTGGGGCGGACGACGGGTCCGCCACGGCGGCCCTCGCCGACGGGTCCGCCACGGCGGCCCTCGCCGACGGGCGGCAGGCGTTCTGGGTGGACGGCAAGAAAGTCGGCGACTTCTCACGGATCGAGTGGCGCACGAGGGCCGACCTCAAGATCAACGCCTTCTGGCTCATGAGTTACATCACCGACCGGTGGACGAAGCAGAAGATCAACCGCGTGTACTTTGACGACGTGGTGGTGGCGACCGAGTACGTCGGACCGATTGCCCGAGCGAAGTGAGCACGGCACGCCGGCCCTTGGCGCCGGCTCGGCCCTGGCCGCTCGCGTCGACGCAGGCGCCGACGGCTAAACGGTTGCGCCGAGGGCCAGGCACAGCGACAGGACGAGCCCCGTCAGGGCGACGTGTGGTTTCATGGCCGGGTCCCCCGGGCGGCGCCGGCCATGGCACGACCCGCCACTGGCGGTCGGCCGGTGCGTTTGAGGAAGAGGTAGTAGAGTCGGCCTTCGTGCTTGACGCGGCCGGCGAGTTCGCCTGCCTCCTCTCCGACGCCGAGGTAGAGGTCGCAGCGTCCGGCGGCCCGGATCGCGCCGCCGGCGTCCTGGTCGAGGGCGAAGCCGCTCCAGGCCACGTAGCCGATCTGCGAGCCCTGCCGCACGGGCAGGTTGGCCGTGACCATCGCCAGGGCGGCGGGCGGGAAGATCGCCTTGTCGGTCGCGACGGTGCGGCGGTTGGTCACCGGCTCGTTCAGGCAGCCTCGCGGCCGGCCGTCGGGGATCGGGGCGAAGAAGACGTACCGCGGGTTCCGCCACGTGTACGTCCGGACCGCTTCGGGGTGGGCACGGAAGTAGCGGAGCATCTCACGCAGACCGGCGTACCTGGCGATCTTGCCGTCCTTGACGAGTTCGGCCCGGATGCTCTTGTACGCGTGACCGTTGTTGGCCGTGTAGCCGTACGTCTTGAGCGAGCCGTCGGGCATCCGTATCTTGACCGAGCCCTGGACCTGGGCGACGTACGCCTCGAACGGGTCGGCCAGCCAGACGATCTCGTTGCCGGCGTACATCCGCGTGCTCTCGATGGTGCGGCGGTCGGGATACCGCTTCGAGGGCGACCCGTCTTCGAGTTTCACCAGGTCAGCGGGCGGTTTGTACAGGGGATGGCGGAACACCGGCGTCCGGACCGGCGACCCGTTGAAGATCGGCGTGTAGTAGCACGTTACCAGGACGGTGCCGCGCATGTCGCACCCGACCGACTCGTATACGTCGAATCGGCTGCGGACGGCGGCGTTCATCTGCCGGGGCGTGCCGCCGGCGTCCAGGAGGGCGCGCAACGCCTTCAGGCTCGCCACGGCCTCGGCGTGCGCAATGCCGCAGCAGGGGTAGGGCTTGTGGCTGGACGGTTTGGCCAGGTAGTGGAGACTGTGGTCGATGGCCTCTCCGAGGGCCGCCGTGTTGGCGAAGGCCTGCGTGAAGTCCGGCATCCGCGCCGGATCGGTGATCTTCCGCAGCGCATCCTGGCCCGCCGGAAGCGGGGCCTCGTAGTTCTTGCCCAGATCGAAGCCTGGAACCATGGAGGGCTTCTCGCAGCCCGCCATCACGAGGGCGAGCACGACAGGGGCGGCACTGAAGCGGAACGTTCGCATGGCGAGTCTCCCGTCAGCACGGGTCACGTCAATCGGCGCGGCTGGGCGATTATGCGGTCCCCGGCGCGGCCTGTCAAGTCGAGCGCCGCACGGTAATCGTCGGTGGTTGGCATCAAGGGCGCCGCGTGTTGGCGGCAACGCTGCTCCTGTGCGGAAGTGGGCGGGAGGCAGACAAGCGAATTCCGAGGTGCGTGGCCGCAGTAAGGCAAGATACTCTCGATACAGTCCAGCGGGTAGAACCGCACGCATATGCGACAACGACTTGCCGACCTCGTGGAGCGCGACCGGCAGAGACGCAGCGACTACGTCGCGACCTGCTCCATCTGAAGGGCCTTGCGGCAGAGGCCGTCACGTCCCCTTTGCCTTCACACGGAACGACGGATTCCGTCTGCCGTCAGTGCGTCGGACAGGTGTCCTTGCCCTGCTTCTCGAGGTACCGCTGATGGACCTCCTCGGCCCGCCAGAAGGTGGCGGCCGGGGTGATCTCGGTCACGACCGTGCGGCCCTTGAACCTGGGCGAGGCCTGGAGCCGCTGCTTCGACGCCTTGGCGACCGCCTCTTGCCGGGGCGTGTGGAAGAAGATCGCCGAACGGTACTGCGCGCCCACGTCCGGACCCTGACGGTTCAGCGTCGTCGGGTCGTGGCAGTTCCAGAACACAGCGAGAAGGTCGTCGTACGAGACCTTCGACGGATCGTACGTGACGCGGACAACCTCGGCGTGGCCCGTCTTGTCCGTGCAGATGTCGGAGTAGGTCGGGTTCTCGACGTGCCCGCCCGAGTAGCCGACGGCGGTGTCCACCACGCCGGGCACCTTGCGGAACGTGGCCTCGACGCCCCAGAAGCACCCGGCGCCGAAGGTGGCGGTCTCCGTCGTCTCCGGCGCGCCCGCGCCGCCGGAGGCGCCGGTCTTCTGAACGGGATGGGGGTTGGCGTCGTCCGTAGGGCTCATCGGCTTCGGCTCCTGTGTGGGCCGGCACCCCCCGGCCGCGACGGCGATCAGCGCGAGCCCAAGCGCGCCCGCGGCGTGCGGCGCTCGGGTCCTTGCGGTCCACATCGTTCGCCTCCTGGAACATTATAGGCGAACCGGGCGGCTGGCGGGAAGACGCTTCAGGCACAGCTGCCGCTGCCGCAGTCGGCCGCGGCGAGCGGTCGTCAAGACGTTCCCATCGGTGCCGGCGGCCGACACGCTGGTTGTTGAGTTGACCCCCGCCAAAGGTTCCCTGCCGACATTCCTCGCGGGCATCGAGGTCGTGCAAGAGGGCCGAGGGCCCTGATGAAAACCGTGGCACCTTGCCTTGGGAGGTGGTACTGTCACCTCGTGATTCGGCGTGCACATCTGCCGCAACGAAGGGAGCGGACCATGAGCCGAGGTGTCGTCGCTGCTGCCGTTCTCGTCGCTGCCGCGCCCCTCCTGGCGGGCGTCGGCGATCCGCAGACCCGCTCCGACCACCCGTGGTATCCCGGCGAGTTGGCGTGCTCGACCTTCGAGCGGCTCTTCCGGACGCAGGCCGAACTGTACGAACGCGCCACCGGGCGCAAGGTCGCAAGCGACGAGGACCGTGCCCTCGCTTCCTACTACTGGCGCAACCTGAACTACTTCCACTGCACCGTCGGCCGCGAGGACGTCTGGGACAAGGGCCACCAAGGCGGCGAGGCCACCCGCGAATACTGGAGCGGCCTGTTCGGATACGGCTTCGGCCTGTGTTTCACGACACACCATCAGTGGCACGGCGAGATGGCCACACTCCTCGGCCGCGACCGCGCCAGAACCATGGGCGTCGCGGGGCACACCTCGTTCGAGACGTACCTGACGGGCGGCCCGTACGGCCAGGGGCAGTGGGTGCTCCTTGACCACGACGTCTCGACGGTCGTCTTCACGCCGGACGGCAAGCGGCTGATGGGTCTGATGGAAGTCAACAAGGACATGGCGTCGGTCAAGCGGAGCAGCCGCGAGCGCGGATTCATCCCGGGCGGCCTGCATCCGAGCGACCCCGGCGCCTACGCGCAGGTCAAGTGGGCGGGGTACGCCACCGGCTACGCCGCCGTCCCTCCGATGGTCCATCTTCGGTCCGGCGAGACGTTGCGGCGTTACCCCGCACCCGGCCTCGATGACGGGAAGACCTTCGTCTATTGGGGCATCAACTACAACCAGAAGGGCATCCCCGGCCCGGCCCGCGACCGGACGTGGGTGAACCAGCCCGAGGCGATGTACGGCTCCGGCCGGGCCGCCCCGTACAACGCCGGGCAGGCCCGGTTCGCCAGCGCCGTCTACACCTACAAGCCCGACTTCCGCTCGGGCGGGTATAAGGAAGGCGTCATCGACGAGTCGGCCGACCACGTGACGCTGGAGTGGTACAGCCCGTATGTCATCGCCGCCACGCCGCCCGAAGCGAAGGCCGCCGAGAAATGGGGCATCTACGAGACCGGCTGCACGAACGGCCTCGTCGTGCGCGGCAGGATGACGTGCCCCGTGGCGATCTCAACCGATCAGGGCGCCACGTGGCAGGAGGCCGGGGCGGCGACCGACGGCATCGACCTGACCGACCTCGTCAAGGGCCATCGCCAGTACTGGATCCGTTTCGGCGCCGGGGCGAAGGCCCTGGCCGCCTCGGGCCCGACCCTCACGACGGTCTGCCAGTGCGGACCGACGGTGATCCCGCACCTGAAGGCCGGCAAGAACCGCATCACGTACGAGGCGTCGGGCCGGGCCGTCGTCTCGGCCGGGCCGAACCTCGACCAGGCCAAGGCCCACGTCGTGGACGGCGGTATGGATTCGCCGGCCGTCACGCTCGAACTCGCCGCCCCGCGCGGGGCGAAGGCCGTCGGCGTGTATGCGGCGGCGCGGGTGCAGTCCGGCAGCCCGCCGGCGGATGCGGCCTACCGCATCGACTGCTCAACCGACGGCGGCAAGACGTGGAAGCCGGTCCTTGAGGAGCGGAAGATCGTGCGCCGGCCGCCCGAGCCGGGCGACTGGTGGAGCCAGACGTTCACCTTCGCCGACGCACCGCTCGACGCTTTTGCCGGGCCGGTCCGCGTCCGCTTCACGAATTCGGCCAACCGCAGGTACATGCGGGCCGAGGCCCACTTGGTGTACGAGGTCGCGAACACGTCGCCGCTGGCGATCACCTTCGCGTGGAAAGACGCGCAGGGCAAGACCGGCAAGGACGTCCACCGTATCCGCCGCGGCCAGACGAAGGCATCGTGGACCTTTGACGCCGGGGCCGACCCCGAAACGCTGTGGGTCGAGTACGCGGCCAACTGAAGCCGCTGCCTTTTGCGTGTGTTGCCGGGCGCGGCGGGTCTCCGTACGTGTTTAGCGTTGTCATTCTGAGGCCCGCTTGCGGGCCGAAGAATCTCGCCGTGGTCTTTGCTGTTTCGTCGTTTCCACGGCGAGACCCTTCGCTTCGCTCAGGGTGACAGCCACAACCGACACGCTAAACACGTACGGTCTCCTGACCCGCCGCGCACGGGTGCGGAGACCCGCCGCGCACCGGCAAGAACAGCCATTCCCGCGCAGTGGGCAGGATTGCCCACCGCGCGACATGGCGAAGTGGCGTTGTAGTTGTAGGCCGGGCCGTGCCCGCCTGGCACGGCTACGGCTCGTGCCGTGGCCGGCGGCAACCCCGCCCGTCCCTCCCTTGCCCGACGCTGCGGCATGTGCTCCCCCTTGACGTGCATGCCATCCGTCATTACTCTATACCCACGATAGGAAGCCCTTCTCGGCAAGGGGTTCGGAGGAGTTAAGTATCATGTCCCCGGAACTCCCGCAGTTGAGCAGGATAACCAGGAATCTGCCCTGGTGGGAAAGATTGCTCGTTGAGGCCGGGGTTTTCGGGACTATCTCGATAGGTCTGCTGGGCCTGGGTGCCATGGCGTGGTTGATAAGGCGGATAACGAGGCGGGGAACCGACAATACCCGCCAGGACTTAAAGGAAAGGGAAAAAGATGATCATGGAAGAGCGTCTTGAACATCACGAGGCTGTCATGGCGGTTTGCCGGGAGTTTACTGCCGCTGCGCCAGCAGGCGTGATCATCCGCGAACCGTATCTCCCCTACGTGCCAGACCCGTGGAACGGCATACTTGTCCTGGCCGAGGCCCAGCAGTTGGCTTCGGCGGTGAAGTACCGCCAGCGGCTCGAAGGCCTGTCGTCTGATGAGCGCGTGCGCCGTCTGTACGTGTGGCTAGGGGATGGCCTAGGCGTTAGGCCGTGGGACGACGGGAGCATCAAACTGGGCCTCAAGGCCATGCGGTCGGACCTGCGGCTTGAGGAGGTGGCTGTCAGCAACGCCGTGCCGTGGTCGTGTGCCGAGGGCAAGGCGAACCGGAACCCGACGGACGAGATGCGGCAGGCGGCCGTGGCGTTCTGGCACGAACTGTTGGCCGTGTGGGAACCGGAGATTCGGGCCGTGGTCACGGTCGGCAAGACGGCCCGCTTGGTGATGAAGGCCACTGGCTTCAAGGCGCCCGTTGTTCTGCTCCGTTCCTCCTCGCGCTGCTACATGAACCAAGTGCGGGGCCTTTTCTGTCTCGATGACCTCCTGGAGCGCTTCCCCGAGGTAGCCGCGGCAGCCGACGCGGTGGGCATCCAACGGGACGACGACAAGGAGTTCTATAACAAGGTGTTCTTTGCCTGCCACGCAGCGAGCGTTGGGCGCTGGCCGCTGGCAGATGCCCTGAAGGGCCAGTGACGAGAAAGGGCAGTCATGCGGCGGTACATGCAGTTCGGGTTCCGGGCGCGGGTTCCGGGGACACGAGACTTATCTCCGTGGCTGTTGGGGGGGATTCCGTGGTCCCGGTTGGTCCGGGTGACGCACACCTTATCTCCGGACCATGGTCACCCTCCACGAGCCGCGAGCGACACGCAAGGGCATCGTGGACGATCGACGCCGGGGCCGATCCCGAAACGCTCTGGGTTGAGTACGCGGCCAACTGAAGCCGCTGACTCTTGCGTGTGTTGCCGTGCGCGGCGGGTACGGAGACCCGCCGCGCACGCACGCGGACGCGACGAAAGGCACCTGGTGCCGCTCAGGCGAACTCCGGGTACGTCCACGGTGCGCGGTACTTGCGGCGGAGGAGTTTGCCGGCCTCGGGATCGCCGAGGATGACCTGTTCCTGGCCGTCCCAGCGGATGCTCCGGCCGAGTTTCAGCGAGAGCATGCCGAGCAGGCTCATGTTGGTGGACCGGTGGCCGATTTCGATGTCGCAGGCCGGGCGGGCGCCGGTCCGGATGCACGTGAGGAAGTTGGCCCACAGTTCGGGGATGTTCTGGTCGTCGGGTTTGTGCAGTTGCGGGTCAACGTGGACGGGTGGGCGGCCGCGAGCCGAGGGGTAGAAGGTCCATCCGTCCTGCCATCCGAGGTGCAGCGTTCCCTCGGTTCCGTAGAAGTAGCAGCCGATGTTGTGCTTCTCGGCGTCGTTGCCGCCGTACTGCCGGTGTTCCCACTCGGCCGTGAACGACTCGAACTCAAACTGCACGGTCTGGGTGTCGGGTGCGTCGGTGTTGTCCTTCTTGATGTGCCGGCCGCCCATGGAGGAGATCGTCCGTGGCCACTTTTCCTCGGTCCACCAGAGGATCTGGTCCATCCAGTGGATGCCCCAGTCGCCCAACGTGCCGTTGGCGTAGTCGAGGAAGCCGCGGAAGCCCCTCGGGTGCATCTTGCGGTTGAACGGTCGCAGCGGCGCGGGGCCGCACCAGAAATCCCAGTCCAGGCCCTTGGGTGGGTCGGAATCGGGCACGGGCTTTCCCGGTCCGCCGCCGTAATGCACGAATGCTCGAACCATGCCGATCTTGCCGAGTTTGCCCGCCTTCAGGAACTCCATCGCCGACATGTTGTGCGGCGAGACGCGCCGATGCGTGCCGACCTGGACGACGCGTCCGGCGTCCCTTGCGGCCTTGACCATGGCGCGGCCTTCGTAGACGGTGTGGCCGATCGGCTTCTCAACGTGCACGTGGGCGCCGGCCTTGACCGCCGCGATCATGACCAGCGGGTGCCAGTGGTCGGGCGTGGCCACGATGACGATCTCGGGCTTCTCCTTGTCGAGCAGGTCGCGGTAGTCCTTGTACTTGTGCGGGGTGTCGCCGGTGCGTTTGTTGATGTCGGTGGCGGCGGCGTCGAGGTGCCTCTGGTCGACGTCGCAGAGGGCGACGACCTGAGACCGGCCGGCCTCGACGGCGGTGTGGAGGACGTTCATCCCCCACCAACCGCTGCCCACGAGGGCGGTTCGGTACTTCTTGCCGCTCTTGCCGGCCCCGAGCGTGGTGCAGCCGCTCATGGCGACACCTGCGGCCGTGGCCGCCTTCAGAAAACTTCGACGCGTCGTACCCATGGGAATCCTCCCTGGAATGACCGATTCCTTGCCTCCGGCTGGTTCGCGACAGGCGCTCTCGGCGCCGCGAACAGGAGTATACGTTCAAGCGTCCGCCTGCACCATCCCTTTGCCCCGGGAGACCCGCTTAGGTTCCATGCACCTGGTTTAACCCCACCGCCTTTGAGGCGGTGAACTTTCAGTGAGGCCGTTTGTTGTGTGTCACCCCGAGCGAAGTCGAGGGGTCTCGCCGTTGCCGTTGTGCCGTGAGAACGGCGAGATTCCTCGACTCTTTTTCGCTCGCTCGGAATGACATGCTAAACACGTACGCCCCAGGAGACCCGCCGCGCGGGAAGTGGCGTAGGGGTACTGGCGCCGCAGGCCTGATACTACTACGCTACTTGGCCTTTTTGCCCGCCTGGTGGCCTTCCCAGGCCACCAGGAAGAGGCATAAACTGCGCTGGCGGCGGCCTGGGAAGGCCGCCGCGCGGAACGGGAAGGCCGCCGCGCGGAACGTGGCGCCGCAGGCCTAAGCCGCAGCGTCGCCGGCGCGCGGCGTGCCCAGCCATCCGACGGAGGCCGGGGCGGCCTTCTCAATGAGACCGAGCGTTTCGTCAATCTGATTCGGGCTGACAAACCCGATGGTGAAGCAGTCGACGCAGCCCAGGCCGAGGACGTACCGCAGGGCCTCGAGCCGCTTCTCGGGTCCGTCGTAGCCGGTCTCGCCAAAGATCTTCATGCCGATGACGCCGCGCCCCTTCGCGTGCATCTTCTTCAGTTCCGCCGCCACCTTGTCGGGTTTGCCGTCCATGTGCATACCGAACGGGTTGATGCGGGCAAGTTGAATGTCACACCAGTCGCATCCGACGGCGGCCGCCAACGGAGGAAAGCCGTGGCAGGAGATGCCGACGGCCTTGACGTGGCCGCGCTCCTTCGCCTTCTCGAGTTCGTCCATCACCGGCCGCATGTCGGTGGGCCAACCGCCCTCGGTCATGCAGTGCATCAGGAGCGAGTCGATATAGTCCACCCGCAGTTCGCGGCGGAAGCGGTTGATGTCGGCCTTGGCCACCTCGGGGTGACGGGCAGGGGTCTTCGTCTGAATGAAGTACCGCTCGCGCGGAACGCCCTTCAGCGCCAAGCGGACGAACAGGTGGGTCTGGTACCTGTCGGCCGTGTCGATGTAGCGGATGCCGCGGTCCAGGGCGTGGCGGACCATCTTCGTGAACGCGGTCTGGCCGATGGCCAACTGCTCGCTCCCGCCGTGCGTACCGGTGCCGAGGCCAAGGAGCGTCGGCTTCAGGCCGCTCTTGCCCAGCGTGACGAGGTCCGCGCCCTTGGTGACCCTCGGCGTGGCGGCCAACAGGGTCCGGGGTCCGATGAATGCGGCCGCACCGGCGGCCACTGCCCCAGAGAGAAACCCTCGGCGTGTGATCTTTGACATGGCGTCCTCCTTACTCGTTCGATAGCGCGGCCGGGTACTTGCAGTTTCAGGCCCACCCGAGCATAATCGGACGGCCCTGCGGAGTCTAGCCGAAAGACGAGGACTTCCGTTGGTCGCGCGAGAGAGGCCGAATGACCACGCTGTTGCGGTCGGCGAACCTGGCGGTTGTGTTCGGTGTGCTCGCCGCCGGCGCTGCGCCCTCGGAGGCGTGGCAGCCTGCCGCGCCGAAGCAGACGATCGTCCGCGACTGGATGCTCCAGGACTACATGCGCATTGCGCTGCCGCCGGCTCTGGAGGCCCGGAAGGAACGGTGGCGGAAGACGCATCTGCCGGCACGGGAGTCCGCGCCCGATGCGCCCGTGCTGGCGAAACTGACCTGCTTCGTCAGCGGCGCCGACGCGGTCGTCGAGGGCCGGGAGAGCGGCGCGGGCATCGGATGCAAGCAGATCATGCCGCTGGGGCCGCGCCCGCGGCCGCACCGCCGGCCCGACCTCGTGGATTACCGGCAGGCCACCGGCACCGTGTACCTGCAGGAGATCTACGAAGGGCCGGGCCTGGCGGGCGTACCTGGCGCTGACGCACACGCGGGGCGCCGGCGGCGACTGCAACCATCCGGTGGTCAACTGGATCGACAGCATGTCGGAGCCGTCGATGTTGCCGCCGCGACACCGCGGCGCCGCCGCCAGCAAGTTGCCGGCCATGCTCCGGAAGCATCACAACGACGTGAGGCTCTCGGGTGAGGAACTGGCCAAGATCGCCTGCTGGATCGACCTGCTGGTGCCGTACTGCGGCGAGTTCCGCGAGGACCATGCCTGGTCGGCCAAGGACTTGGCCCGGTACAATCGGTTCCTTGCCAAACGCCGGGCCATGGAGTCAACCGAACGCGCCAACATCGGCGCGTGGATCGAGAAACGCGAGACCGTTTCCACCGCTCGCTGAAGGAGGTCCCATGATTGCCGTGTTACGTGGTGCGAGCCTGGCGGTTGCCATGGTTGTTCTTGCCGCCGGCGCCGGCCGGGCGGCCGAGCAGGCGGACCCCTTCCTGGGCGACTGGCAGGGCGAATGGGCGAAGGAGGCCAAGGTCCGGCCCGGGGCGATCGTGGCCCAGGTGATTCCGCGCGGCGGGGGGCGGTACCAGATCAACCTGCTCCCCGAGTTCAACCGCCGCGCGCCGCCCTACGCCGTCGTTCAGGCGACGGCCGAAGGCGGGGGCGCCCGGTTCGACCAGGACGGGTGGACCGGCCGCATCGACGGCGACCGCTTCACGGGCAGCGGCCCGATGAAAGGCAAGCAGGCGGCGTTCGAGATGACGAAGGTGACGCGCCTCTCGCCGCGCCTCGGCGCTGCGGCGCCCGAGGGGGCCATCGTCCTGTTCGACGGCACGGACTTCCGCCATTGGGAGATGCTCGGCCGCGGGGCGACGGCCGGGAAGGTCACGTGGACGGTCGCGGGCGGCGTCATCCGTGTGGTTCCGGCGTTGGTCGGGCACAAGATCGGGCCGTCGCTCGCGACGAAGCGGGCCTTCACCGATTTCCGGTTGCACCTGGAGTTCCGCCTGCCGCTCATGCCCGAAGCGACGGGCCAGATGCGCGCCAACAGCGGCGTGATCATCGAGGACTACCAGTTCCACGAGGTCCAGGTTCTCGACACGTACGGCCTGCCCGGTTACTTCAACGAATGCGGCGGCATCTACCGGGTCGCTCCGCCGAAGGTGAACATGTGCGCCCCGCCGGGCCAGTGGCAGAGTTACGACATCACCTTCCACGCGGCCAGGTTCGACAAGGACGGCAACCGCACCGCCCCGGCCCGGATCACCGTCAGCCACAACGGCACGCTCATCCACAACGAGCACGAGTTGCCCGAGGGCCAAAACGCCGCGCGGGCACGGCGCGAGCGGCCCGAATCGAGAAAGGTCGGACGCATCAAACTACAGGACCACGGGTACCCTGTCGAGTACCGCAACATCTGGCTGGTGGACCTGAGCCAGGCGCAGCCGTGACCACCGGCCCGACGTGGCATGCTGCGCCCCGGATTGGAGAGGCCGATGAGCGCCAGGACCCTTGATCGTGTGCGGCTGTTGGTAGCCGTTCTGTCGAGCGCGGCGGTTGCGGCGGCGCCGGTTGCCGTCGAAGGCGCCGCCCCCTCGCCGTCGGTGGTCAAGGCCGCCTTCGGCCGCATGCCCGACGGCGCGACCGTCGATCGCTACACGCTGACCAATTCGCATGGCCTCCAGGCCGAGGTCATGACCTACGGCGCCACCCTCACGGCGGTCAGGGTCCCCGACCGCCGGGGACGCCTCGCCAACGTGACGCTTTACCTCGACACGTTCGAGGACTACCTGGGCGGCCATCCGCTGTTCGGATCGGTCGTGGGCCGGTACGCCAACCGCATCGCCGGCGCCGCGTTCACCCTCGACGGCGTGGAGCACGCGCTCACGCCCAACGCGGGGAAGAATCACATCCACGGCGGCAGGAAGGGCTTCCAGACAATCCTCTGGGACGCACGGCCCGTCCGGGGCGACGGCGGCGTCGGCGTCGAACTCACACACACCAGCCCCGACGGACACGAGGGATATCCCGGAACCCTCAACGTCAAGGTCACCTACACCGTGACCGAGGCGAACGAACTCAAGATGGCCTACGAGGCACGGACCGACAAGCCCACCCACGTCAACCTCACCAACCACGCCTACTGGAACTTGGCGGGCGCGGCCGCCGGCGACGTCTTCGGCCACCTCCTTACGCTGAACGCCGACCGCTACCTGTCGGCCGACAAACGCAAGATCCCCCTGGGGCCGATGACACCCGTCAAAGGCACACCCATGGACTTCACTCAACCCAAGACCATCGGTTCACGCATCGACCAGGTCGACGATCGCAACTACGACCACTGCTACGTGCTGAACAAGAAGGAGGGTGAGCGGCTGTCGTTTGCCGCACGCGTTGTCGAACCCAACAGCGGGAGGGTGATGGACGTTTACACGACCCAACCCGGCGTCCAGGTCTACACCGCCAAGCACCTGAGCAACCGATTGAAGGCCGGCGGCAAGGCGTACGGGCCCTACCACGGCGTCTGCCTGGAGACCCAGCACTTCCCCGACTCGCCGAACCGGCCCGCGTTTCCGTCCACGGTGCTGCGCCCGGGCGAAACGTACCGGCACGTGACGGTCCACACGTTCGGTGTCGTCGGTCCCAATTGACGCGCCCTCGCCGCCTGCCGTTACGCTCGCCAGGGCCGTTTCCGCTTGACCTTGGCCAGGACTTTCTTGGCGATCCGGGCGTCCTTGGCGATCTGGAAATCGAACATGCCGACCATGGCGAAGTCGGCCCCGTTGTTGAAGATGTGCGTGAAGGCCTTCTCCGGCGGAATCGCGCCGGCGGCCAGCACCTTGAAGGCGATCCACGGCTTCGTGATCCCCGCCATGTACTCGATGGTCGCTTTCGGGTCGTCGCACCAGCAGTTGTCGCGCGGCTTGCCGTCCGGTCCCTTGGCCGACCAGTAGTCGTGGCTGTGCAGCGTCTTGACGTGGTAGTCGACGGGCAACTTGGCGGTCTCGACGGCTATCGGAACGTCGAGGCGGTGGCCTCCGACGCCGGTCGCCAGACCCTGGCTCCTGATGAACTCGACGGCCTTGCCGAGCAGGTCCACGCGTCCGTCCCGGACGAGTTGGTCGCCGACGTTGCCCTGGATGTAGGCCGAGTCGGCCCCCTGGTCGATCGACCGCTTGATGCCCGTCAGGTCGCCACTCTCATCGACGAAACTCTGGACGAGCCAGAGCATCTTGCCGCCGCGCTCCTTGCGGTACCGCTGGATGAGTTTCCCCGCGTCGGGGTGCGTGTTGATGCAGTTGATGCCGTGTTCCTCGGCGATCTGGAGCGTCTCCAGGACCTTCTCGTCGGTGTGGTAGGCCTTGAGGAGTTCCGAGACGTACAAGAGGTCCCGCGCGTGGGCCCACCCGCCGATGAGGTTCCCGCCGAGAATGATGCGGCTGACCTGGAGTTTGCCCAGTTTGCCTGTCGGCAACGTGTTTTTGGATCCGGGTTTGACGGGGCCCGTGAGGTTGGCCGCGGCGTCCTTCGTCGATCCCCGAGGTTGCTGGGCGAGCAGCACCTGTTCCTCAAGGCTCATCGCAAGCGATGCCCCGGCCGCGGCCGCCAATGAGCCTTTCACGAAATCCCGACGTGTGCGTCTGCCTGCCATGGACCAGCCTCCTGTCGTACGTGACCCGCCCGGAGCGCGACCGCCCCGGCTTCCAACCCGCCGCGCAAAGCAGCGCTGTAGTATTAACCCGGCCGCTGCTGAGAACAGGCGGCAATTCCTGGTCAATGATAGGCGTCTTGCCCGCCGCAGGCAATGGTCGTGCGTGAAGTGTGCAGCGGCGCCGGACGCCGCGTCGCTCGCAGGCGCTGGCTATGCGGTCCGCCCCTCGAGTTCCCCCTCGATCCGCCGCGCTCCTGGCGGCGCTCGGACTGCCCGCCGGCCGTCGGTACGGTGAGACCGGCGGTTGCACGGTCGCACCGGGCGCAGTACAGTTGACGCCGGCGGGAGGAGACAACTATGGTGCGATCCTTGCTGTTACGGACACTGGTGACGGCCGCGCTCCTGACGGCGCTCGGACTGCCCTCCGGCGCGGCGGACGGCGACCGGGCCGCGTCGATCCTCAAGGCGGCCGGCGTCAAAGGCGGCCTGGTCGTCCATCTCGGCTGCGGCGACGGCAAACGGACTGCCGCACTGCACGCCAATGCCAGGTATCTCGTCCACGGGCTGGATACGGAACCGACAAACGTCGCGAAGGCCCGGACGCACATCCGGTCGCTCGGTCTCTACGGCCCCGTTAGCGTGGACCGGCTTCGCGGCAACCGGCTGCCGTACGCCGACAACCTCGTCAACCTGGTTGTTGCCGAGGACCTCGGCACCGTACCGATGGCCGACGTGATGCGGGTGCTGGCGCCGCTCGGCGTGGCGATGATTGGCGGCAAGAAGACCGTCAAACCCTGGCCCGACGAGATCGACGAGTGGACCCACCACCTCCACGGCCCGGATAACAACGCCGTTGCCAGGGACAGGCGCGTCGGCCCGCCCCGCCGCCTCCGGTGGAAGAGCGATCCCACCTGGTGCCGCAGCCACAACGGCGTCCCGTCGAGCGTCGCTCTGGTTGTCTCGGCCAAGGGGCGGCTGTTCAGCGTCATCGACGAGGGACTGACCGGCCAGCCGGGCCTGCCGGAGCGGTGGACCGTCGTCGCCCGCGACGCCTTCAACGGCATGCTCCTGTGGAAGAAGCGGCTCGGGCGGCGGATACCCCAGAAGGCCCTCGCCGCCGTCGGCCACCGCGTGTTCCTGACGGTCGGGCGCGGTGAGCCCGTCACGGCCCTGGATGCCGCCACCGGCGAGACGGTCCGGACCTACGACGGCACCAAGGGCTCCGACGAACTCATCGGCATCGACGGTGCCCTCGTGGTGCACCTGCGAGGCGGCCGCAAGGCCGCCGACGGCGGACCCGACGCCATCCTCGCCGTCGATGCCGAGACCGGCCGCACCCGGTGGGACATCCCCGCCAAGGGTCTTGTCCCCTCCACCCTGGCCGCCGCCGACGGACGCGTCTGCTACCACGACCGCAAGGAGATCGTGTGCCTGGGTCTGGCCGACGGCAAGGTGCGCTGGCGGGCGCCGTCGCGGGCGCCGCTGCGAGGCGGCACGCTCATGATGTACCGCGGCGTCGTCTTCTTCGACCACGGCGGTCTCCAGGCGTTCGACGCCGAGACGGGCAAACACCTCTGGAAAGGCCCGGGCGTCAACCGGCGGCTGAGTTTCTTCGGCGCGGGCGGACTCGTCTGGGTCAGCCGGATACACGAGCACGGACGCACGTTCCTCTGGACCCCCGCACCCGTCGAGGCCAACGGCTACGATCCCCGAACCGGCGAGGTGAAACGCACCGTCACCGTCTCGCACCTCATCACGCCGGGACACCACATCCGCTGCTACCCGGCGAAGGCCACCGAGCGATACCTCCTTCTGCCGAAGCGCGGCGTGGAGTTCGTGGACCTCGAGGGCACCAACCACATGCGCCACGACTGGCTGCGGGGCTCGTGCGGGCACGGCGTGGTGCCCGGCAACGGCCTCCTGTACGTCCCGGCGCACCAGTGTTTCTGCTATCCGGGGGCGAAAGTGACGGGATTCAACGCCGTCTCGGCCGGCTCGGGCGAGCCGGTCAGCCCCCGGCCGGTCGAGGCACGCTTTGAACGCGGCCCGGCGTACGGCGATGGAATCGCCAACCTGAAATCCCAGGTCTCAAACGCCGACTGGCCCGTCTACCGCCACGACCGCCTGCGAAGCGGCCGTGCCGGCTGTGACCTGTCGCCACAACTCAAGGTCCTCTGGGAACGCCACCTGGGCGGCCCGACCTCCCAGCCCGTCGTCGCCGACGGACGCCTGCTCGTGGCCGAACCCGATACCCACGCCGTCCACTGCCTGGCGGCCGATGCCGGCACGCCGCGCTGGACCTTCACGGCCGGCGCGCGGGTCGATTCCCCGCCCACCCTGCACGAGGGTCTCGTCCTGTTCGGCTCGACCGACGGCTGGGTCTACTGCCTGCGGGGCACGGATGGGCGGCTCGTCTGGCGGTTCCAGGCCGCGCCCGAACAGCGCCGTATCGGCGCCTTCGATCAACTCGAGTCCGCCTGGCCGGTCCACGGCAGCGTTCTCGTCCAGGACGGCGTGGCGTACTGCACCGCCGGGCGGTCGTCGTTCTTCGACGGAGGCATCTGGGTCTACGCCCTGGACCCCGCCACCGGGAAGGTGCTCCACGAGAGGCGCCTCGAGAGCAAGCGGCCCGACCCGACGCGCGAAGCCGGCCGACCGTTCGACATGGACGGCGCCCGGTCGGACCTGCTCGTGAGCGACGGCACCGACCTGTACATGTTCTTCCATCGCTTCGGCCCCGACCTTGCGCCGAAGCCGACGCCGCGCATCACCAAACTGGGCGACCGCTGGGTCAGCCTGCACCTGATGTCGAACGCCGGCTTCCTCGACACGTCGTGGTTCGACCGCAACTACTGGACCTACAGCCGGCGGTGGCCCGGCTACTACTTCTCCTATAACGGGCCGAAGTCCGGACAAATCCTCGTCTTTGACGACCAGGCCACCTACGGTCTGCACGTGTTCACGACGCGGCAGGGGCACAGCCCCCGCTTCTGGCCCGGCAAGGACGGCTACGAACTCTTCGCCGACCGCAATGACGCCGAACCCGTTCTCAGGCCCACCGCCATCGGCCGCGAGAAGGGCGGCGGTTACTCACGCACCCTTCAGCCGATATGGTCCGAACAGGTGCCGGTACGCTTCAAGGCGATGGTGCTTGCCGGGAAGCGCCTCTACGCCGCCGGACCGCCCGACGTCGTCCCCGCCGACGATCCCTACGCCGCCTTCGAGGGACGCAAAGGCGCCCGGCTCTGGGTCGTCTCGACCGAGGACGGCCGCCGGCTGGCCGAGTATCCGCTCGACCGTCCGCCGGTCTTCGACGGTCTGATCGCCGCGCGCGGCCGCCTCTATCTGGCGACCGACGACGGCCGCATCATCTGCATGGGCCCGAAGCAGTAGGCGCCGGCATCCGGTGCACGAGAAGGAGATAGCCACATGGCCAGTCAGGTGCGTAGCGGTCAGGCGAACGGCTCCGTTCTCTCCCGGCGCCGGTTCCTCGGCACGGTAGCCGGGACGGCGGCGGCGTTTGGCGTCGTTCCCCGCCGGGTGCTCGGCGGCAGAGCGGCCAAGCCGCCCAGCGAAACGCTCCACGTCGCCGGCGTCGGCCTCGGCGCCATGGGCGCCGACAACCTCGGGGCCTGCGCCGGCGAGACCATCGTCGCCCTGTGCGACGTGGACCACCGCGCCGCCTCCGTCACCTTCCAGCGCTACCCAAAGGCCGCCAGGTACAAAGACTTCCGTCGCATGCTCGACAAAGAGAAGGGCATCGACGCGGTCATCGTCGCGACGCCCGATCACACGCACGCGGTGGTGACGGCGGCAGCGATGAGGCGCGGCAAACACGTCTATACCCAGATGCCGCTGGCCCACAACGTGTGGGAGGTCCGCGAACTCGTCCGACTTGCACGCCAGACCAAGGTCGCCACGCAGATGGGCAACGAGCGGTACTCCGGCCCGACCGTCCGCAGCACCGTCGAGTGGATTCAGGACGGCTGCATCGGCGCCGTCCGCGAGGTCCACTGCTGGACGAACCGACCCCAGTGGCCGCAGGGTATCGACCGGCCCGCCGACAAGCCCCCCGCCCCGGCCGGGCTCGACTGGGACCTCTGGCTTGGCCCGGCGCCCGAGCGGCCGTACCATCGCTCTTACCACCCGTACACGTGGCGGGGATGGCGAGACTTCGGCACCGGCGCGCTGGGGGCCGTGGGGTGCCACGTCATGGACGGCGCCTACTGGGCCCTGAAACTGGCTGAGGCACCCACCGTCACCGTCGAGGCCGAGGCCCAGGGCGCGACACCCGAGACCTGGCCGCGCGCCGCCACCGTCCGGTACCGCTTTCCCGCGCGCGGCCGGATGCCGCCGGTTACGCTGACGTGGTACGACGGCGGGCGGCGGCCGCCGCGCCCGAAGGAGATGCCGGTCACCCGCGAGTTTGTCGGATCGGGCGGCACCATCTTCGTCGGCGACAAGGGGAAACTGACCTTCGGGGCACTGACCGCCGGCACCAACCCCGGCCAGGCGGGGCCGCGGTTTATCCCCGAGTCGCTCAGAGGGTCGTACCGCCCGGCCAAGCCGACCATCCCCCGCGTCAAGGCCGAGGGCCGATGGGTCGAGTCCGGCCGCCACGTCCAGGAGTGGATCCGGGCATGCAAAGGCGGCCGGCCCGCCTGCTCGCGGTTCGAGGTTGCCGGTCCCCTGACCGAGATCGCCCTGCTCGGAAACGTTGCCGTCCGGGTCGGCCGGCCCATCACCTGCGACGTCAAGGCCATGACGATCCGCAACCGCCCCGACGCGACCGCGCTCCTGCGCCGCCCCTACCGCAAAGGCTGGACGCTCGACGCCTAGCAAGAAGACGGTAGCATCGGGCGTGGGGTGCCATGCTTTCGCTCGCGAAAGCATGATGCCAAACCTGTCTCGGCCTGGGTCTTGGTGGGTGGCATGGCGGGTGGCATGGTCATCCCGAAGGGTGACCATGTTCTGGAGATAGGGTGTGTGGCACCGGAACGGCACCGGAACGGCCGATCTCGGGTCGCCTGGCCAAGTCCAACTCGGCTGCCCCAAGCGGAACGCAGAAAACGCAGTGTCGCCCGGCCCCGGTTGGCGACATCGTTCTCGATGACCTTGGTGAGGCGGGCGAGATCGTCGTAGGTGAAGGCGGCCTTCGTGCGCTTATTGTCGATGGTCAGGTACTGGCGGCCGGTAGAGGAATCGTAGAAGAAGTCGGTGGCGCCAGCACCTCCGGCATGACCTTGAGTTCAACAAAGTTGCTCACGACCTCATTGCCCGTATACACAGCAATCTGTATCTTGGTTAGAAGGTCGGTTGGCAATAGCACGGCTCCAAGGTTATCATGGACCTCTCCTCGCGGCTCGCCCCCGTCCACAACGCGGCATCGCACGCAGCACATCTGATACAGGTAGTCCCGCCCCTCCCCCTCTAACTCTTTTAACTTCTCCTCTATCTGCTCAAAGACACCAAAGCGCTGGGTGCATTCATGGCCGTCCTCCTGCCACCTCAGGACTATCCCCTTAACGGGCGATTTCCACTCGAGCCAGTACATCGGAAGCTGAGCGGCTTGCCCTGGCGCGTGGGGCTGATCGTCGGCCTTGGGCCTGCAGAGCACCGCAGAAACAAGGTAAGGCACTTCAAGGCTCTTCCCGCTCTTCAAATGGCGTACGGCCTCGCGCGTGCGATTGCTCAAGTATATGCGCATCTCCTGCGTCATATTGGGGCTGCGAAGCTGCGCAGAAAGGTCCTGCCAAAGCATCGCTGCCGTGCGATGGATTTCCTTCTCTGGTGGCCCGCTGTCACAACCGCACACAGCGACACCCAAGAGGGCCAAGGCCCAACACGCATGCCATATTCCGTTGCGCGCCATCTTCCGCACCTCCTTCGGAAACCTGGGGAAACCTGGGGACGTTGCCCATGTTTTCGCTCGGTGCTCAAGGTGGCGGACTGTTGCGTGGGCAGCCGCTCCCGGCTCGAACGGGTCAGCACCCGGCCCACCGGGCGAACGGTCGAGAACATGCTTTCGCGAGCGAAAGCATGGCACCCGGCATGGCGGCGGCACCGGCTTGGGCCCTGCCCATCTACTACGACCGGCTCCTGGATGCCATCGCGGCAGCCCAGATCGACGTGCGTCCTGGACGCGTCGAACCCCGGGCTCTGACCCGCGAATGGAAACACTATCCCCACCTGGGAACCTCCCGCGCCGCCTGGCGCCGCCAACGCCTCCGGAGGACCGGCTGATACTTATTTCAGCGCCATTGGGTCCATAAGCAGCAACTGGCGATCACGTCATCCCCTCTTGCCTGTTGGCTGCGCCAGTCCTTGACCCGTTCGGCTCAGGTAGAGCACTTTCGACAGCGGGGTCAGCACATCCTCCTCGAGGTTCTTGATGGCCCGGCGCAGTGCATCGACGAGGTCGTACACCACATGTCGCCAGTTGAACTCTGGCTCGTTCAAGAAGTGCTGCAGGTGCATAAGTACAACCAGTTGGCTGTTCTCGACAAGTACCGCCGGTCCCTCGTCTTGGATTTCGTTCTTCCGTCCCATCAGACGAAGATAGTCGTTGTAGCCATCAGTTGACATGGGGTGTACCAACCCCGAGGCGTAATCGTACCCCGCATCGTAAAGAAACTTCAAATCAAGGTTCCTCGCGACCGCCTCGGGGTCGGGGCGACGCCACGACTGGACCTCTGGGTCTTTCGAGACCCGAAGGTACCTGTCCTTGCCCTTCTGCACGAAGTCTCTTCGCTGGACCTCGGGTTTGGTCTTCAAGTCCAGTGAGCTGCGAAAGCGGTTCTCTATCTCGTAGTACTTCTTGAAGCACCAGTCGTCGAATACTGCGAACTCGCCCTTCTGGCAGAGATACACGTACAGCAAATATCTTTCGAGAAGCGACCTGTGTAGAGACCAACCAGACGCAACGTGGTCGCTGTCTGCGAGCAGGTACACCGCGTGTAGCTGGCTCGCCGACCGGGCCAGGAAATTGGCAGATATGGGGCCTTTGCGCAAGAGATGGGTGTCCTTGCTGAAGAGCGGCCCATACTCGAACAGCACCACGGAGACGGTCGCAACTATCTGATCATTAAGTCTGCGATCCACGTTGGCAGTCTCTGGTTAGCAGCCTACGTTTCTGCTGATGCTCGGCGACTGTGATCCTGCTACCACCACCGGGTGCTGCTTCAACCACTCGCCGATGGCCTCCCTATGGAAGCGCCACCGCTTGCCCACCTTCTGGCCCAGAAACCTGGGGACGTTGCCCATGTTTTCGCTCGGTGCTCAAGGTGGCGGACTGTTGCGTGGGCAGCCGCTCCCGGCTCGAACGGGTCAGCACCCGGCCCACCGGGCGAACGGTCGAGAACATGCTTTCGCGAGCGAAAGCATGGCACCCGGCACCCGGCTCGAACGGGCGGCACCTGGCCCGTTCCACCAGGGCCAGAGGCCCTGGCCTTCACCCGCCTGCGGCGGGCCAAGGCGGCTGAAGCCGCCTGAACGGCGCCACGCGACCAGGGTTGCCGAGGCTGCCGACCGGGCGAACGGTCGAGAACATGCTTTCGCGAGCGAAAGCATGGCACCCGGCTTT
>CAZEBQ010000028.1:0-24144 GCA_964510295.1 uncultured Anaerolineales bacterium | reverse complement strand
AGCACCTGTTACAATACGTCTATGCAAAAATCGGAGTTTTTTAGCGTCCTGCTAGTGATGAGGAACTGCAGGACTCCGCAATCCCGGACCGTGAGTGGCCGGGTGGCTGACGGCTCTCCGGGAGACGTCGGGTAAAGAAAGGCAAGTTATGCACGCTGTATCAGGCGGTGCAATGTTGCGCGTGGCGTTCGTTGTGCTCGCGGTCGTGATTCCGCTCGCCTCGGCCGACGCGAAGACCGAGGACCAGTTGTGCAACGAGTACCTCGCCATTGTCGAAGACGCGGTGGATCGGTTCGAGCCGCTCTGGAAGGACGACTCCGCTCGCGTGCCCCACAGTGGTTACTTCGACTTCAGCCGGTACGACACGTGGGGGCCCAAGTGGTACGCGCCGGAGATCACCGTCCCAGGCACGGGCATGGTGGTCTTCTGCTATTCGGTGCTGCTGAACGAGACGGACCAGGCGACGTTCGGCAAGCGCCGGGCGCCCCGGGCCGTGTTGCTCGACCACGCCGTCAAGGCGATCCGCTGGTGCTGCCTGACCAGCGCGTATGTCGATAAGCCGTACGCGTTCCCCGTGCCCGGCGGGTACGGACGACGCATCAAGGACGGCAGTTGGATTCGTCCCCACGGTCACCGCACCGACGTGATAGGCTGGCTGACGGTGGGCACGATGCGGCTGTGGAACCGTCTCGACGCCGAGACCAAGAGGCTGGTCGAGCAGATGATGATCGGGGCCGCCGCGCGCGAGCGGCCGGTCCGGCGGTGGCAGTACGGCCAGGGCGGCAACCACGACATCGTCAAGCAGGACATGGCCAGCACCATCGGCGCGGCGTTCATGTTTCCGCAGCGGGCCGATGCGGCGACGTATCTGGACGTGATCCGCGGCAACGGCATCGACCTCGTCTCAACCGAGCACGGCCGGGCGTGCCGCGTGGTCGCCGACGGCAAGCCCATTCACGGGTGGTCGCAAGGCTGGAATCTGTATCCGGATTATTCGAGCGATCATCACGGCTGGGCACAGGTGTGGTACGGCGGCGACCTGATCTTCGAGGGACGGTGTTACGTCGAGTTCATGAGCCGACTGGCCGGCATCGAGGTGCCGCAGGTCTTCACCTGCGACGGCAACGGCTTCGACGGCGTGCTGGCGTGGCACAAGACGCTGTGTCTGCCCGAAGGCGAGCCGGCCTCCGTCCATGGCATGGAGTACGACGCGTACTACGGGGCGGGACTCCTGGCGTACGCCTACGGGGCGATCGTGAAGAAGGACCCGGTCTCGGCCGCCCTGGAGCAGCGGGCGGCCGGGCTGCTCGGCCGGCACGCCCGGGCCGTCGGCGTGTACGACTATCATCGCAACTCATGGGCCAAGGCGGCCGCGGCGTACCTGATGCATCGGCTGGCGGGGCCGCGGGCCGACCCGCTGCCCATCCGGGAGGCGTGGGCCTCGCTGGACGGCACCTACCACTACCGCTGGCAAAAGAATCTTATGCATCGCAATGCACGCCGGTGGGCCGCCTTCTCGTGGGGCAGCACGTCCAATACTGCCAAGGTCGCGCCGTGCGGGTTCGTGGTGCCGACCCGAGGGCTCGCCCCGGACCCGGAGCCGCTCGGTTACTTCCATCCGCAGTCGCTCACCGGCAAGGTCTCGGTCACATCCGCCGGGAAGCCGCAGGCCAAAGTGGTGTCCGAGCCGATCTATCGGTACCGGTGTCGCGATGATGGCGTCGCGACGGCCGGCGTGGTGAGCGGCTCGGTGCTCGACCGCTACTACGCGTTCTGGTCGCTGCCCGACGGGCCCTGCGTGTTGTACACCGTGCTGCGAACGCGGGCCGCGTGCGAGGTGGCATGGACGGGTCTGCCCGTGCAGTTCTACGTCCGGCCGGGGATGACGTCGGGCCGGCGGTACGTCGATGGCGAGGGCGAGCAGCCGCTCGAACAGCCGGCCGAACGCACGTCCTCGTGGTGGTGCGTGGACGACGTGCTGGGGATGGTTGTTGCGGGCGGCAACGGCCGGGTCCGTATCCACCGGTCGGTCGGCAACAACTGGGCCCGCACCGACGCCTACAAGGACAAGTGCGACGGCGTGTTTGTCTCGGGCCTGAGTGCCGCCAAGGCGGCGCCGGCGACCACGCCCGTCGACTTGGCCGCCACCCTCTGGACGGACACGCCCCACGGCCGAATCGCCCGGATTGCCGCGACCGCGCAGCCCGTCGCGCCGCTGCCGCCGGGGTGGAAGGGCCAGGTCATCGACGATCCGCACCGGTCCGGCACGCGCCACCTGACCGTCGTGAACCTGTTCGGCCGGGATACATCGGCCACCGTCGACGTCTCGATGCCCGAGGGGGCGGCCGTTGTCTCCACCGGCACGACGGTTACCGGCCGGACCGGCCGGACGTGCCTGCACCTGGAGGCCCTCGAGACGTTCGGCGAGTCGGCACAGGTGTACGCCGAGGTGCTCGACGGCGGGGCGGTCATCGCCCGGCGCATCACGCCCGCCCGCTACGCCTTCCGGCCGGCCGGCGGCAAGCCCGTGCGCCTGGCGCTGCGGTATGTCGGCGAGGCCGCCGAGGGCGTCACCTGGGTCTCTGGCGACGGGGGCAAGCCGCAGCGGTTCCCGACGGACACGGCTGGCGGCGTCCCCCGGTTTGTCGTGGACCTCGACGGGCCGAGCCTTCTCGAGATCCATCGGCCCGCCGACCACGTCGGGCCTGCGGTCGAGATTACCGACATCCACGTGCGCCACGAGGATGCGGTCGGCGTCGAGGTGACGGCCGCCGACCGCAGCGAGATCGCCGGCGTCGAACTGTTCTGCGACGGCCAATCGCTGGGCGCCCGTTCCTCCCCGCCGTACGCCTGGACGCATCGCCCCGGCAAGGGCAGCCACACGTACCACGCCGTTGCGACCGACGGGGCGGCCCGGTCCAACCGGCGATCCTCGTTCAAGCGGACGGTGGACGTCGGCGTCGCCAGCCGATGAAGGAGCCCGACGATGGTAGGCATCCATCCTCATCTCAGGCGCACGGCGGCGGCGTGCGTCGCGATCCTCCTCTGTTCGCCGCCGGCCGCGGCCGCCGGTGCCCCGAAGGCGCCGTCCCGCGGGGCCCGGGCGGCGTGGTGGAAGGCCGAGACCGCGCTCTCTGAAAGCGGAACCCTCTCCCTTGCGGGCAAGACGTGGTGGGCCAAGGCCAAGGCGCTTAAGCCGCGTGAGCACTTCGCGCTCAAGAGCGCGCTGCCCAACGGTGGACGCATGCTTGTCCGGCGCGAGCAATCGAGGGCCGGCGGCAAGACGCTCAACATGCTCGTCTGGGTGATCGATGACGACGGCGACATGCCCGACGGCGCCGACAACGGCGACACCGACAGCGACTGCTACGTGGTGGATTACGGCGTCGACGGCAGCGTGGACCGCATGGTCGATTACCTCGACAACGACGGTGACGGCGATCCCGACGAGATGGACATCCGCTACTTCCACGGCGGCCAGTTGCGGATCGCCTGGTTTGGTTTCGACCTCGACGACGACAGCCGCATGTGGAGCCTGTCCAACTATCAGTACGACCACAACTTCTTCCGAAGCGACCCGTACGGCGACAGCATGATCTGCGCGGGCAAGTACGACCCCGAGCGCCGGCGATGGACACCCATCAGCGAGTGCCCGTTCGCCTTCTACGACACGGACGGCGACGGGTTCTCGGAGGCGGTGGTGCGCGCGAGCGCCGTGCCGCTCGGCTTCGATCCCAAGACCGAGCGCGACCCCGGCAACGCGCTGTTCAGTTTCACCAAGCCGTTTGAACCTCGCATGCGGAAGATCGGCGTGGTCAACGTCCGCTACAGCATCGACGTGGATGGCCTCAGCAGCAAGGACCGGCCGCTGCATTACGACCTGGGGTTCAACATGATCGGGCGGCTGCCGTACAGGTTTTCGGGGATGGAGCACACCAATCCGTTGCGTCGCCCCCCGGAGACGGTCATCTGCGTGCCGCACGACGCGGCGCGCGGCGTGGCCGAGACGTACCCAGCCGAGGCGACCGGCTTCTCGTGGCGCGAGTACGCCGACGACACGGTGACGCTCGGCTTCGGCCCCCGCGCCGACAAGGACCGCCGCTGGGAGGGCGTGTTCTGGATCTGGCGTCGCCGCATCATGCACAACACCGGCGGTCCCACGCAGACGTGGAACATGCGCCGCGAGTACCGGCCCACGCTATCAACCAAACGGGAACTCTACTATTGCCGCGCCGACCGGCGCATTCACCTCAAGGGCGCCGCCGAGGGCTGGCTTCAAGTCGGCCATCTCGGCGGCGGCAAGGCGTGGGGCGAGATCCGCATGTTCGACACCGACGCCGACGGCTACTTCGACCGCTGGGAAACCTACCGGGCCGGCACGCCCACCCCCGCCAGGACGGCCACGGTGCGCGACGCCGGCGTCCGCGACCTGCCCGCCGACTGGACGGAACTTGGCCGCATCTACACCACGGAGATCCTGCCGGAGGCGCTGCGGGCCGACCGCGAGATCATCGACGCCATGCGCACGCTGCTGCCCGACCACCCGACGCCCGAGTCGCTGCAGAAGGCCCTGGCCGACGCCGACGACGGCACCGAAAAACGCTACGTCCTGGACCTGGTGCGCGAAGACCTGTACCTCGCGCTCGTCCGGCATCTTCGCACCGCCGGGGTGCAGGGCGCCGACGCCGACGAATCGAAGGCGTGGGACCTGGCCGCGCGGCTGTCGCGGCTCGATGCGGCGTACGCCGAGGGGCGGTTCGACCAGGCGGTGCGGATGCTCGATCGCCTCCGCCAGGGCGTCGCGCCGGGCGAGAAAGGGCAATGACACGTGACGTAGTCGCCGTCGGCTATGGTGCTGCAGAATGGGCAAGCGGCCTGTGACGCCGGCGCCGAGGGAGGCGACGTTCCCTTGGACGAAAGATCGAAAGCGTGTAAGCCCTCCGCCAGCGCGAGGGGATACTGCGATACACGGGTCCCATGAATCCCGTCGTTGTCCGCGACCACCTGTCCGTCAATCAGCAGACGGGTGCCGTCACAGGTGCCAAGTTCCAGGACATCCAGGCCCGTAGCGGGAGCCTTCAGTTACCCCTGATACCACGTGCTCCCGGCATTCGGCCGGGGCACGATCCTTCGCGAGGGTGCCCGGCCCGATTCATTTCTTGCAGCAGCACGCTACGGCGGACACAATGGGCGCCGGCGGTCTGCCGTCCCGATGCCGGTGCGGGCAGGCCCTGTCTGGGAGAACCGAGCCCATGTTTCTCGATCACCCCGCCCTGGAACCCATCCGGGGACTGATGCTCGACCCGGAAGTGACCGAGATCATGATCAACAGCCCCGGCTGCGTCTACATCGAGCGTCACGGCCGCATGGAACCGTATCCGCTGGACTTCGGGGGCGAGGAGCCGCTGAATCTTCTGATCGCGGCCCTGCTGCGGCCGACCGGCCGAGCCGTCTCGGCGTCCGACCCGTACATCGATTTTCGCCTGCCGGACGGGTCGCGCGGCAACATCATCATCTCGCCGCTCGCCGTGGACGGCGCCGCCGTGACCATCCGCAAGTTCACCAAGCAGTTGACCAAGGCGGCCGACCTGATCCGCGTGGGCACCCTCTCGAAGCGCATGGCCCACCTGCTCGCAGCGGCCGTCAAGGGACGCGCGAACATCATCTTCTCCGGCGCCACCGGAAGCGGAAAGACCACAACCCTCCAGATCCTCAGCCGCCATATCCCCGAGTCCGAGCGCATCATCACCATCGAAGACACGGCCGAACTCAACCTCCAGCAGAAACACGTCGTCCGGCTCGAGTGTCGCCGCGCCAACGTCGAAGGCAAAGGCGCTGTCACCCTGGCGCAACTGCTGAGGAACGCCCTGCGGATGCGGCCGACGCGGATCATCGTCGGCGAGGTCCGCGGCGAGGAGGCCGTGGACATGCTCCAGGCCATTTCGAGCGGCCACGAGGGGTGCCTGGCCGTCCTGCACGCCAGTTCACCTCTGGATGCGGTCTCGCGGCTGGAGATGATGTTGCTGTCGCGCGGCCTGATGCTGCCGCTCTGGGCCGTCCACAGGCAGATCGCCGCGGCGATCGATCTCATCGTCCAGCACAACCAGTTGACCGATGGCACGCGCAAGATCACCCGCATCACCGAATGCACCGGCGTCGAGAACGACCGCGTGGTTCTGCGCGACCTGTTCGCGTACCGGCGGCTGCGGACCGACGAGTCCGGACGCGAGATCGGCGAGTGGGTCTCGAGCGGCGGCCAGCCGCGGTTCCTCAAAAAACTCGAGAAGATGGGCTTCACCATTCCGCCCGAGGTGTACGCCGAGGGGGCCGACCAGTAGGAGCCGGCAAGCAGACCGGTGGGTTCTGGCCCGAGGGGGGCGGCGACAGCCCGCTGGTGAACATGAAGGGCAATCTATGGGACATCGACGCGGCGATCGAGCCCGGCAAGGCACAGCAGGTCGGCTTTGACATCCGCGGCCATAAGGTTATCTACACCGCGAAAGACCAGAAACTCACCGCCCTGGGCAGTTCGGCGCCGCTGAAGATGCACGGCGGCAGGATCGAACTGCGGATCGTGGCCGACGTGGCTGGCATCGAGGTCTTCGCCAACGGCGGCCACGTCGTGATGTCTTTCTCGCTGCCGATCGACCCGCAAAACACCTCGCTGTCGACGCTGGCCGGCGGCGGCGAGGCGAATGTTTATTCGTTGGTGGTCTGGCAGTGCAAGTCGGTCTGGCCGCAGTAGGCCCATCGGCCACGATGCCGCTCCGCTCCAGGGCCGGCCGAACCGGTCACACCGCCCTGGAATGTGTCAACCATGTGCCGGGTCTAAAGTGTCAAGCATGTAACCGGTTAAGAGGAGCAACCCGGATGGCCGGCTGGAGACTCTCGGCCTTTGTCGTCACAAGCCTCGTGGTTGTCGCCGCCTGCTTTGCCGGAGGCGAGCCGGGGCACTCCGCTTTGCGCGAAGTGCCGTTCAGCAAGGTGCAGATTGACGACGCCTTCTGGGCGCCTCGGATCGCGACGCTGCAGACGAAGACGATTTTCGATCTCCTGGAGATCGCTGAGGAGCAGGGCAAGATCGACAATCTGCGGATCATCGCGCGACGCAAAAAGGATGGACGGATCCGCCCCTACAACTCGCCCGATTCGGACCTCTGGAAGATCATGGAAGCCGCATCCTACACCCTTGCCTGGCGCCGCGACCCGACGCTGGAACGCACGCTCGACGACCTCATCGCGCTTTACGCTGCGGCACAGGCCGACGACGGCTACATCAACCAGATGTTCATGCTGCCCGACGACCATCCGCAGAGCCCGCCGAACGCGGCAAAGGCCCGGCTCGGCTACGGCCTCGACCAGCGGTTCAAGGGCGCCATCGAGCAGTGGCCTCTCGGCATGGGGCAACTCTATTCGGCCGGCCACCTGTTTGAGTCTGCGGCCGCGCACTACCGTGCCACGGGCAAGCGGAGCCTGCTGGACGTGGCCGCCAGGATGGCCGACTGCGTTTACCGCCGTTTCCCGCCGGGCAAACCCGTCGACTACGCCGACCATCCCCAGGCCGGCATCGGCCTCGTGAAACTCTACGAGGTGACGGGCGAGCGGCGCTACCTGGACCTCGCCGACCACATCGTCCACCACGGCCACCACGCCCGGCCTCCCGACCTCGGCGACCGCGAATCGTGGAAGCCCATCGAGCAGCAGCGCAAGGCCTGGGGGCACGCCGTCCGCATCCACTACCTCTACAGCGCCGCCACCGACCTGTGCCGGCACCTCGGCCGGCCCGAGACGCGCACCGCGCTCGAGAGCCTGTGGCACAGCATCGTTGACCGGCGGCTGTACCTCATCGGCGGCGTGGGCGGCCCGGCCCACGCCGAGCAACTGGCCGACGACTGGGTGCTCGACAACGCCCGCTGTTACTGCGAGTGCTGCGCCAACATCGCCCACGCCCAGTGGAACCACCGCCTCAACCTGCTCACCGGCGGCGCCCGATACGCCGACCTTGTCGAACTGGTGGCCTACAACGGCGGCCTGAGCGGCATCAGCCTCGACGGCACCCGGTACTTCTATCGGAATCCGCTCGCCGTCGGGAAGCAGGGGCGCGGGGGACCCCACGGCGGCGTGCGGACCCGGTACCTGTTCTGCTGCCCCGCCAAACTTCCGGGCTTCCTGGCCGGCATCGGGCGATGGGCGTACGCCGTCGATGACAAGGGTGTCTACGTCAACTTGTATATCGGCGGCGCGGCCACCGTGCAGATGGGTGACCGCGCGGTGACGATCCGGCAGAAAACACGCTACCCCTGGGACGGTGGCGTGACGATCACCGTCGAACCCGAGACGCCGGGCCCCTTCGACCTGTGCCTGCGCATCCCCGGCTGGCTCCGAGGTCCGGGGCCGGTGCCGAGCGCTCTCTACCGCTTCGGCACCCGCCCGAAGCCGGGTTGGACGGTGGCCGTCAAAGGCCACGAGCACGCCGGCGGGCCGCTCGATAACGGCTACCTGCGACTGAGCCGCGACTGGAAGGCCGGCGACACGGTACGTCTGCACCTGCCCATGCCCGTCCGCCGCGTCTATGCCCACGAAAACGTCAAGCCGGACCGGGGGCGCGTCGCCCTGATGCGGGGACCCCTCGTCTACTGTCTGGAGGGTGTGGACCACGAGGACCGTGTGCCGAACCTCGTCCTGCCAAGAGACGTTGTGATCCAGGCCGACCACCGAGACGACCTGCTCGGCGGCGTCACCGTGCTGAAAGGGCGGTGCCTGGCCGACGGCAAGCGGCCCGTCGAGTTCGCCGGCGTGCCTTACTACGCCTGGCAGAATCGCGGGGTGGACGAGATGGCGGTCTGGCTCATCGAGGACGCACCTTGAACCGTCGGCAGGAACTCAAGCAGAAGCCGCCGGCGCGTCGCCGGCGTCTGAACCACGGAATGGCCGGACTGAAGCAGCCCGGCCCGCCGCGCGGGAAGTTTCGTTGTAGTCATAACAGGGTCGTCGCAGCCGCTTTCACGAGCGGCGGAACGATGGATAGCCGCCGACGTGACAGGAGCCTGATCGTGCACAATGATATGCGGCATGCCAAGCGGGGTCAGGCAGGTTTTTTGCGGTTGATGCGCGGTGGGTCTCCGTACCCGCCGCGATATGGTGGTCGCAAGCGCGGTGGGTACCCGTTCGACAGGCTCAGGGCAGGCTTCGACCCACCGCGCAAGACTTACGTAAGACCGCTTAGAACAGCGACAAGTCGGTCACTTGCCATAGCATTTCCAATAATCCTTGCGGTCTTCTCCGCCGGGAAGGTCCAATCTGCCGAGCCGCCGCGGGCTCCAGGCAAGGCAATAGAAGCAAACGCCGCCACGAATGCAGATGGCGCCGGCGCCCTGTTGTCAAGGGCGAACGAACGCAAAAAGAGGATGCTCAAAACATGTGTGAACGCACGGTACAAGTTCACTCCGAAAGTTCGCGAGGCGTTTCTTGCCTGCGCCAAGGCGCAAGCGAAGTCTGATCTGCAATCGCAAGGCAAGTCATTGCCGGATGAATTCCTTGCGTGGCTCGACGCCGATCCGGAAATGGAAGCCGGCGTCTATGGCGCCCACCACAAGGCGTCGGACGTGCTGTTGCTGCTGTACTCGCTGCGACTGGACCTGGGGAAGGCCGCGTTTGAGAAGTATCGCCAACTGGCGCTGGCGGCGGCCATCGTGAGTGCCAAACAGGAATTGGAAGCCGACATCACGCCGCGCCCGCCCCTGAAACTGGTCATCAACGGCGATCCGCGCAAGCCGGTCGACACGAAGGAGCCCGGTCGCACACTCGACATGAACGACCACATCATCAATTTCCTCAACGAGCACACGATTGAAGAGGATGTCGTGGTTGGACACAAGGAAGTGCTGCCTGAACTCAAGTACGACGAGCGTGGCGTTGCCGTCCCCGCGCCCAAACGGAAGCCCAAGAAGGTTGCGATCACCGAGAAGCGTACTCGCACACTTTACGCCGCCGACGTGTTGGCCGGCAAAGCCCTGCAGGAAAAGTTCAACGCCTATATGAAGGCCAAGGCACAGGCGGTCCGGATTGACTGCGGCGAGCGCATCGTCCACTGGAAGAGTCGCGATATGGTGCGTGGTGAGCAATACAAGAAGATTAACGAAGCCTACCTTCTGTTCCGGTCGGCCTACGAGGCCAAGGGGTTGTTGCCGGCCAATCGCGATCCATTCCCCTCGCCGGCTGAGCGATGTGCTTACCTTATCCGGAACAATGAATACAGATTCCCTGCCCAGACTCAGGCTCAGCGCAAGTGGCCGCGTTTTCCTCTGACCGCGCCCTGGCCGATCCTGACCATGCTTGCGGCGAATAACCAACCTTTGCGCGAACGGGAGGAGCGGTGGGTGGCATTCCGCGACAAAGGGGAGTTTCGAACGTATGGCGAGTACATCGGAAGTGTAGCGCAGCAGCATCCCATGCAGTCCGCGCGACGCCTGAAGCCGTACCCGTTCACCTACAGCACCATCCAGATGATGCTGAAGGACGGAGGCGTGTGCGGGACGATGGCCGCTATCTCATCGCGTTCCCACAACATTCTGGGCATTCCGGCCTCCCAGGCCAGCCAGCCGGGCCATTGCGCCATGGTTACATTCAGGTATGATCTCAAAACTAAAACCTATAGTTGTAAAGGCGGGCAATACGCGACGGGCGGTGACGACAAAACAAGTCCGTTCACGCCCTGGTTCTTCGGCGAAAACCTGGTTAAGCGGACTGGCAGGAAGAATGGCTATGAGATCTCGTTTCATCAACGCAAGCCTATGGTGTACCACCAGAGCGTCGCGTGGGCGGTGAACTATGGCGTGCAGTCTTACCTCGATTCCACGATGGCCTACGCCGTTTTTCGTCTGCTGCCGGAGCATGACCGGCAGGCTCACGGCGTTGGGCTGCTCGAAAGTGGTCTTGCCATGAACCCATACAACTTCCTCCTGACTGACGCCGCCCAGGCCGCGGCCGCCACCCCGCAGGAGCAGATTCGGTTCTGGCGCACGTTTGACGCTATGCTGGCGGCAACGAAGGGCAAGCCCGGATGCCCGGTGGACGGCCTGTATAACAAGACCGTTAAGAGCCACATGTTCGCGCGAATCCAGAAACTACCGGTGCCGAAGGATAAGCAGGCGGTTCGTAAAGTTTTTGCGTTCCTCGAAGAAGAGAAGTGCGATGTCCCCGCCACACGGGTCACCTACCGGCTGGCGATTGAGGGGCTGCCTGCACTTTTGTCCCGGACGGAGCAGGACTTCAAAGAGCATTTGAAGTCGGTGCAAACTAAAGCCTCGCGCGAAAATGATGTCGCGAGCACCATGATGGCGGCCACAATCAAGGCCACGGCAAATTGTATTAAGAATAGGGAAGCAAAGAAACAATGGGCCCTGACCCTATGGAAACAGGCACAAGGGCACGAAAAGTACTTCGGGCACAGGTACCGTGTTGCCACCGATGCGTCATTGCCGGTCCTGGCCAGGCTGTCCGGCCGGAAGATGTCGCCGGAATTGGAATTGATGAAACCGCTTCTGGCTCAGGTCGCTTCGGAATTGAAGCAATCGGTAGCCGGCGAGCGAAATGTCAAGGACTGCCGGCTGTTGGCGGCCAGGATAAAGGCAGCCGGAAATTGCCTGAAGGATGCGGAGCAAAAGCGTCAATGGCTCGAAAGCCTGTCCAAGGTCATGGCCGGACACGAGACCTTTCAGCCGCGCGGCGCCAAAAAGAAGGCAAAACCCCTGCGTGATCCATGTTCCGATACCATCAATCAGGCGCTTGCGCCGCTGCAAACTCCCTGAGAACAACGTCCGCAATACCCATGTTGATGAACTGCGGGTGATGCCTGTTGGAAGCATGCACCGCAATGACGTTGCCCTGCTCATTCATCCCGCAACCAGATGGATGAACCGAGAGTACGACGACCGCCTCCGCGACCTTCGGCAGCAACGGGGGCGCGGTTGCATCGGGCGTAATTGGGGATGGCCGTCAAGGGTGAGCCGTCGGCCCAGGCGCCCTTGATGACCATCACGCCACCCAACAGGTCGCCCCGCCACTCGGTCTTCAAGGCGGACCCCGGGGGGAGGACCTTGTCAAGATCCTGGTCAACGCTCTCGGCATTGTAGATCAGCGGACCGTACCGCAGGGCCACCTGGCCGCGAGTCGCTGCGATCTTCTCGACGCCCTTGATTCGCTGAATCTTCATGGGGAGCACGAGGTCTATCCGGTCACCCGCTTTCCAGTCTCGGGTGATCACGGCATAACCTTTGTCGATGGGTGGGGTGATCCTGGAACCGTTGATTGCCACCGAGGTGATGCCGTCGGACGGCGGCGCGGCGGCATACAGGTCGCTGACACTGCGGTTCGGCGAGCGGATCCTGACGCTGAATTTCTTCGCCGCGGCAGGATTGACGGTGATGGAGACCTTGCCGCTCCAGGGATAGTCCGTGGCCTGGACCATCTCGACACGGGTACCGGCCACATCCTCGACCGTCACGGTGCTTCCGATGAAGAGGTTGACGTAAATGCCGTCGGCGCTCGTGCTGTACGTCCATGTGGGCAGCATCAGCAGGGTTCGGGGGATGTTGCCGACGCAGCACGGACAGCCGTGCCAGTCGTAACGAAGGCGGCGAGAGTCCATGGGATTCTGGTAGTAGAAGTTCTTTCCCTCCAGATCGATGGAGCCCAGCAGGGCGTTGTAAAGCGTCTCTTCATACAGGTCTGCATACCTGGCGTCGTGGTGCGTCATGTTCAACTTGTGCTGGAAGAAGATCTCGCCGCAACTGGAGCACGATTCGCAGTAGGCGTTGTGACGCAGCGAGTAGTCCGGTCCGAACCCTTCGGAGGTCTCGCCGCTGCCGACGCCGCCCGTGACGTAGTACTTCCGGTTGACAATGTTGTCCCAGAGCGACATGACGGCGCTGTGGTAGTCGACGTCGCCGGTTTCCATGGCCACGTCGGCCATGCCCGCGTAGGAATAGACGGCTCGCACGGCATGCCCCACCGCCTCGTACTGCCGGACGACCGGCACGTGGCTCTGGTCGTACTTGTGCCCGTCCTTGCGGCAGTCCAACAGGAACTTCGCCAGTTTGATATACTTGTCGCCTTTGCCTTTGCCTTCCACGTGGCTCAAGAACCGGCCGAAGCGCACCAGGGCGATCTCCATGGCCTGATGGCCGTCGTACCACGGCTTCTTCGGCGCCGGGCCGAGGTTGGCGCACCAGCAATCGGCGAGTTTCCTGGCTGCACGGTACAGCCTCGCGTCGGTCTTGTTCGTCACAAGATAGTGGGCGATGGCCGACTCGAGAAAATAGCCGGCGACGTATCCCTCGTGAGCGCCCCTGTGCTGGGGCGACCAATGCTCGCGGTCGGTGAGCGTGAAGGCCGTCTGCAGGTATCCGTCGGGTTCCTGGGCCGCCAGGATCTTTGGGATCCAGTCCTCCAGCGTCGCCTTCATGGTCTTCTGGGCCCGGATGATCTCTCCATCGCCCCGGGGATCCACCATCAGCGCAACGCAGATCGACTCGATCGTGTTGTACACCCAGGCGTTGGAGAACGCGTAACCCCGGTGCTTGCCGTGAGGCTTCCCGGCCAGTTTGTTGGCGGCGTCAATGAAGTTGTTGATGCCGCCTTGCTGCAAGTCCGCCTCGGAGATCTTCTTGATGCAGTGAGGTATCCAGTTCACGATCAGGGCCTTCGCCCTGCTGTTCCACAGGGGACTATCGATCCGGTACATCCTGGTGTCGGCCGGGTCGAGGTGCGTTGCCGGCGGCGGCGGAACCACCTTGACCGCCAACGTGGACGAGGCACTCAAGCGTCCTTTGCCGGCCGTCAACTTGAGGACGTAGTCGCCTGCGGTAGAGAACGTCGCTGTTGTAGCCGATGCCTTCGCGTCGGCGAAAGCGACCTTGCCGGGACCGGATGCCTTGCTCCACGTCACGCCCGTGGAGGCGCCGGCCTTCCCGGTCAGCGTCTTGAACTCCCCGGCCAGGTAAGTCTTCCCTCCCAGCACGACGACGCGATCGACACCTGCCGTGACCGATGGGGGGAAGCCGGGCGATTGGCCCGTGTCGTAGACCTTCCACTCCAGAATGCCGGTGGAGAAGTTGCCGTTGGAGTCGATCTCCAGCCTGAGTCTGGACGTGCGGACGTCGGCAAAGGTTGTCGTGTTGTATTGGTTTCCCGCCACACCCAGGCCCGACGGATTGCTTACCGCGACAAAGCCTTTGCCGTCCCAGTACAGCAGCCGACACGCCTTCGGCAGCCGCACGCCGCGGTTATCGTCCCACCAGTAGACATCGATCTTTCGCGTGCTGATGGGCCGACTCCAATCATACTGGACCCATTGGGTGCCCTTTCTGGGCCAGTTGCCGTACGATCCGCGGCCGCGAACACGCGAGTTCTTTGGCTCATCGCCGTCATGGAGCGCCGCGAGCGACGTGTCTCCGGAAACATACGAACTGGCGGGTTCCGCAACGGCCGCAAGATTCACACCTGAAGCAGCCGCGGCCGTGCCGCCGCCTTTCGGGGAACCAGACTCGGCGCCCGGACTCTGCCCGGTGAAGGCCGTGCAGGCCAATACAACGGCCAGGCTGCCGGTGAGTGTCGCCATGAAACGGCACGAAAGCGTTCCTCTCATCGGAAGTGTCCCTTATCTGCAAGCAGTTCGTGTGTGCCAGGTATTGTTTGTGCCCCGTCCGGCGCTGCGCGTCGGCATGCATCACGCAGGTGACCTGCCCAATTCTGATACCACGCGCAGGGTGACGTGTCAACGCCGCGCCGTCCAGGGCCGGCCGGCGGCGATTGGGTGGTTGTCCGGGCGTTTCTCGGCTGCGGCCTACGGGACGGACCCGTATATGTTGTTCATTTGCCAGGCGTCCAGGGAGGTGAGCGCCGCGTCCTGGCCCTGGGCGCGGAGCGACACGCCGACGCTGTCTTCCCGGCCGGGATAAACCCGCACCGCCGCGCACTGTTTGCCGCCCGCGAACACCTCGACGATGCTCCGGTCGATGAAGACGCGGAGTTTGAGGGGTTCGTTCTTGCCCAAGACCACCTGGGCGGTTTCGGGCGGGCGCGAGCGCACGTCCGGCAGGGCCGAGGAGCGGGACGAGTCGATCGAGATCACGCTCGCGCGGGGACCCCTGACGGAGCGGTTCCGGTATCCGCGTTCCCTCAAGAAGCGGATGCGCGTCACCTCATCGCCGGTGGGCGAACGCAGGACGTTCATCTCGACCATCGGTGCGGCCTTGGTGTCGATCTCGACGGCAATCTCCATGGCGTTGCCCGCGATGCCCTCGAGCACGACCTCCTTGTTGGCCGGCAGTGTCATGGCTTCGACGTGCCGGTGCTCGCCGCGCAGCGACTCGATGTCACCGGCGGGCTCGATGCCCAGTTGATCTCTTGAGAGGAGCGTCAGGCGGCGGGGCAGGCTCATGATCTGGTTCCAGCCCCGGGTGGGTTTGCCGGGGTTCATGTTGAAGATGGCGATAACGCCGCCCTTGCCGTCCGGACACGCCGACGGGGCGTGGACGCCAGCGGGCGCCACCGGCCCGTGATTGAAGTCGCCGCCGGCCGTGACGACGAACTTGTCCCGCTTCGTGTCGTAATCGCCGAGCAGGTACTTGCCGCCGCTCATGTGGCTGAAGTGCAGCAGGATGTGCCTGTTGCCGATCGGCCAGAAGTACGGGCAGGCTCCGTCATCGCCGACCAGGCCGTACTGGTCGTCCTCGAGAAACGGGTGCAGGTACTCCCAGGTGGCCAGGTCTTTGGAGCGATGCAGGAACTCGGCCCGCACACGCTTGCCGCCGGGACCGTTCGGGAGCGTGCCCGCCGTCAGCGCATAGTAAGAGTCGCCCTGCTTCCAGATGCACGGGTCGAAGATGTTGTACGGCAGGGGCGGGTCGCCCGGCCGACGGAGGGGGATGACCGCCTTGCCGGTGACCTTCTTCCAGTTCAGCAGCAGCGGGTCGCTGGACACGGCCACCATCGTGCCGGCCTTGATGCCGTGGTAGATGGCGATGACGCGGTCCTTCTCGGCCAGCGTCGTGCCGGAGAAGCACTTCTCCTCCGGGTTGGGGTAGATGGCGAGGGGCAAGTCCCGCCAGTGGACGAGATCGTCGCTGACGGCGTGCCCCCAGTGCTGGCGCGGGTCTTCCGGCGGATACGCCTGGTAAAACAGGTGCCAGCGTCCCTGCCAGAAGCACAGCCCGTTCGGATCGTTGAGGCGGCCTTCAGGGTTGACGTAGTGATAGATCGGCCGGTGCGGATCGGCGGCCATCGACCGGCGCGATGCGGCAAACCGCTCCAGAAGCGGGTTGCCCTTGAGTTGGGTTTCTTGCTTTTCGAGCGTGTCGGCGAAGGTGTACCTCGGGACCTTGGAGGTGTAGTCCGGCTGCCCGGCCGCGACGCGGGCCCCGGGCGCGGAAACGACGCCGAACGCCGCCACGGCCACCGTCACCAGGCTCAGCACGATCCGCCGTCCGTCCTGCCTCATCGAGACGCTCCTTTCGCGATCGGTCCCGCTTGCTCGCGCGATTCTACTGCGCGTGTCCGGCGATTCTATAACGGTCCGGGAGATCGACAAGCACTTTCCCGGCCGAGCGACAACCGGGCACTCGCACAGGTAGCGTAGTACTACCAGGCCACGGCCGAAGGCAGACCGATGCAGCCTTGCCGGAACCGAGAACGGCATTGACAGGGCCCGGAGTCCGGATAGGATTGCCGGAAAGGCCCACGGTGGTCGTCGGCGCGAGTTCATCTCGGGAATCCCGACTTGGGCAGGAACCCGGTGACCGCGCTGCTCGAGATCAGGGCCGGCTTCGCCACGAATGGAGTGAACGTGGCGGGATCTCCGTAAAACCGGACAATGAGACTAAAGGGTGAAGCAATGAACGGATGCACTCTCGCGCTGTGTCTGGCAGCATCGCTTGTCATGACCTCGTCCCTCGCCTGGGCGGCCGATGATATTCTCATCGCCGACTTCGAGGGATCCGACTACGGCAAGTGGGAGGTCACGGGCGATGCCTTCGGCACGGCCCCGGTGAAGGGGACATTGCCCGGCCAGCACCCCGTCAGCGGTTTCAAGGGCAAAGGGCTGGTGAACACCTATCTCAAGGGCGACAAGACGACGGGTACGCTCACGTCGCCTGAGTTCACCGTCGAGCGGAAGTGCATCGTCTTCGTCATCGGCGGCGGCGCCCACAAGGGCACGTGCATGGAGTTGCTGGTCGGCGGGAAGGCGGTGGCGGCCTGTTCGGGGATGGACGACGAGAAACTCTCGCCCGCCTTCTTCGACGTGACGAAGTACAGGGGCAAGAAGGTCAGGCTACGTATCGTTGACAAGGTCAAGGGCGGGTGGGGGCACGTGAACGTTGACCAGATCCTCCAGTCCGACACCAGGCCGAAGGTCGCCAAGCGGGGCAGTTTCACCAAGGAGATGACCATCCAGAAGAAGTACCTCCTCATCCCGATCCGCAACGGCGCCAAGAAATGCAACCTCGAGTTGGAGGTCGCGGGCAAGAAGGTTCGCCGGTACGGCACGGAGATTGCCCCGGACGCCGATTCCGTCGACTTCTACGCCTTCTTCACGATCGAATCCTACAAGGGCAAGCCCGCGATCGTCAGCGCCGCCGGCGCGCCCGAGGAGGGCTTCGCGCTGATCCGCCAGGCCGACGAGATCCCCGGCGCCGACACGTTCTACACCGAGGCCCTCCGGCCGCAGTTGCACTTCTCACAGAAGGTCGGCTGGAACAACGACCCCAACGGCATGGTCTACTACGACGGTGAATGGCACCTCTACTTCCAGCACAACCCCGTCGGCTGGAAGTGGGGCAACATGACCTGGGGGCACGCCGTCAGCACCGACCTCGTTCACTGGGAGCAACTGCCCGACGCCCTGTTCCCGTCCACGATGGCCAAGGGGGCGTGCTTCTCCGGCAGCGCGGCCATGGACCCCGACAACACCGCCGGGTTCCGGACCGGCAAGGAGAAGGTGCTGATCGCGGCCCTGACCGACACCGGCGCCGGCGAGGCCATCGCCTACTCGAACGACCGCGGCCGCACGTTCACCTGGTACGAGAAGAACCCGGTCGTCAAGCACGGCGGACGCGACCCCAAGATCATCTGGTACAAGCCCGGCAAGCACTGGGTGATGGCCGTCTTCGACCAGAGCAAAGAGCACGGGGGAAACATCGCTTTCTACACGTCGAAGAATCTCAAGGATTGGCAAGTGCAAAGCCACCTGAAGGGCTACCACGAGTGCCCGGAACTCTTCGAACTGCCCGTCGATGGAGACAAGGACAACACCCGCTGGGTCGTCTTCGCCGGCAACGCCCAGTACGTGGTGGGAAAGTTCGACGGCAAGACGTTCACCCCCGACCACGAGGGCAAGCACCGCGTCCACCACGGGTCGTACTACGCCTCGCAGACGTTCAGCAACCCGCCCGGCGGGCGGAGAATACAGATCGGCTGGGCACGCATCGCCATGCCCGGCATGCCGTTCAACCAGACGTTCACCTTCCCGCACCGCCTGACGCTGCGCCGGACGCCCGACGGCATTCGCATGTTCGCCGCGCCCGTCAAGGAGATCGCCAAACTCCGCAAGAAGACACACGCCGCCGGCCCGGCCGACCTGGCGCCCGATTCGCCCAAGAGCGGGGCGGTCTCGGGGGAACTCTTCGAGATCCGCGCCGAGTTCGCCGTCGGCCAGGCCAAGACGGTCGGCCTCGACATCGGCGGCAACCGCGTCGCCTACGACGTGGCGGGCAAGAGGCTCAACGGGGCCCAGATGAACCCCGTTGACGGGAAGGTCTCCATGCAGGTCATCGTCGACCGCCCCATGATCGAGATCTGCGGCAACGACGGCCGCGTCTACATCACCTCCGGCCGCGGCAAGCGAGGTAACGTGTCGGCCGTCAAGGCCTTCGCCGAGGGCGGCAAGGCCAGGTTGATCCGTTTCGACGTCCACGAACTCGAGTCCATCTGGAAGAAGTAGCCGCTACTTGTGGGCCTGTTGAATGCCCGCTTCCCGGCCGTGTTAGTCCTACAACGCTTTTTGTCCGCTTGGTGGCCTTCCCAGGCCACCAGGAACAGGCAAAAACTGCGTTCGCGGCGGCCTGGGAAGGCCGCCGCGCGGAACGTAGCGTAGTAGTATTAGACGGCGCGACATTGGAGCGGGCCGGGTAGCGGGCGACATGGCTCTCGGAATGCGCCGCGGTCGCCTGTTCTGTTCGACGTGGCATCGTGACGGCCAAGTCGGCCCGGCGGACGTTCTCGGTTTTGGGCGGCCCGGGAAGGGCAGGTGACACATGAGACTTTGGCCGTGGCCGGTGACGCGGATCGTCCTCGCCGCGTTGCTCGCATGGGCCGTTTCTGGTGGGGTGGCCGGGGCAGACCCCCCGGCCGGGAAGCCGAAGCCGATCCGCGACAAGACCCTTGTGGCGTGGGTATACGTGGCCAACCTGACCCAGCGGGGAGGCAGTGCCCTGACGCTCGAGAATCCCGGCGCCGTCTTCGACGCGATCGTGTTCGGCGAGTTGGCGCGCGGCAAGTGGATGGTCGGCAGCAACGTCTTCTCGCGGACGCAAAGGCAGCAGAGCCGCTACCCCGCCGAAAAGGCCGACCCCAAGACGCGAGTCCAGATCGCCGTCGTCTACAACGGCAAACAGGTTACCCTCTACCGCAACGGCCTCAAGTACGCCGACTATCGCATGGGGCCCGAACCGGTCGTGTTCTCCACCGACAGCGTCGTCGTGATGGGCTTGAGGCACCTGGACGCCCGCGGGGTACGCTTCTTCGCCGGCTCGATCGACGACGCCCGCGTCTACGACCTCGCCCTCGACGCCAAGACCATCGCTTCCCTCAGGCCCAACGAGCCGTCGGACCCCAAGCCGGTGGGCTGGTGGAACTTCGAGGACGGCAAGGCCGAGGACCTGATGAAGACCTTCCCGGCCGGCAAACTCGTCGGCGGGGCGAAGATCGCCGACGGCTGCCTCCATCTCGATGGCCGCAGCGGCCTCATGGTCGTGGGCGCCACCGTCCGTTCCGCCGGCACCGCGATCGTGGGCGCTCCCGGCCGAGATGCCATCGGGCGAATGGTCGGCGATGCGCGGGCCTTGCGGGAGAGATTCCTCAATGATCCCTACCGGCCCGGCTATCACTTCGTCAGCCCCGAAGGCCGATGCGCTCCGTTCGACCCGAACGCCGCGATCTTCTGGAAGGGCCGATACCACCACAATCTGGGCTGCCGGTACTACATCGGCACGTATGCCAAGGATCGCTTCACGCCCGAGAGGCACGGGCGGATGACGTGGGCCGACAACGCCTTCTTCGCGCCGGAGGCCCTGGTCGACGCCGGAGGCCGCCGGATCATGTGGTCGTGGATCTTCGACCAGCGACGCGCCGGAACGCGAAACGATAGCGGCTGGTCGGGCACGATGAGCCTGCCGCGCACGCTCTGGCTCGGCGAGGACAGGACCCTGCGCATGCGCCCGGTCGAGGAACTCAACCAACTGCGCTACAACGAGCAGACGGTCGAGAACATCGCCGTCGAGGCCGATAAGGAGGTCCTGATCGAGGAGATCACGGGCAACACGATCGAACTCATGGTGGAAATCGATCCCCAGGGCGCCGGGCAGTGCGGCGTGAAGGTCTGCAAATCGCCCGACGGCGCAGAACAGACCCTCGTCTACTATGATGCCGCCGACAAGAAACTGAAGATCGACGTAACCCGGGCGAGCCTCGGCGAAGGGCCGAAGAACATTGAGGCCGGCCCCTTCCAACTGAAACCCGGCGAGACGCTGACGCTGCGGGTGTTCGTGGACAAGTCGGTGGTCGAGGCCTTCGCCAACGACCGGCAGGCGGTCGTGCGGCGGATCTATCCCACGCGGGCCGACAGCGCCGGCGTGTCGCTCTTCTCTCGCGGCGGCGCCGCCAAGGTCCGCGGCGTCAAGGCCTGGGAGATGATGCCCAGCAATCCCTATTAACCCGGATTTCCTGGTTTAGGTTTCGTTCTTGGATACAATAGAGCATCGTTCGACCGCATAAACAAAGGGTTTCCTCAAGATCAAGGGCACGAAGCTCGGAGTATCCAATGGGTGAAAGCGGCAAGGATGCCATTCGCGTAGGGTTTGACGGCAGTCTGAAGCTGGAGTTCCACGGCTCGAAGATCACCGGCGATGCAGGATTGATCCCATATCGAGAGCTCGACGACACATTGGGCTTGACAGTGTAGAGCCCCCGCGACGGTCGCGGGAAGAGACCTTATCCAGGAAATATCGGCTAAGGATAAGATGAAACAACTATTGATTTTCATGTTGGCCCTGATGGTTGGGAGTGCTTGCAGTGCCGCACCGACGAAGGCTGATTTTTATCTGTCCCCTAAAGGCTCCGACGACTGGTCCGGAACATTGTCCGAGCCCGACGCACAGGGAACTGACGGTCCTTTCGCGACGCTGGAGCGAGCGCGCGACGCAGTTCGGCATTTGAAAAAGAGCAAGTCGACGGACATCGTTGTTCTGGTTCGCGAGGGAACCTACCAACTGGAGAAGACGGTTGTGTTCGGTCTGGAGGATTCGGGAGAGGCCAACTCGACCGTCACCTATGCCGCCTATCCCGGCGAGAAGCCTGTGTTCAGTTCGAGTCGGGAAATCAAAGGCTGGAAAAAGGCGATCGGCAGGCTTCCGGGTCTGCCTAAGGAGGCGCGCGGAGAGGTGTGGACGGCGGACGTTTCCGATCGCTTCTTCACACTCTATGATGCTGAGGGGCTGCTGCCCCGCGCGCGGTCGGCCGGTTTCATTCCGTTGGAGGGCGGCAGTCGCAACACGCTTCATTTCCCAGAGGGCAGATTGAAGAACTGGCCGCATGTGGAAGATGTGGAGATTGTCGTCCGTCCGCATCACGCATGGGTTGTCAATATCCTGCCGTTGGTGTCGGTTGACGAGGAGAAGCAGATCGCCCGCACGTCGATCCCGGCAACTTATGCGATGGATGAGCTCAAGTATTTAAAGGGGACTGAGTCGTGTTGGGTTGAGAATGTGCTGGAGGCGCTCGATGAGCCGGGCGAGTGGGTTTTGAATACGAAGGAGGGCAGGCTCACCCTGTGGCCGAGAAGCAAGACATCGCCCAAGGGCATCATGGCACCCTTGTTGCAGGAATATGTCCGCGTGGAAGGCCATGTTGATGAGAAGGGGCCGAAGGACATTCCTGTGCGCAATCTGTGCTTCCGCGGCCTTACGTTTGTGCATGGCGAGCGCGATTCGCTGACGACGGATGATAAGGGTCTTCAACACGATTGGGAGATGCACGACAAGGCCAACGCCATGGTGCGTCTGCGCGGCACTGAGAACTGCGTCATCGAGAGGTGTCACTTTGCTCACAGCGGTGGGACTGCGATCCGGGTGGATCTGCATGGGCAGCAGAACCGGATTGTCGGTAATCACATTGAATATATCGGGGGAACCGGCGTTCTGTTGTGCGGCTACGGTCCGGGAACCAAAGATGTCAACCATCACAATGTAGTCTATAACAATCATATTCATCATACGGGCGAAGTCTATTCGCATTCTCCGGGCGTGTTTGTGTGGCAGAGCGGCGAGAACCGCGTGGCAAACAATCTAATCCACCACACGCCCTACGCAGGGATCATCGTTTCCGGCGTCATGACTGGGTTTTTCGGAAAGAGAGGTGGAGGGCGGGAGGTGGCTCGAACGATCCGGTGGCATGAAGTAGGCGGCAAGCCGGGCAAACGGAAGCTGGATCAGGTCAGGCCGTTTCTCCATTCACACGACAATCTCATTGAATACAACGAGATTCACCATGCGATGGAGCAACTCGGCGACGGCAACGGAATCTACATTCGCGGAGCGGGTGCGGGGAACATGATCCGCCGCAACTATATTCACCATCTTCTCGCTCCTGTTATTATGCAGTCCGCCATCCGAACGGACGGCGGGCAGCGCGATACGCTGATCGCTGAGAATGTGATCTACAAGTGTGTGTCGCACGGTATCACTCTTAAGTTGAATAACCGCGCGGAGAATAACATCATCGCCGATCTCATCGAACCCACGCACAGGGGCAAGAAAGCCCCAGTCTGCTTCTTTAAACTGCGCGAAGGGCCGATGACGGGCAGTTCCATCCAGCGGAATATCCTCTATCATACAGGGAGTCGTGGCGGATTTGTCGATCAAGGCAAGAATCCTCGGCTTCCGGCGGCGTGGGCCAAGGAAGGCGACACGGATTACAACATTTACTATTGCGCAGGAGATCCCAAATTGGGTCAGGAAGAGCTTGAGAAGGCGCAGCGCGACGGAATCGACGCCCACAGCCTGGCCGTCGATCCGCTCTTTGTTGATCCGGAGAATGGCGACTTCAGGTTCAAGCCGGGATCACCCGCGCTGAAAATGGGCATTGTCCCGATTGATCTGTCGAAGGTTGGCCTGAGAAATTGAGTGTGGGATTCTTATGTGACTGAACGGTGATGATTCATACTCATCGACCAGGGCAGTTCCTTCCTGTCAGGCCCGCAGGGCGATGGTCGTGGGGGACCCCAAGCAGTTGAAGCATGTCTCATTAAGCGTCCCTGAGTCGACCTGGCCTCCAGGAGGAGGTTTACGTGGATCATCGAAGGGGATTGCCGTGTAGAATGGCGCCCTTGATTCCGCAGGCGCGGCAATTCGTTGTCATCGCGCCGGCCGGATGGGTCAGCGGGGGGCAGCAGGGCATGACTGGGGCCTGCTGGGTTCTCTCACCCCACGATTAGAGAGAGGGTTTCCGATGAGGGTGTTCCTTCTTGTCCTCGGCTTCGTGAACGCCGCTGCATGGGCCGACCTGCCGCCGTCGCATGGGCTGGATGAGGTGAATCACGGGCGAGTGGAACTGCGCGGCGGGTTCTGGGGCCCGCGGCTGAAGACCCATCACGAGGTGACCGTTCCCCACGCGCTGAATTGCCTTGAGAAGGATGGACACGTCACCAACTTCGACAAGGCGGCCGGGGTGTTCGAGGGCCCGCTCCGAGGCCACCATGCCTTCGACTCGGATCTTCACAAGGCCCTGGAAGGCGCACTGTACTCGCTGCAGCATTACGACGACCCCAAGTTGCGCCGGCGCGTGGAAGCCATCCTCGATCGCATCCTGGCC
>CAZEBQ010000027.1:0-24835 GCA_964510295.1 uncultured Anaerolineales bacterium | reverse complement strand
TTCTGGCGCCGACCCGTTGCACTTACGATGTGAATTTGCCGAATCCGGAAAACCCGCCGGATGCGGGCTTGACTTGGGCCGACGGCGTGGCGACAATACGCGGTCTATGTCCTACCCAAACGCGACGGACCGTGCGGAAGGGCCGACGCCGCGCATCGCCCCGGCGCCGGGACGGTCGTGCGCGCGCGCCTTCGCCGCCCACCGGCTCAAGCCCTACGACCGGCCGCACGACTGACCCCCGCCGGCCGTTCCCCAGGCACGCTGTTTCCCCTTTTTGCCTTGCCCGAGAGGCGCCATGAGCCGTCCCGAAATCCGCAACGTCGCCATCATCGCCCACGTCGACCACGGCAAGACCACCCTCGTCGACGAACTGCTCCGCCAGAGCGGGCAGTTCCGCCAAGGCGAACTCAAGGGAGAGTGCATCCTCGACTCGAACCCCCTGGAACGCGAGCGCGGCATCACGATCCTGGCGAAGAACTGTGCCATCCGCTACGCCGACCGGGCCGGCCGCCACTACCACATCAACATCATCGATACCCCCGGCCACGCCGACTTCGGCGGAGAGGTCGAACGCGTCCTCAAGATGGCCGACGGGGCACTCCTGCTCGTCGACGCCGTCGACGGCACCATGCCCCAGACACGCTACGTTCTCGGCAAGGCCCTCGCCAACGGCCTCCGGCCCATCGTGGTCATCAACAAGATGGACCGGCCCGAGGAGCGCCACCGCGCCGTCCTCGACCAGGTTTTCGACCTGCTCGTCGACCTCGGGGCCGACGACCACGCCCTCGACTTTCCCGTCGTCTACGCCTCGGGCCGCGAGGGATGGGCCGTGACCGACGCGGCCCTTCGCCCGGCCGACGGGCGCGGCGACATCCACGCCCTGTTCGACACGATCGTGCGGCACGTGCCGGCGCCGCAGTTCGACCCGGAGGCCCCGCTCCAGGTGCTCATCACCACGCTCGACCACAACGACTACGTCGGCCGCATCGGCATCGGCCGCGTCTTCGCGGGCACCTTCCGCGCGGGGTCCAACGTCCTGACCATCGACCGCCACGGCAACCGCCGGCTCCAGCGCGTGAGCGGGTTGCTCCGCTTCGACGGTCTGGGTCGCGTGGAGGTCGACCGCATCGACGCGGGCGACATCTGCGCCGTCGTCGGCCTCGAAACGGTCGAGATCGGCGACACCCTGGCCGACCCCGACGACCCCCGCCCCCTGCCGCCCGTCTACGTTGACGAGCCCACGCTGCACATGACCTTCCGCATCAACGACGGTCCCTTCGCGGGCCGGGAAGGGCAGTTCGTCACCAGCCGCCACCTGCGCGAGCGGCTCGCCAAGGAACTCCGGTCGAACGTCGCCCTGCGCGTCGGCCCCGGCGAAACGCACGACGAGTTCGAGGTCTCGGGCCGCGGGCTGCTGCACCTGGGCATCCTGCTGGAAAACATGCGCCGCGAGGGGTACGAACTGACCGTGGGCAAGCCCCGCGTCATCTACCGCGAGGCCGGCGGCCATCCCACCGAACCGATCGAACGCCTCGTCGTTGACGTGCCGCGCGACAACCTTGGGCCCGTCATGCGCCTCCTGGGCGACCGCCGCGGCGAGTCGGTGAAGATGGAGACGCGCGGCAGCCTGGTGCACGCGGAGTTCCTCATCCCCGCGCGGGGGCTCATCGGGACCCGCAGCCGCCTGCTCGCCGCCACCGCCGGAGAGGCCGTCATGCACCACGTCTTCTCGCACTACGACCGGGTGCGCGGCCCGATCCCGGGGCGGACGACGGGCGTCATGGTCGCCATCGAGACCGGGCGGGTCACCGCCTACGCGCTGGACCAGTTGAGCGATCGCGGCACGATGTTCGTTGAGCCAGGCGAGGCGGTCTACGAGGGACAGGTCGTGGGCGAGCACGCCAAGGACGACGACATCGCCGTCAACGTCGTGCGCCAGAAGAAACTGACCAACATGCGGGCCTCGACGAAGGATTCCACCGTGGTCCTCAAGGCCCCGCGCCGCCTCTCGCTCGAGGCGGCCCTGGAGTACATCGAGGACGACGAACTCGTGGAACTCACCCCCGTCTCCCTCCGCCTGCGCAAACGCCACCTCCGCGAGTCCGACCGCCGCCGCGCCGCCCGCCGCGCCGCGCGGGCCTGACACCCCACCCCGACGGCCCTGCGGCCGTCCGGCCTCCGCCGGGTGTGTCCAGGGCCTGTGATTCGCAGACATCGTTTCCACCGGCGAGTACAATGAAGGCCCATGGACCGAGAGGCTCGAGCGGGCGGCCAGGATTCTCTCACAAAACCTGGATCAAATCACGGGGAGGGGGGAACCCGGGACCGACCCTGAGTGGAACCGGCACCGTCATACCACTGCGTCCCGCCAATCTGTAGAGGCCGGCCTAGTTCTGTGCCGACCGTCCATCCTTTTCAATCAGGCTGAGCCAGCGGATCTCGCCGTAGCCGTCGTGAGAGACCGACAGGGTCGCGGGGCCGGTGACAACGACGTCGGTCTCGACGAATTCGGCTTTCTTGCTCAGGACCATCGGCAACGGTTTCTTCAGTCCTTCGACCAGCAGGACGGCCTCGTCTTCGTGGGCGCGGAAGCCGACAGACAGGTGGTACGTTCCCGGCTCGACGCGGAACCGGAACCGGATGCCGCGGCGCATCCGGCAGCCGTCGCCGTCGAGATTTGAGCGAACCCAGCGACGGTCCTCGTCGGACATGGCCGGCATGTTGAACCCGTAGCCCCGGGCCTCGTCCCATACGTCGGCGGCTTTGACTGGCAGGTAGCGGAACTTGATTCCTTCGAGCAACTCATCGCCCACGCGGTCGGCGCCTCCGAAGTTATAGAGGTGCTTGCGACGTTCGACGGCGCGCTCGCGGCGTTTCTTCAACTCGATCTGCTGCACGTCGTAGGCCTTAAGCAGCGCTTGCCAGGCCACGCCGGCGTCCATGTTGCGGATGTAGAGCGGGAATGGCGTAATGCTCAGGTCGGTCGTACGCGCGGCATCGAACCGGGCGCCAAATGCGTCGGTGATTTCACAGCGCCCGAGATCCAGGCCCAGCCGCGCATTGCCGTCGACCGTCCAGGCCGTCAGCAGCGGTTTGCCTCCGTCGTTCCACTTCAGCAGCCAGACATTCTCGTTTTCGTGCGGCAGGCGGACAGCCCCGCCCTGGACGCCGCGGAACTGCCGCACCAGCGTTCCGAACGTGAACCAGGAAGGCTTCTCGGTGAAGTCGTTGTTCAGCAAGCCCGAACAAGCGTGCATCGCGGCAGTCGAGCCCGACTCGCGATAGACGAGAACCTTGTCGACGCCGAAGCCGAGGCAGAGCATCACCACGCGCGGCAGCCGGGCAGCCTGGATGGTCCTGTTTGTGCCGAAGGGGCCGTCCGAGTCGTAGCCGGTCTCGGTCATCCAGATCGGCATTTGCGGGGCGTACCGGTCGCGCCAGGCGGCCAGTTCCTCGAGGTCCTGGACGAACGTGGTGTTGCCGATCCGCTGGGTGTTGCCGTCCTCGGTGGCCGTTTCCGGCGGATTCTGACCGGAGTAGTAGTGCACGTTGATCAACTCGACGAAATCGAGCGGACACTTGCCGTCCGGGTACGTGTAGGTGCGCAAGCGGTCGACGATCTCGGCCCGCATGCCGGCGTAGCCGGCGCTGGTGACGGTCGCGGTCGGGTCCGCTTTCTTGATCGCCTCGGCGCCGTGGCGCACCATCTTGTAGTACTCGTCCAACGGGGCCGACCATCCGCCCCAGGCGGCCGTGGGCTTGGGGTTGAGGTTCGGCTCGTTCCACATCTCGTAGTGGTGCACCAGGCCCAGGCCGGACTTCTTGTCGTTGCCCAACAACGCCTCGGCCGGATGCCGGGTGTTGCCGTAGCGAGCCGCCACCTGAAAGCAAAACTCGCCGAATAGTGCGAGGTCCTTTGGCGGGAACGTCATCACGCGATCCGGTTTCGTGCCCGGCGGCGCGCTGGAGGCCCACTGGGGCGTGAGAAACATGTAGCTGAGGATATTCAAACCATTCTGCCGATAGGCCCGGAAGATCTCGTCCGTGTTGACGTGCCAGGGCCCCACCGACCCGTCGAAGCCGTACTGGTGGGGTTCGGGCGAAACGAAGGGCCACTTCATGTTCTCGAAGCGCACCCAGCCGATGCCCAGGTCGCGGAGCCTTGGCGCCAGGGGGCCGTGCGCGACGTTCAGTCCGAAACGGGAATCGGCCGAAACCAACGATGAGGCAGGTGCCAGAGCCGTGAACACGTGGCGGTAGGCCATGGTCCGGCGGCCCGGCCAGGTGGCCTCGATGCCGAGGAAGCATGCGCCGCCGTCCAGGTTCGCCCGCACCGGAAGAGGCACGAGGCGGAACGACCGGGCCGGAACGGTCGCCTCGAGGTTGCCCTCGTCCAGGGGCGGGCCGACGCGCGGCAGCGCGACCGTTTCATCGGCCACACCGTCGTAAAGCCCCATCTCGCTGGGGAACCGGATCGCGGGAACCTTCTTCTGGGGGTCTCCCGTGTGGTAGCGAAAGCGAATGGCCTTGGCCTCGACTGGCGACTGCAGCGGGTAATCCTGCCAGCCCCATTTCTTGTGGTGGTCGACGTTCTGGAGGCCCTCGACCGGCGCGAATGTCTTGCCGTCGCGCGAGGCGGCCACGTCCACGAACCACGTGTGGTTGGCGTCGCCCGACCGCCAGGTCATCTTCGTGATCCGCCGCAGCCTGTCCAGCTCCACATACTGAAGGGCCTCGGTGAAATGGTTGGCCCTGTAATCCGTGCCGGCGTCGGTCCATCGCCGGCCGTCGGTCAGCGAGCCCTCCTCGATCGTTTCGCCGTCGGCGACCGTCCAACTCTTGAGGCCCGGCGCGTGATTCGATCCGTACACCGGATCGGGCAAAGGCGTCGAGTAGAGCGACGAGTCCCGCTGGAGCGAGTAAGCCAGATCGACCGCGATGGGCTTGTCGGTGTAGTTGACCATCAGGACGCTGGCCGGGAGCGGTCCGCCCGGCTCGACGACATCTGGAACGAGCGTTGTGACCGCCAGGTCGGTTGTGGCGCCAAGGCCTTTTCGATCCACCAGGGCCACCATGCCGTCGACGATCATCCGCGTTGCGCCGGGGGCCTTGGCGAACCAGACCACGTGCAGGCTCTTCAGCGGCTGATCGATCGAGCCGTTCTTGTCCGGCTGAGGATAGGCCTGCCGAACGTGGTCCCCCGTCGTAGCGAACTCGATCCACTTCCAACCGCTCCAGTCGGCCGGGGCGAGCATCAACAGCGCTTCGCCCTGGGCGTCGTAGACCTGGATGCCGAGCATCTCGATGTTGGCGTCTTCGTCCAGGTAAACCCAAAGACCGAGCGCGTGGGTCTGGCCGGGCAGTTGGCCGTGGACGGTGAAATCGCCCTTGGCGCCGGGGATCTCCGCGTCGGCCCCGAAGACCAGGGCGCCTCGGCCGACCTTGGCTTGCATACCCTCGGCGGTCTTGACCAGGGGACTTTTCATCCGCCACCCTCCGCGGCCGATGTGGCCGCCCGACTCCATCGGACCGATCAGGACCCGTTGAAGGTTCTTTTCGTTCTTGCCGACGAGGCTTTCGGCCGGCTCGACCGAATCCTGTGCCCGGACGAGCGACCCGACCGTCAGCGCCAGTAGCGCTGTAACCCAGACGGAACTCAGCCGTGTTCCTGTTGCCATGGTTTGTGGTACTCCGCAGACTGCGATTCCGGCAGGTATCCGGCACCGGTGGGCGAGGTTTGCCGACACGTTTTTCGGCTTCCGGTTCCTCGCCGGCGCGGACTCTATTGTCCCGGATTTCCTGGTTGAGGCATCGTTCTTAGATACAATAGAGCATCATTCGGCCGCACGAAGAAAGGCTTTCTTCAACATCGAGGCCAGGGAATCTGGAGAATCCAATGGGTGAACGCGGCTCAAGATGCCTTCTCGTCGCCCGAAGTATACATCGTCCAGTGTCACGTTGCCAGAAACCCGTCGAGCACCTTGCTTGCTCATCCATCCCGCGCTCTACGTTTCGAAGAGGGTTACGTCTGGGACCCCTTTCCGTATGCGACGAGTCCTGATGATGGCCGTTCTGGCGGAGGGCGAAATCCGCGGTCTCCAGGACCGCCTCGCGCGCATGCTGTAGGCGTTCGCTTCAAGCAGGAAAGGAAGAACGCCGATGGCGCCTATTCTTGATTGAAACAGACCGCGCGTGCCGATACCGTGGCAGCCGGAGGGCCGTGATGGCGGGTGCCATGTCGCGCGAGTTCCGAAGACGGCTGATCTGGATTCCAATCGTTCACACCGAGGCCGACCTCGGGAACATGGCCGAGTCGGTGAGGAATTTGTACGTCCGGAAGATGGGCCGCGCGAAGTGGGCGAAGCACGTCGCCGACATCGACCGCATCTGGCGGCAGATCCGCGCCAAGATCGACAAGATGCACCTCGATTACGCCAAGGTTCGGCTGTACCAGGACGGCCTGCCGACCTGCGGTCACGAGGAGCAGATCGTCCGGGACCTGGCGCGGGCCGGGAGCCAGAACCACCAACTCCTTGCCGACCTCATGGAGCAGGGGGCGACGATCATGGGGACGGAGTCGCCGGATCTGCTCCTGGAGGAGTACAACCTGGCTCGCGAGGCGCTGGTGGCGTTGGGCCCGGGCGGCCATCATGAGGCGAGCCCGCGCCAGAGCCGGATCAGCAAGGCCGTGCTCGAGCGGCGGGACCGGTACATTGCCGAGCGGGTCGCGCAGACGCTCCATGCGGGCGAGACCGGCCTCGCCTTCCTCGGCATGCTGCACTCGCTCGCCGGCCGCCTGCCGCGGGACATCGAGATCATCCGTTGATGCGGCTCGAGAATCCTTTGGGGAATATCTAAAGAATCCTCTATCCCGACGCCGATACGAAAAGCGCGCAGTGGGATGGAGAACGGGGATGGGTGTAGTTCACGCGCCGAGTGCCGGTCGCGCTGTTAGGGCATCCTTCTTGTGCCAGCCACCTGGCACGAACCCTCCGCTTCTCGCAGGTTCCCTTCACGCACAACCTGTCGTCGTGACCAGCCTTCACCGTCAAATGCAGACTTGAGGAGCGAGAAGGGACTCTCATGGGCCCAGTGAGCAGTTACGAGGTACAGGCGGAGAGGGGAATCACGACGTGTATACCAACCGATGCTTGGACCCACGACTCGATAGGGTCGAGCGAGCAGATGAAACGGGTCTTTGCCGAGATGCGGCGGGTGGCCCCCACGGACTTTACGGTGCTGATTACCGGGGAGACCGGCTCCGGGAAGGAGGTCGTGGCCAGGGCGGTCCACCGCATGAGCCCCCGCGCGTCGGGGCCGTTCGTCCCGGTGGACTGCGGCTCGATTCCCCAGTCGCTGGTCGAGGGCGAGTTGTTCGGGCACGAGAAGGGCTCCTTCACGGGGGCCGACCGCTGCCGGCCGGGCAAGTTCGAGGTGGCCTCCGGCGGCACGCTGTTCCTCGATGAGATTTCGAACCTACCGCTCGACGTGCAGCCGAATCTCCTGAGGGCCCTCCAGGACAAGCAGATCTGGCGGATCGGCGGCACGCGGCCGCTCGCGGCCGACATCCGGATCATCACAGCCACGAACCAGAATCTGGCCGTGCTGGTTCGCGCCGGCACCTTCCGCCGCGACCTCTACCACCGGCTGAACGAGTTCGGCATCGTCGTCCCGCCCCTGCGTGAGCGCGGCGGCGACATCGTCCCCCTGGCGACGCGGTTCCTCGAACTCACGAACCGTGAATTGAAGAAGAACGTGCTCGGGTTCTCAGAGGCTGCCACCCAGATGCTCATGAGCCATCGGTGGCCGGGCAACGTGCGGGAACTGCGCAACGTCGTTCGGCGCGCGGTGCTTCTGGCCGACAGCCGTGTCGAGCCTTTGCACCTGGCTCTCTTGGACTCGCCGTCCGATGGCGGCGGTTTAAGACTGAGCGAACTGGTCGAAAGATTCGACGGCAGCGTCCCCTTCAAAGAGATGGTCCGCCGCGCCGTCGTAGGCGTGGAGCGGCAGATCCTTGTCCAGGTGCTTACGCAGACGGGCGGGAACAAGGCGGAAGCCGCGCGGCTGCTCCGGATCGACTACAAGACCATCCACAAGAAGGTCAGGGACTACGGGCTCTGCATAGGCTAGGAGACAACAGTCATGGCGAAGCGTCGGAGCAAGAAGATCTCGACGGAGGAGGGCGTCATGGGGCTGGGCGGGCTTCTGGGCGGACTGGGTTCCTTCATCGAGAAACTCGGCGAACTGGCGGAACGGGGCGAGGAACTCCACAAGGAGGGGGAGATCCGCGGCAAGGACGACCGACTCCGTGGCGTCTTCGGCTTCAATGTTAAAGTCGGCCTGGGCGACGAGGGCATCAAGATCGAGCCCTTCGGCAACGTCCGCAACGACAAGGAGACCGGCCGACCCGTTGTCCACGAGGTGCGCGAGCCGATGGTGGACGTCTTCGACGAGCAAGACCACGTGCTTCTGGTGGCCGAGATGCCAGGCGTCAGCGAAGGGGATGTCGGCATCGAACTGGAAGGTGACATCCTGACCATCTCCGCCGCGAAGGGCGACACGAAGTACCGCAAGGAAGTGTTGTTGCCGCAGGCCTTCACGGCCGCACAGATGAGTCACACCTGCCGCAACGGGATCCTCGAGGTGAAACTGACCAAGTGAGCCGTGGAAAGGTTGCCCCATGACCGAGGCCGTCGGGACGGTGCTTAAACTGAAAGTCGCCGAAGCGCTGGGCAAGGACGTGGGCCGCGGACTGGCGCGGCTTGACCCCGCCGACATGGCGAAACTGGGCGTCGAGGTCGGCGACATCGTCGAGATCGTCGGCAAGCGGACGACCGTCGGCAAGATCATGCCCGCCTACAAAGACCAGCGCGGCCAGTCGCGGATGCAGATCGACGGGGTGACCCGAGAGAACGCCGGCACAGGCCTCGACCAGACGGTCGAGGTGCACAAAGTCGCCGCCCGGCCCGCGACGCGCGTGGTCCTCTCGGCGGTCGGGGCGGCGCCGAGCGATAGGGATCTGACTTACATCGGCAGCCTCCTGGACGGGTTGGCAGTCGTTCAGGGCGACCGCCTCCGCGCGACACTTTTCGGCACGCGCGCGGCGGACTTCAAGGTCGTCAGCACGGCGCCCTCGGGGCCTGTGTCGATCAACCCCACCACGGCCCTTGAGGTGAAGAGGTCCGACGAGAAGGAGAAGTCGCAGCCAATCTCCTACGAAGATGTCGGCGGGCTGAAGCGCGAACTCCAGCGGATCCGTGAGATCATCGAGTTGCCGCTGCGGTACCCGGAGGTGTTCGAGCGGCTCGGCATCGACGCGCCCAAGGGCGTGTTGTTGCACGGGCCGCCCGGCTGCGGCAAGACGCTGATCGCCCGCGCCGTGGCCCACGAGACGGAGGCAAACTTCTTCTCGGTCAACGGTCCGGAGATCATCCACAAGTTCTATGGCGAGAGCGAGGCCAACCTCCGTAAGATCTTCGAGGAGGCGGCCCGCAAGGCCCCGAGCATCATTTTCCTGGACGAGATCGACGCGATCGCCCCCCGACGCGAGAAGGTCGTCGGCGACGTCGAGAAGCGCGTGGTCGCGCAACTGCTGGCGCTGATGGACGGCCTGAACCAGCGCCAGAACGTGATGGTGATTGCCGCCACGAACATCCCGAACGCCCTCGACCCGGCCCTGCGGCGCCCGGGGCGGTTCGACCGCGAGATCTCCATCTCCATCCCGGACCGTAACGGGCGCCGGGAGATCCTGGAGATCCACACGCGCGGCATGCCGCTGGCCGAGGACGTGGACCTGGACCGCCTCGGCGCCATCACCCACGGCTTCGTCGGCGCTGACCTGGAGGCGCTCTGCCGCGAGGCCGCCATGATCTGCCTGCGGCACATCATGCCCCAGATCGATTTCGCGTCGGCCGAGATTCCCTACAACGCCCTTGCCCGGCTGGAAGTCCACATGCAGGGCTTCCTGGAAGCCCTGCGGGAAGTGGAGCCCTCCGCCATCCGCGAGGTGTTCGTCGAGGTGCCGGAGGTCCGCTGGGACGAAGTCGGCGGCCTGCCCGACATCAAGCGCCAGTTGGTCGAGGCCGTCGAGTGGCCCCTGAAGTACGCGGACCTGTACCGGCAGGCCGCCGTCGCCGCGCCCAAGGGCATCCTGCTCTCGGGGCCGCCCGGCTGCGGCAAGACGTTGCTGGCGAAAGCCGCGGCGAGCCAGACGGAGGTCAACTTCATCTCCGTCAAGGGATCAACGCTGCTTTCCATGTACGTAGGCGAATCCGAAAAGGCGGTCCACGAGGTCTTCCGGAAGGCCAAACAAGCCGCCCCGTGCATCGTCTTCTTCGACGAGATCGACGCCATCGTTCCGGCCCGCGGGTCGGGCGTCACCGACTCGCACGTGGCCGAGCGGGTGGTCAGCCAGTTCCTTTCCGAACTGGACGGCATCGAAGAACTCAGCAACGTGCTCATTCTGGGAGCCACGAACCGCCTCGACATCGTGGACCCCGCGCTCCTCAGGCCGGGACGGTTTGACCTCATCCTCGAGATTCCGCTTCCGGACCTCGAGGGGCGAAAGGAGATCTTCCAGATCGGCCTGCGCGGCAAGCCCGTCTCCAAGGACGTGCGAGCCAAGGACTTGGCGATCAAGACGGAGGGGTTCACGGGTGCCGACATCCAGGCGGTGTGCCGACGGGCGGCCATGGAGACCCTCCGGGCAGTGATCGGGCGGGCCGGAAAACCGGACGCCGAACTCAAGGTCCTGATCACGCGGACGCACGTCGAGCAGGCCTTGGCCCAGGTCAGCGCCAACCGCTCGACGTGGGCCTAGCCCAGCCCGGGGGCAGCCGCCGGATACGTCGGATGCGGATAGGGAGCCTCGCCATGGACGCGCTGGGAGTATACCTGTACTGCTTCACCCGCCGCGGCGCGGTTCGCGAGATCAGGGGCGCGGGCGTCGACGAGCGCGGTACGGTCACCACGCTGGAAACGGGCACGGCGGCCGCGGTCTTCAGCGCCGTTTCGCTCCGCGAATTCGCCGGCGATGATGCCACGTCCAAGGCCCAGGACCTCCAGTGGATCATCCCTCGGGCCTGCCAGCACGAGCGGGTGATCGAGGAGGTCATGCGGACGGCGCCTGTCCTTCCCGTGAGGTTTGGCACAGTGTTTTCCTCCGGCAGGGTCCTGGAGAAGTTCCTGGCCGAGAAGGGCGCAGAGGTCGCCAGGATCCTCGACTGGCTCTCCGACAAGCAGGAATGGGCTGTCAAGGGCTTCGTGGACCTCGGCCGCGCGAAGGAGTGGCTGATGGCCTCCGACCCTGTCCTTGCCGAGCATCGTCGCCGGTTACCGGATGCGCCTGGCGCCCGCTACTTCCAGCAGAAGAGGCTGGATGCCAAGACGGAAGAGGCCATGCGCTTGTGGCGCCGCGAGGTCGTCGACCACGTGCGGGCGCTGCTCGCACCGCACGCGGTGGATGCGTGCCCCCGCCGGCCGCAGCCCAAGAACCTCACCGGGCGCGACGCGGAGATGATCTTCAACGCCGCCTATCTTCTGCGACGCAGTGATATCGATACATTCCGTGAACGAGTCGCAACGGTCAGCGCCGCGTACGCCGAGCAGGGACTGACCTTGGAGGTTTCCGGTCCATGGCCGCCGTACAACTTCTGCCCGCCTTTGCGCGAGGGCCAGGATGAAGCACTTGGTGTACTGCGTTCTGCGTAATGTCCAGCCCGTGCCGTGCGTCCTGCCGGCGGGCGTCGAGGCGGCTCCGGTCTCCCTCTTGGTGGACGACCGGCTTGCCGCGGCGTACTCCGTGGAGCCCGACGCCTGCGTCACGCCGACCGTGTCGCGCGCGACGGCCTACGCGAGGGCGGTCGACACGCTCCACAGGGCGGCCACAGTGGCGCCGTTCCGCTACGGGCAGTTCTTGGAAAGCCGGAAGCAGGTCATCGACCTCTTGCGGGTGCACCGGGTGGAGTTCCTTCAGTCCCTCGACGACGTGCAGGGGTGCGACGAGATGGGTCTGCGCATCCTCCTTGAAGATTGCCCGGGGCTTGCGCACGCCTCTTCGGCCTGCGCGGCGCCCGGCGGCGCCGGCAGGGAATTCCTGGAAGGCCGCCGGGCCCATTACGCCGCCGAGGAGTGCGATGAAGTGCTGGCCGCCCAGGCGGCCGCCGAGGCCCGCGGGGCGCTTGAGGGCCTGGCCGTGAAATGCCGCGCGGAGCGCTGGGGCGCGGCCGCCGGCCGGCTCCTTTCGCTCTTCTTCCTCGTCCGGCGAGAAAACGTGGAGCGCTTTCGGGAAGCGTTCCGGCAACTGCAACGGGAGACTTCCGCGAAGATGCTCCTGACCGGTCCTTGGCCGCCCTATAACTTCGTCGGCAGTCCGTGTCTGGACGGCTGCGCGGAGCGGGACTGAACCGTGGAGGTCATTGCGTATGTGGAATCACTTCCATAGAGGCAAAGGGACACCGGCAGCCGGCCGCGGCTCTCGGCAGACCGGTGCGGTGCCGGGAACCGCTCTCCCAGTATCGGGAACGGGCCGACCGTAGGAATAAGAATTCCCGAAACGAGTGGCACGGGGTTTGCTGCATAGATTGGCGCGAGAAAGCGGCAAGGTCGCTCTTTCGCAATCGGATACCGCAGGAAGCAGCAGCCCGCTAGCGCGGCGGGCTGAAGCAGTGCCAACCACGGTGGCTACTGTTGGTGCGTTGAGGTGAAGGGATGGGTGCCCCCACACTATCTCGGACCCTCTGGAACGATGTGATTGGTGTTCACACAGGGAACCCCTAGAAACAGAGGAGAGCAAAGATGGCACAGGTACAGAAGTCGACGGACAGCAGCAGTCTGGCGGAGGTGGTGGACCGCATCCTGGACAAGGGCATCGTGATCGATGCCTGGGCGAAGGTGTCGCTGGTCGGGATCGAGTTGCTCTCGATCGAAGCCCGCGTCGTCATCGCATCGGTCGAGACGTACCTGAAGTACGCCGAGGCGATCGGTCTGACGGCCACCGCCGCGACGCCGGCCTAAGTCGGCCCCCTGCGCTGGGGTGGACGTTGTTCTCCGGACTTAGGCTCAGCGCCTCGCTGCCAGGGGGGCCAATCGCGCCTCCCTGGCAGCCGCGGCGAACTTGAGAAACCAGAAAAAAACCACAGTGAAAGGAGCGTTACCATGGGAGTGCTAACCGACGACATGACCCGGTTGAACGGCGAGATCAACGCCGCGCGTAAGACACGCGGGGCGCTGATGGAAGACCTCAAGCACCAGATGAAGGCCTTGCAGAAATCGGTCGCCGGAATGCAGGCCCGGTTCCGCAAGGCCCACAGGGAGATGGCCGACAGCACCGCGGCGGAGCGAGCGGCGTTCGTGGCGGACCTGACTGGAACGGTTGCCGGCCTGTGCACAGAAGTGGCCGCTGACCTGGCCGGCGCCCACCGGGCCTTCTTCGGCCGGTCCCCCGCTCAGCGCAGGCCTCGACAAGGGGCTCGACCGGCAGGGCGAAAGACGAGACGGCCAACCGCCAAGGCCAAGTGAGACCGCGAAGTCGTACACACCGAACCCCATGAGGCCGCCCTTGGCTGCCATGGCACAGGAAACGCCCGGCTCTGAATGAAGGGCCGGGTGCAGGAAGGAGCGACGGAATGAGCGGCGACAATGGCGACACGGCACTCGCGACAACCGTAAGGGTTCAGACCGACGGCGACAACATCCTGCCCGAGCCCGGCGACGGGTTCGTCGTGACGCCCTACGTCGAGGAGATCACGGAGCGGGCGCTGGCCTACCTGAAGGCGGGATACCCGGTCCACTTCGCCGGTCCCGCCGGCACGGGGAAGACAACCCTGGCCTTCCACGTGGCCGCCCAACTCGGCCGGCCGGTCACGCTCATCCACGGAGATGATGAGTTTGCCGGCTCCGACCTCGTGGGCCGGGATGCCGGATACCGCAAGTCCAGACTGGTTGACAACTTCATCCACTCCGTCCTGAAGACCCAGGAGGAGATGCAGAGCGTGTGGGTGGACAACCGCCTCACCACCGCCGCCCGCGACGGCGACACCCTGATCTACGACGAGTTCAACCGGTCGCGGCCGGAGGCCAACAACGCACTGCTGAGCATCCTTTCCGAAAGAATCCTCAACCTCCCCAGGCTCCGAAACGCGGCGGAGGGCTATCTCGAAGTCCACCCGGAGTTCCGCGCCATCTTCACCTCGAACCCGGAGGAGTACGCCGGCACGCACAAGACGCAGGATGCCCTGATGGACCGGCTCATCACGATCCACCTCGGCCACTACGACCGGGACACGGAGGTTCGGATCACGAGGGCGAAGTCGGGCATTCCCAAGGCCGACGCCGAGGCGATTGTGGACGTCGTCAGGGAACTCCGCACGGTCGGCGTCAACAACCACCGGCCGACGATCCGGGCGTGCCTTGCCATCGCCCGCGTGCTTGCCCACCGCGGCGCCCGCGCCCGATGGAACGACCCCGTTTTTCGGTGGGTCTGTCGGGATGTTCTTGACTCGGACACCGCCAAAGTGACTCACGGCGGCGAATCGGTTATGCCCCAGAAGGTGGACGAGGTCGTCGGGAAGGTCTGTGGTCGTCCAACGAAACGTCCGGCGGGCGGACCAAGCCAACCGCATAATTGAGGACCCAAACGATGCCAACTTCCCAAAGAACTCGACGCGGGGTGGAGGATATTCAAACCCATTCGGGCATGGCCGAGCAGGGGTTTATGCCGCACAAGACATTCCTCAGGATTGCGTGCCTGGAGATGGAAAAAGCCCGCCGGGGGCAGGAGAGGCGAAGCGCGATGTGCAGGGTGCGGAACATCGACAGGCGCTTCCAGGAGATCGAGGCCGAAAAACGCCAACTGTTGCAGGCCCTGCGCCGACACGACGCCGGCGACAGCGCCCCGAAGCGCCCCGCCGCCGTCGCCAAGGCCGCAGGGTACTTCAAGCACAGATACTGAGGAGACAGGAGCAGCCCGGCGCTTACTGTAAGGAAAGTGATATGAAGATCAACTGTCTTTCCTGCGGCCACAACGTGGACCTGGACGACGTTTATGACGACTACGAGGGCGCGGTCAAGTGCTTCGCTTGCGGTGCGATCCTGCACATCAAGACGCAGGAGGGCCGTCTAGAGTCGGTCAATCTGGCCGCGGCCGTGCCGCGGCGTTCGTTGGAGCACGTTTAGTAGAAGCGTACGCGCGCGAGAGTCCGTGCGAGACGCGGAAGAGGAAACGGACATGAAGATCGACGGTCTTTCCCGCAGCCGCAAACAGGTGGTGCTTCTGTGCTCGCCGGCGTGCCTTGTTCGCAAGACGAGAAGCGACAGGCTCCACCGGAACCCGATCTTCGTTTTACTCCGTACGCTGGCCCGACGCCTGGGCCTTCCGATCCTGCGCCGCGTGGCCCGGCTCTTCGCTGCGCCCGAGCCCGCCGATTTGCCGCTCCTGCGCCTCGGCCCCGGCGGCGACTTCGCGCGGCACTGGCCTGAACGGCTGCCCCAGAAAAGGACCGTGCAATGGCACGAGCGTCGTCAACGCGCCGCTTGGTCTGCCAAAGGAGTCTTACGCCCATGGTTCCACAAGTAGAAACCCAGGTCTGCAACTACCTCTATGCCATTGTAGCCCACTCACAAGGGTGCGGCCGTTATGGCCCGATCGGCATCGATGAGGGGGAAGTCTACTCCATCCCGGCCGGCCAACTGGCCGCTATCGTCAGTGACGTGCCCAACGCCCGGCTCCGCCCGGAGCGCCGCCACCTGGCGGCCCATCACGCGGTCCACAAGTGCCTGATGCGAGGAGCGCGGGCGCTGCTGCCGATGTCGTTCGGCGTCGTCGCCGACTCTGCCCAAGCCGTCCGCCGGATCCTGACCCTGAACCGGGACGCCTTTCTCGGGCAGTTGCGGCGGGTCGAGGGCAAGGTCGAGATGTCCCTGGTCGTGACGTGCGACGTCCCGAACATCTTCGAGTACTTTGTCCGCACGCACCCTGAACTCAGGGCCTTGCGCGACCGGCTCTTCGGCGGCGGGCGTCAGCCGTCCGAAGACGACAAGATCGAACTGGGCCGGCTCTTTGACCGCATCCTGGGCGACGACCGCGCGGAACTCGCTCAGGCAGTCGTCGAGATCCTGGCTCCGCTTTGCGCCGAGATCAAGGAGAACCCGCCGCGCGGCGAATCCGGCGTCATGAACCTGGCGTGCCTGGTCGCACGCGACGGCCGGGAGCGGTTCGAGCGCGGCGTCTTCGAGGCGGCCGGCCGTTTCGACGATAACTTCTCCTTTGACTACAGCGGCCCGTGGCCGCCCTACAACTTCGTAGAGGTTGAACTGCGGACCTGAGCGGCGCACGGAACAGGACCGACATGCTGGTCGTGGACAACATCCTGATGGCCCCGGCGAGCGGCCTCATGTTCATCCTGAAGCAAATCCTTCATGCCGCCGAGCAGGACCAGGCGAACGAAGCCGACAACGTCCGGGCCCAGTTGAGCGAACTGTACATGATGCTCGAGACGCACCAGATTACGGAGGAAGAGTTCACGGCCCGGGAGGCGACGCTTCTTGACCGCCTGACCCGGCTGGAGGAAGAAGACACGGATGCCGACTCTTGACCGCAAACAAACGCCTAGCGCTGCCGCGCGAACGGCCGAGGGCGTCGCCGCGCTCCCGCCGTTTCTCGGGGCGACGGAAATGGAACTGCTCCTGTTCGGCGGCAAGGGCGGCGTCGGCAAGACCACCTGCGCCGCCGCGACGGCTCTGCACCTGGCGGCGCAGCGGCCGGACGAACTCTTCCTGGTCGTCTCGATTGACCCGGCCCACTCGCTCCTTGACAGTTTCGCCGCGTGCCCCCTGCCGTCCAACCTCAAGGTTCTCGAGGTCGACGCCCGCCAGCGCCTCGAGGAGTTCAAGGCCGCCCATTCGCGGTACCTGCGGGAGATCGCCCTTCGGGGCACCTTCCTGGACGACGACGACGTGGCGCGGCTCCTGGACCTGTCGATGCCCGGCCTCGACGAGGTCATCGCTTTCGAAGAGGTTTCCGCCCTGGTCGACCGCCGCGAGTTTTCGTGTGTCATCGTCGACACGGCCCCCACCGGACATACGCTCCGGTTCCTCGAACTCCCCCAGACGCTGGGCAAGTGGCTCGAGGCGCTCGACGCCATGCTCGCAAAACACCGCTACATGGCCAAACTCTACTGCGGCACGTCCCGCAAGGATGAGACCGACCTCTTCCTCGCGCGGCTCAAGGCGCCCATCGAGCACCTCGCCACGCTGCTGGCGGACCCCGAGCGCTGCCTGTTCGTGCCGGTCGTGATTCCCGAGCACCTGAGCGTCAGCGAGACGGATCGCCTGGTCGACCGGCTCGAGAGCCTGCACGTTCGCGTCTCGGACATCCTGGTAAACCGGCTCCGCCCTGCCGCCGGCGACTGCCCTGTCTGCCGTGGCGCGCTGGCGCAGGAGCAGACCCAGGTGCGGTTGCTCCGCAAGCAGTTTCCCGGCCATCGCCTGTGGGCCATTCCGCTCCAGGGCGCGGAAGTGCAAGGGCAGGAAAGCCTCCGCCGGTTCTGGCGGAACGCCTGCCCGCTCGAAGAGCCGGTGGAAGAGCCCTTGGCGGCTGCGCCGAGCCCCCCGCGCGTGGAGCGTGCCGCGGCCCTGCCGCACCCCGGAGTGTCTCTCCTGCTGTTTGCGGGCAAGGGAGGGGTGGGCAAGACGACGCTGGCCAGCGCGACCGCGTTTCGCCTGGCCCAGGAGTATCCGGACCGGGAAGTCTTTCTCATCTCGACCGACCCCGCGCACTCGCTGTCAGACTGTCTCGGGGTGAGCGTCAGCAGCCTTGGCACCGGCGTGGGCCCTCGCCTGACGGCCATGGAAATCGACGCCCAGGTGGAGTTCGAAGTGTTGAGAAGACAGTACACGGACGAAGTCACCGGGTTCTTCGACCGCCTTCTGGCGGGGCCGCAGATGGTCGACCTGGAATTCGAGCGGGACGTGCTGGAACGCATCCTGGACCTTTCCCCGCCCGGGCTCGACGAACTGATGGCTGTCGCCCGGGTCGTGGCGCTGCTGGAATCACCCGGCCGCCGCCTCTTGGTCGTCGACACGGCCCCGACCGGTCACCTGATCCGGTTGCTGGAGATGCCCGCCCTGGTCCAGGACTGGCTCCAGGTCATGTTCGGCCTGTTCCTGAAATACAAGGACCTGTTCCGCCTGCCGAAGGTCACGGAATTTCTGGTGGGCCTGTCGAAGAAAACCCACCTCCTGCGCGCGCTGCTGGCAAGCCCGGAGAAGGGGCAACTGATGGCCGTCAGCATCCTGACGGAGATGGCCTTCGAGGAGACCCGCGACTTGTTCGAGTTCTGCCGCCGCGCGACCGTCCACGTGCCGGCCCTGTTCCTGAACCAGGCCACGCCCGACAGTGAGTGTGGCTTGTGCCGCAGTCTCTTTCAAGCGGAGTCCGCCGTCCGCAGGCGCTTCAAGACCGCCTTCAAGCAGGTTCATCAGTGCCTCGTGTATCGTTGCGGTGAACTGCGGGGCGCCGACCGACTGACGGAACTCGGCCGCGCCCTCTACGAAGCGTAAGTCTCCTTGACACGAAGGAGAAGGCAATGATTGCAGGGAACACCCCTCCGGCGGCGACCGACGTGGCTCCCCCGCCGGCCCCGGCGCCGCCTCGCACTGTAATCATGGCACAGCCCGCGGCCGATCCGGCCTCGCAGATGCTCGCGCACCTGCTCAAAATGGCCGACGGCTACCTGGCGCAGGGCGCCTTGTGGCAGGCCATGGAGATATGCCTGAAGATGGTGAAACAGCACGACGAGACCCCCGAGGCCAGGCTGGCGTGCGAACGCCTCCTGAAGATCGCCGAAAGGCACGAGAAGAATGGCAAGGGCCACTTGGCAAGAAGCATCTACGAGCAACTGCTCTGAACCGCCCCGGGCAGACAGCGCGACGGATGCCGACCTGTCCGATGAGGACAACGTCTCCCTCTGCGAGGTCCTGGACCGCGTTCTCAATAAGGGCGTCGTCGTCGCGGGAGAGGTGGTCATCTCGGTCGCCGACATCGACCTGGTCTACCTGGGTCTCCACCTCATCCTCACGTCGGTGGAGACGGCCAGACGCCGGAAGAGCGGGGCGGCGAAGGCCGCTGCCCTCCACGCGGAGAGCCTGACATGATCGCCATGAAGACACCGTCGGCGGAGTCCCCGGCCTTGAATGACTTCGCGAGGGTCATGGCCCCCGCGCAGGCATTGGCTCCGCAACGCATCGCCCTCGACCCGGCCGACGTCAAGACCGGCCTCGGCAAACTGGTCCTTACGGTCGTCGCCCTGGTTCGCGACCTCCTGGAACGCCAGGCCATCCGAAGGATGGAGGCCGGCTCCCTGACCGACGCCGAAATCGAAAGGATCGGGACGACCTTCATGCGCCTCGCCGAGGAAATCGAGCGCCTCAAAGTACAGTTCGGACTGGAGGGCGAGGAACTCAACATCGACCTGGGCCCCCTGGGCAGGCTCCGTTAAGGACGAGTTTCCATGATCGCTGAGCAGCGACCCATGCAGCACGCCGTCTCAAGCGCGACGCTGGCCGACGTCCTGGAGCGCGTGCTCGACAAGGGCGTGGTCATCGCCGGCGACATCAAGGTCAAACTGGTAGACATCGAACTCCTGACCATCCAGATCCGCCTGATCATCGCCTCGGTGGACAAGGCCAAGGAAATCGGCATGGACTGGTGGCTGTTCAACCCGGAGTTCAACTCGAAGGCCCGCCAGCCGCAAGAGGATGAACTCGCGGCGCTGAAGGCCCGGATCAAGAAACTCGAAGCCAGGCCCCCCGGCGCGCGGACTCCCCCCCCGACCCACAAGAAGGACGCCTAGGCAGATGCCTGCGCCCGCCGGGCTTGCCTTTGACGAACACCTGCGGCTTGGCGCACGGCGAGCCCCTTGGCCAACGTGTTCGCGGTTCGAAGCCGGGAGCCCCGCGACAAGGGGGGGCGATGCCGAACAGGTAATGGCTCACCAACTGCTGAAAGCCCCGCGTCAGCCGCCGGGCCCGCGGCCCCAGAATCTGCGCCACCGCCACCTTCGTGTTGTCGTAGGCAATCCGACGCGGCACCAAACCGAAGAACTCGAACACCCGCACGTGGCCTTCCCAGAACGTCTCCGTGCACTCCCGCGGGAACGCCTGCACGAACAGGGCGTCCGAGTGGGGCAGCGCCATCACCAGGAACGCCACCTTCCGCCGAACGCCACCCATCCGGACCAGAGCCTCGCCGAAGTCCGCCAGTGGATGCCCGTCTCGCGGAGAATCTGTCGCTTCGGGACCCCTTCCACCAGAACCCGTCGTTGAATTGAAACCCACTCGTCCATGTCGCGCCTGCACCCCGGTCCTCCGTGAGACTCAAGGGGTTCAACCGGACACTTTCATCTTGCACGAAACCGGAGATTTCCACTTTGCGCCGACAGAACCCGGCCCGATGATTGACAACCCCGGCCCGCCGGGCTAGACTCCGCGGCGCCCCATCTGTCCTGTCAGGTGCTACCCGGAGATAGTTATGCGCTCTGCTACAACCGTTTCCTTCGCGTTCCTGTTGCTTGCGCTTTGCGCGACGTGGGCGCATTCCGCTGAACTTCATCTGACTCACATGCGTTTGAAATACGCGTATACCGACAGGCGTCGGGCGACCATCTTTTCGGAAACGAACCGGACCGCGCGGCGTTTCAGGAGACGCTGCCGGAACTCGACATTCTGTCGGTGGAAATCTACGCGCCCGAGCACTTCCGGCAGACCGAGGAACGGCTCAGGGAGTTCGGTCACCCGAACGAGACCGGCAAGACCTTCTGGATTGCCGAGACCTATAACGGATGGGCCTTGTGCGGCGATCGGCGATGGGACCAGGACGTGGCGTGGTTGCACGTGGCCCGGGACTTCGCCCGCGTGGTTCGAGCCGAGGCGGTGCTCGTCTGGACCTTCGGGAGCTTCGTCCGCGGGGGGAGCTTCTACGACTACATCAGAGGCCGGCTCCACCGGCGATGGGATGCCGGCGGCAGGCTCTCGACGGTGGGACACGGCTTCGCCAGCCTCCAGGCCGGCAGGTAAGGACTGACGAAAGCAGAGCCGTTACGCGTCAGTTTGCCCGCTAGAGCATCCCACATGTCTGCCTACCCTGCGCTCTACGTTTCGAAGAGGGTTACGTCTGGGACCCCACGTGCGATTCTGCTGTAAACCACGTTGGCCGCGCGGGGAAGAGAGTTTGAGAGGTTCGACCAGCCGGCTGTGTTGGCTAAACCTCTCGGCCCTCTCCGTCCGACCGCGCCGCCGGTTCTCCGGTTAACAGCCACCGCCGGCTCGCCATATCTCGTGACTGGGCAATACGTTGCGAACCGTCCAGCCGCACGTTGACGTTGTGGGAACACTCGACGGCGTGGGCCGCGCTGCCGTGCGGGGCGTACTCGGCGCCGATGACGATCGGATCGCCCACCTGTTCCGGGTCGCTCGCGCGCCCGCCGGGATTGTGGACACGGATGCGGCGGGGGCCGACGACCTCCACCTTCGAGGGATACCGATCGTCCGAGCGCAGCGTGCGCGTGTCGGGCCGGAACATCTCGTACTTGAAACTCCGCGCCGCCTCGGCGCCGGGGTAACCGTCGAGCAACTCGATCTCGTGGACCTTCTTGCCCTTCGAGAAGCCCGTGATACGCCCCTGCGTGAACGGCAACGGATCGTAGTCGATGGTCAGTCCGCGCACGGTGACGTTGGTGCAGCGGGTGACGGTCAGCGCGCGGGTGGTCTCGGTGCAGATCATCTCCACCGCGTCGGCGATGACCTGCACGTTGCTCAGGCCGCGCAGCACCAGGTGTTGCCGGTGCCTGGGGGTCACGCGATAGCGCCCGGGGGGCACGACGATGCGCTTCCGCCCGGCCTGGACTTCCGCGTCGATGAACTTCTGAAGATCGAAAGGGACGCCGGTCGCCGCAGCGGCCGGCCCGCGCGGCAGGCAGAGGCAGAACAGGCACAGCCACACGAGGGCGTGTCGGATCATCGGTGACCTCGCTCGTTCTCGTGGCGTTCATCCGAGCACACGGCCGGCCCCTGTACGTCTTCAGCGCAAATGGCACAATTGAGCCTTCGGCGCGAATGAGGGGTTCACGTCGCCGGTTTGAATCGCACCGCGATGCTCACCGCCTTGCCCCTGGGCAGGACGAGATTGGCGCCGCGCTTGGCCACGCCCTGGTCGACGAGCGCCTGGGCCTTGCCATCAAGGCTGATGGATTCCACCACCATGTCTCGCGGCATGACTAACCTGATCTCTTGCTCGATGTCCGAGGTCACGGTCGCCTGGCAGGTGCCGGCTTTCATATCCCAACGGACGGTCTCCAGGCCGATCTGCCGGCGAGCCCGGGTGCCACTCAGAGTGCCCTGCGGCAACGCATCCGGAATGGCGGGCAGCAGACGCAGCAGGCCGGGTTGGGACTGCACCACCATGCGGTTGACAATCTCGGGTATCGAGCCGTTACCGTCATCACAGAGAATGGCAGGGCCATCGTTGTGCGCGGTCACCATGCTTGGGTACATGGAGCGGTCGGTCGCCATGAGTTTGAGGCGGCCGTAGGCCTCGTTGGCCATGCCCAGGCTGGCGGCCGCCAGGCCCATGTGCATCCGGCCATGGGTAGCGGTTTCCTTGGCCGCGTTGAGGCGATTACGCAGGGCGACCCGGGCGGCCTCGAACAGCCTGGGGTCGGCCTCCTCGCTGAACTCCTGGCTTTCAAACGCGCCATAGAGGTGCATGAGGTGGCGATGGTTGTTGTTCTCGCCTTTACCCGGGATAGCCCACTCCTTGAGCTGGCCCTGGTCGTTGATGAGATACGGCGGGAGTTTGCCGAGAATCGCCTTCCACCGCTTCACACCTTCGGGTTCGATGCCGAGGGTTTCGCAGGCGACGATGAGATTGGTGAGCAGTTCGCGGGCGATGGAGATGTCCTGAGTGGCGTTGTCGCCGGTGCCGTTTTCGGCGGAGTAGGAGGGTGTGAAGCGGTATGTGCCGCTACGGTCTTCGGTGCCTTTGAGGAAGTCTTCATAAAACAGGGCGCACTGCTTCATGAACGGCACGGCCCGCTCGGCAAGGAACGTCTTGTCACCGGTGTACTGGTAGTAGTCATGGAACCAGTGGGCGAGCCAGGGAGCGCCCGGCATCCAGAACTGGCCCGGCCAGCCTTGGCCCCAGTGCAAGTGCAGGCCGGTGTTGGAGGCGCGAGTGCCCGACAGGATGCCGCGGCAGCCGTAGAGGTTCCTGGCGTTGACCTGCATATCGGGCACAAAGTTCTCCAGGAGTGTGAAATATCCTTCCATGCACTCGGCCATGTTGCCGCTGAAGCACGACTCGATGTCGAGTTGGATGTTGGTGTCGAGCGTGTAGTCCCCCGACCAGGCGGGCTTCCAGGTGCCGGTCCAGATGCCGAAAAGATTGGGCGGCGTTTCCGGTCCGGCAGAGCACAGGAAGACATACCGGCCGGCATCGTACATACGCTCCAGCAGCGCCGCGGGCAGGCGGTTCTGCTTCTTGGCGATATCCAGCAGGGCCTCGGAGGAAAGGCCGCGTTCGGCACCGCCGCCCAGGTCAAGGCTTACACGATTGAAGATCGTGCCGTGAGCAACGGCGTGGGGCTTGAGCAGTGCATCGTAGTCCATCTTGTGCGCGCCCAGGGACGCCATGAGTGTCGCGAGGCCGTCGGGGGCAACGATCTTGTAGGGCTCAATCCGCATGATGAGCGTGACGCGGTCCGCATTCGTGATCGAAACGCCGTCGGCGTCGCTGGTTACAGAGCCGCCCAGAGTCGCAATGCGAACCGCGCTGTCGTAGCCGCCCTTGCCGTTTACATAGGTGTTGTGTGAGGTGATCCATTCCTTCTCGTGGACGAAGGCGCCCTGAATCAGTTTGTTGCCGATGGGGGGTATGGCGAGCCTGAGGGAGAGTTTGCCGGCCGGCCCGGTGAACTTCACCGCGATGACGTTGCCGGTTCGGGAGACAAACATGCGGCGGGAGAATTCGCCCTGCCCGGTGCGCCACTGGGTCCGGACTTCGCCGGTGCTGAAATCTTCGATGCGGGCGTAATCGGTGATGGGTCCGTTGGCGGGCTGATCGATCTTGAGGAAGAAGCCGGGATGAAACGGGTCGGTCCAGATCAACTTGCCGTCCCAGCCCTGCTGCCGGGCCTTACCCTCAAAGAACTTCTGGGCCTCGCCATACCCTTTCTCGGCAATGATCTTGCGAAGTTCAGGAAGGAAGCGACCGACATCGGGCACAACCTCCCGCGAGCCCAGCGGAAGCCAGAGTTTGCAGTGGTTGGCGATAAGGGTGTCCTTACGCGGGTCTCCGGCCAGCAACGCGCCCATGGTGCCGTTGCCGGTAGCCAGGGAATCCTCCCACTTCCTGGCCGGTGCGACGCTCACGGTGCCGTGTCTGGGCATAAGGGCGGCGGTGTCGGAAACAGGCGCGATATCTCCGGAGCCATCCGGAACCGCGGCACAAACGGTGCCTGCCATGAGGATGGCGAGAGAGACAACCAGGAGTGCGGTGACCCCTTCCCGATCCTTGTGCCAGGCGTCATGAGAGAATCGGTTGTTGATTCGCCGGCTGGGCCGGAGGGAGGGGCGGAGCCCCGACCGAAGGACCAGCCGGCGTTGCCGCCGAGAACGCCTCGACGGGATTGCCTTCCAGGGTGGCCGCGAACGCCGCGGGCGTCTGCCAACCGATCCCGCTGTGCGGCCGCGGTGGTTGTACTCCAGCCGCCATGCGTCCAGCACGTACCGCGCCTCCGAGAGGCTCAGGAACAACTCCCCGTTCAGCAGTTCATCCCGCAGC
>CAZEBQ010000026.1:11168-25069 GCA_964510295.1 uncultured Anaerolineales bacterium | reverse complement strand
GCGCCCCAACCCGCAGCGCCGACGTCCGAACCACCCCCGCCGCCGACGCCCATACCGCCCGCGCCGCCGACACCGGAACCGCCGCAGAAACCGTCCGACCCCACCGCGTAACCGGCGGATGCGACTCAAGGGTCGCCGCAACGGCTCAGGCGTGGCGTTTGCCTTTGAGTCGTTTCGGTTCACCCTGGGGTCGCGGCGGGGTGTAGGCCTTCTCGAGGATGTCGGCCATTTTCGCGGCGACCTCGGGCTGTTGGGCGGCGAGGTCCTTCGATTCGCTGAGGTCCGCCGACAGGTCGTAGAGTTCGACGGGGGCCGCCCCCGGCTTCTTGCGGGTCGATCTCCGAATGGCCTTCCACTTGCCCATTCGTGCGGCGCGGACGTTGCCGTGCTGCCAGAAGAGGTAGTCGTGCGGTGTCTGTTTGCGTCCGGCGGCCGCCTGGCCGAGGAGCGTCGGGACGATCGAGATGCCGTCGATGCCCTTGGGCACGTGCCGCCCGGCGCCGGCGAGTTCGGCCAGCGTCGGCATAACGTCGGGGAAGTACCACGCGAAGTCGCTGACCGCGCCGGCCTTGATCTTCCCCGGCCAGCGGACGACCATCGGCGTGCGGATACCGCCCTCCTGCATCGACCGCTTGAACCCCTTCATCTTGCCGCACGAGTTGTGGGTGCCGTTGAAGCGTTTGGCGGCCCCGTTGTCGGAGCAGAAGAAGATGAGGGTCTTCTCATCGAGTCCCAGTTCCTTCAGCAGCGTGATGATCTCGCCGACCTGGCGGTCCATCATCGAGTCCATGGCGGCGGCGACCTTGGCGTCGTTCGGCCAGTCCTTGTCCTTGTAGAGCGCCCACGCGGGGTCGTCCTGGGGGAACTCGTACTTGGCGTGCGGCGGCGTCCACGGGCAGTAGCAGAAGAACGGGCGGTCCTTGCTGGCGCGGATAAACTTGATGGCCTCGTCGTAGATGACGTGGTGGCTGTACTGGCTTCGCTTGCCGCCCTCGTTGCCGGGCAGCGGCACGCGCCGGCTGTTCCGCCACAGGTACGGCGTGTAGTACGAGTGGGCGTGGACCTGGTGATAGTAGCCGAAGAAGACGTCGAATCCCTGCTTCTCCGGCACCCCGTCGGTTCCGACGTCGCCGAGGCCCCACTTGCCGAACCCGCCGGTGGCGTAGCCGGCCCGCTTGAGCACTTCGGCCAACGTCACGTCCTCCGCCAGCAACGGGATGCCGCCGCTGTTGCCGCGCACCGACGTGTGCCCCATGTGGTAACCGGTCATGAGCGTGCTGCGGGCCGGGGCGCAGACGGTGGCGCCGGAGTAGGCGTCGGTGAAGCGCATTCCCTCGGCGGCCATGCGGTCGATGTGGGGCGTCTGGATCGTCTTGCTGCCGTAACAGCCCAGGTCGTAGTAGCCCATGTCATCGACGATAATGAAGACGATGTTGGGCTTCTCCTTCGCGGCAGCGGCCAGATGGCCGGGCATGACCAGCGCCGCAGCGCCGGCCGTGGCAGACTTCAGAAACGTGCGTCGGTTCATGATTCGATTCCTTTCGTCATAGCGCGCCGGGCAGGCCGGCCGCCTCCGGCACCGCGCGGCCGAACAGGATGGGCACTGAATCGCTCGGCCGCATGGCGAACATGTCGGCCTGGCGGCGTTTGGCGTCGGCGATACGGCGGGCGTCGATGCGCGCGGCGATGAGGTCACAGACGCGGCCGAGCAGGCTCGGAACGTCCTCGGCTGCCCCGTGCGACACGGTCGGCTCCTTGGTGCACGTGAGACCGCCGGGTGGCATGGCCACCCGCTGCTTAATACGACAACGCTACTTCGCCTTTTCGTCCGCCTGGTGGCCTTCCCAGGCCACCAGGAACAGGCATAAACCGCGTTCGCGGCGGCCTGGGAAGGCCGCCGCGCGGAACGGGACCGCCGGGTGGCACGGCCCTTGGGCCGTGCAGCCGCACTCGGCACGCCGGGTGGGACGTCCACGCCCAGCGTGACCGTGTGCTCCTCGGCGCGGCGCGACCCACGGCCGCGGCTTCGCCGCTGCCGTGCCACCCTCTTGGTGGCGCGTGGGACGCTAAACACGTACGGGTCTCCGTACCCACCGCGCGAAATGCCGAAGTGGCGATGTCGTGTTAGCAGCCTACCGGCCGGGCGGTCGCGCAGCAAGGACTCTCCGGCGACGTGACACCTTTGATGCCGCATCTGGAACACGAGGGCAGGCACATCGGTTACGGCGTCCGCCCGGCAGCGCGGCGGAAGGGATATGACACAGCGGTCTGCCGGCTGACGCTCGTGAAGGCCCGCGCGATGGGCCAGACGCGCGTCGGCATCACGTGCTTTTCCATCAGTCTCGCCCGACCGCCGGAAACTGCCGCCACACCCACGCCCGCGCAACGTCTGTCGCCATCCGACGGCAGGCTACTCGCCTTCGGCTGTGCGGCTGGGGACCGTCGCCGTATGGTCCTCGGCGTGCTGCCACAGTCCCTTCTCGTCAGCCTGGGCCCGGTGCTGGTAGACGAGAAACGCCTCCTTGTGCTGGAAGTCGTAGCCCTCGGCCGTCACGGCGTAGCCCTGCCGAACCAGTTCCTGGTTGACGAACAGTTGGTCGGGCGCCCGATACAAATAGGCCACACGGGCACCGTCCTCGTCTTTCTCGTTGAGGCCGGCGTCCTGGACCAGGTACACGAACTCCCCCGTCAGGATGTTGCGGAGGAAGGCGTCGGCGCGCACCGGTCGGGCCGGCGAGCCGTCGCCCTCGGCGGCGGCCGCCATCGCAACGCCCAGCAGCCGCACCGGCGTCGGCGTGCCGTCGATCTCCACCGACACGGTCAACCCCTTCGCGACGCCGCCGACCTTGCGGGCCTGCGGCGTGGCGCCCGTCGTCTCCACCATTGCGGTGGAGGGCAGTTTTTCCACGTCACGGATCACCATGACGCCCGAGACGGGCACGCGACGAACCACGATCGGCTTGGGGCGCGGCACGACCCTCGGCACGCGGCGGGGCGGAGGCACCGTCGGACGCACAGCCGGACGCGGCAGCGGCCGACCGGCACGAGGCGCCGGACGCGGCCGAGCCGGACGTGGCCGAACCGGACGCGGACGCGGCGGACGAGGCGCCCCTTCAGCCGAAGCCGCCGAAAACAGATACGCGAAGGCCAGACCCGCAAACGCCAGCAGTACCAACACGATCCTGAACAGACGCGCTGCGATCATTTTCCGTCTCCTTCAGACCCATCCCATGAGCGACGCCCGCCCGTCACCCGCGGCGGGGCAGGCGTCAGAACCTCTATCGACACGGATGGAGAAAGCGGTTTGACCTTTTTCGGTTGCCCGGCCCGAACCTTTCGCTGAAACTACAGCCGCTTTGGTCCATACGCTCCCCTGGCCCTACAACGCGATGTGGCGCCACTGGGGCAAGAGAGCCTGTATCCGAAAAACAAGGGGGTCAGGCCCGTATTCCAAACAAAACCAGCCGTTCGGTTTTGTTTTGGAAGGCCGCCACGCGGAGCGCGGCGAGTCGCGTCGGCGCACTGATGGGACGAGAAAGAGGAGTCCCGCGTGCAACTGCCCGTCATCGACATCATCGTCCTGGTGGCCTACCTGGCCGGGGTCGTGGTCTTCGGGTGCTGGTTCGTCCGAAAGAGCCGCACGACGACCGCGTTCATGGCGGCGGGGCGGGCCCTGCCCGGTTGGGCGGTGGGCCTGAGCATCTTCGGCACGTACCTCTCGAGCAACACCTTCCTGGGCGTGCCGGGGAAGGCCTTCGGGGGGAACTGGAACTCCTTCGTGTTAAGCCTGTCGCTGCCGATTGCAGCCATCGTCGCCGTGAAGGTCTTCGTACCGTTCTACCGTCGGACAGGCGAGATCTCGGCGTACCATCACCTGGAGAAGCGTTTTGGCCCTTGGGCCCGGACGTACGCGCTGGTCTGTTACCTGCTGACGCAGGTGGCCCGGATCGGAGCGGTCATGTTCGGCGTGGCGCTGGCGATGAACGCCCTGCTCGGATGGGACATGGCCGCCATCATCCTCGTCGCGGGCGCCCTCGTGACGCTGTACACGCTGCTGGGCGGCATCGAGGCGGTCATCTGGACCGACGTCGTCCAGAGCATCGTCCTGATGGTCGGGGCCGTGGTCGTGGCGGCGATCATCCTCGTGGGCATGCCCGAGGGTCCGAGGCAGGCGGTGACGCTGGCGGCGGAGCGCGGCAAGTTCAGCCTGGGCAGTTTCGGTCTCGACCTCGCGCAGGCCACGTTCTGGGTGGTGCTGGCGTACGGCCTGTTCATCAACCTCACGAACTTCGGCATCGACCAGAGTTACGTCCAGCGTTACCACGCGGCCCGTAGCGACCGCGAGGCCGGCCGCTCGGTCTGGCTGGGGGCCCTGCTGTACGTTCCGATCTCGGCCCTGTTCTTCTTCATCGGCACGTCGCTCTTCTCGTACTGCCAGACGGACCCGGCGATGCTCGACGCGATTCGCACCAAGGTGGCAACCGCCAAACTCGCCGAGGAAGGTGAACCGGCCGACGCAACGGCGCGCGAGGCGAATCTGGCCGCCATCAAGGCCGGCCTGACCGACGCCGACGTGGGCGACAAGGCCCTGCCGCACTTCATCGTCCAAAGGCTCCCGCAGGGCCTGGCGGGCCTCTTGATAGCCGCTATCGCCGCCGCCGCCATGAGCAGCATCGACACGAGCCTCAACTCCTCGGCCACGGTCATCCTGTCGGACCTGTACCGGCGGTATCTGCGTCCGCAGGCGGGTGAGAAGGAATCGATGCGCGTCCTGCACGTGGCGACGCTCGTGTGGGGGGTGCTCGGCACGGGCACGGCGCTGTCGCTCATCGGCGTGCGGAGCATCCTGGACGCGTGGTGGGTGCTGTCGGGCATCTTCGCGGGCGGGATGCTCGGGCTGTTCCTGTTGGGCCTGATCGCGCGCCGCGCCGGCAACGCGGCGGCCGCCACCGCCGTGGTGCTCGGCAGTCTCGTCATTCTGTGGATGGCGCTGTCGGTGCGGACGGAGTGGCTGCCGCCGGCGCTTCGTAGCCCGCTGCACGCGAACATGATCATCGTGGTCGGCACGCTGACGATCTTCCTCGTCGGCCTGCTCGTCAGCCGCTTCGCCGGACGAAGGCGTGACGTCGTACAGTAGTGCATCACCAGGAGTGCGAGTGTGGCGGTGACTCGAGCGGTGGGCAGGATTGCCCACCGCGCTTTGGCGCGAGTGTGGCGGTGACTCGCGCGGCGGCCGGCCCCGCGAGTTCACGCGCCGCCGGAAGGGGTCCTGTGCCCGCGGGCCGGGGACGATGCTGCCCCTGTTCGTCGGCTACCCCGGCCGATAGTCGCCGCACCGTCGCCGTGAGCATTCGGTGCGCCGGGCAACGGATGGTGCCCGGGTGCCCCGTCGTCCTTATTCCTGCTTGCATTTCCGCGATTCTCGTGCTATATTAACTGCGTTTCGGGGGTTGTGTGAGCATGCCGGGGCCGGGCCCAGCGTGTATGTTGGGTGCGGCTCTTTTTTGTCTGCGCCGGGGGCATGCGGTGCCGGCCACACGACGCGACTTGCGGGGGATAAGGAAGTAGGAGGGGATGAGATGAAACGAGCGGCATCAGCGGCGATGGTCACACTCCTGTGTCTGGGTGTGACCGGCTGGGTGGCCGGGGCAACCTGGACTCAGTGGATCGGAACCGGTTCGTACGAGGACGGTCAGGTCTGGGACCATCCTGGCTATTGGCACGCCGGCGTGCCGGATATCAACAAGTGGGCCGAGATCGCCAACGGTGGTACGGCCCACATCAGCGGCATTGACGCGACGGCGTACTTCGTGCAACTGGGCGGGGCGGCCTCCGGGACGCTGGTCCTCCACAGCAACTCCCTGACGACGGTAGCCGCAGGCGGGGTGAGCGTCGGGTATGAGGGCATCGGCGTGTTCGAGCACCTGAACGGAACGCTCACGACGAGCAACGGCGAACTGTCGATCGGCTACCTCTCCGGCTCGAATGGGCAGTACAACCTCAAGGGCGGGCAGATCAACGCCTCCGGCGTCAAGATGGGCAACAGCGGGTACGGCCTGCTCCGGCAGAGCGCCGGCACCCAGGTCACGTGCGCCAATCTGACGGTGGGCCAGGGAGCAAGCGGCGAAGGCCGCTACGAGATGGCCGGCGGGGACCTCGGCATCACCTCCTGGGCCTACGTGGGCACCGGCGGGCCCGGAACCTTCGTCCAGGACGGCGGGACGGTTCAGATTACGCACGCCCTGGAACTGGGCTCATGGAGCAACGGCGACGGCCGATACGAACTCAACGGCCCGGCCGACGTCCAGGTCTCGATGAACGTGCTCCGCGTCGGGTATCAGGGCAAGGGCACCTTCGTCCAGACCGGCGGGACCGTCAACGTAACGACGGATCACTGGCTCCCGGCGTGGTCGGGCGGCGACGGACGCTACGAACTGGGCGGCACCGGCCAACTCAACACCAAAGATCTGCGCATGGTTACCGGCGAGAGTGTCTTCGTCCAGACGGGCGGCACCCATACGGTCCAGAACAACGTCGAGATGGGCGACTACAGCAGCGTTCTGACCCGGTACGAACTGGGCGGCGCCGGGCTGCTCGACGTCACCAACGACGTCGAACTCGGGGCCGGTCGGGCCGCCGAGTTCGTCCAGAGCGGCGGCACGCTCGATGCGGCGCGGCTCCTCATCAATTACGGCAGTACGTACACGATGTCGGGCGGAAGCATCGTGGTCGGCGACCTCGACGTCGGCGTCGGCAGTCGCGAGGGAAGTCTGCTCGTCACCGGCGGACCGGCAGACATTACCGTCTCGAACCTGTTCCGCATCGGATGGCTTGGGACGTTCGAGGCCGTTCCCGGCACCGTCATCCACATGACCGGCACCACCTTCGAGAACAACCAGAGGGATGCCGCGGCTGTGGCGGGCCTCGAGAACGTCGAGTTCATCTTCGAGGGTGGTGCGGGCATCATCGACACGTTCGAGGTCGGCTGCGCCGACCGCGGCGAGGACCCCGGCGGCGGGGCGGGCAACTTCGGCGTCGGTGCCCTGACCATCGGCGGCAGCGGCCTCGGCCAGGTCCGGCTTGTCGACACCTTCAACAACAGCGGCGAGTGGCCCGACGTCCTGTACGTCGGCGAGTTGAACATGGGTGCCGGGTCGTACCTGGATCTCGGCGGCCGCACCCTCTATTACGAGCGTGCAAGCATCAATGCTGCGGCGATGGTCGAAGACACCGTGGGTGGCGGCAGCCTGAAGCAGGTGCCCGAACCGGCCACACTCCTGCTGCTGGCAGCAGGGCTCGGTGCGCTCGTAGCCCGGAAGCGGCGGACCTGAGAACGGACGCCGGGGGCAAACTGAAAGGGTTCCGCGCCTCAGAACCTGCGCCATCCTGCTGAGTGACAGCGAGGCAGTACCGACCGGAAGGAAGTGTGGCGGTTAGAGTGTCCGCTACTCGTCGGCGTCGCCGGGTCCGAGTTGAAGGTGTTTCTCCTTCTCCGGCCATCCGTGCGCCCGTTTGTGGTGCTCCACGTCCTTGCCGCGGATGGCGATGCCGATGCAGATGCCGAGCCCGCCGAACAGGATCATCACCGCCAGTGCCCCGGTGAGCGATGCCTCGGTGCCGAGCCAGCAGGCGAACAGGAAGTAGGCTCCCGCGCCGGCGGCCACGATGGCAATGAGCCGCTTGCGTCGGCCCAGCGCGAACGCGAGCACGAGCAGGCCGAAGAAGAAGATCCTGGCGGTCGTCTGTCGCCAGTCGCTCTCGCCACCGGCGAGTTCGCGCGTCAGAATCTGGTGGCCCAGCAGAACCGTCAGGACGAGCGGCGTGACGAGGCGGATGCACAACTCCCACCAGCCGCCCAGGTGAACCTCGGAGACCGAGTTGACGTACTCCCTGAAACGGGCCGTCCGGAAGAAGTACCCGATGGCCAGGCACTCCATCAGGCCGACGAGGGCCAGGCCGTAGTCGTTGCACCACCGGTCGAAGACGTCGAGCCACGCCACCCCGCCTCGCGTTACGAACAGCAACCCGACGACGAATCCGCCGACACACATGCCGATCGTGACGGTGTTCCGCGTGAGCCTTGTGAACCGGTCGTGCAGGCCGGCCACCGCCGCCTCGACCAGCGAGAACAGCGAGTCGATGCCAAGGCTCAGCAGCGTGACGAAGAACAGGATGGCCACGAAGGGCGGCCAGAAGTCGCCGAGTTCGCGCAGTTTCGAGATGGCTGTCGGATACGTGATGAACGCCAGCCCACTGCCCGCGCTGACCACCTCGCCAACGGGCTTGCCCTCGCTGAACGCCAGGTACCCCAGAACGCTGAAGACGGCGAACCCCGCGAAGAAACTCGTCGCGCAGTTCGCCAGGCTCGTGATGAAGGCGTTGTTGGCGATGTCGCCTCGCCGACGGTTGTAACTGCCGTAGGCGATCATGACGCCGAACCCGAGTGTCAGACTGAAAAAAATCTGCCCGTACGCCGCCAGCCACACTTTCGGGTCGGTCAGTCTCGAGAAGTCCGGCCGCAGGTAATACTCGATGCCCTCGGTCGCACCCTCGAGCGTCAGGCCGCGGATCGCCAGGATGATAAGCAGCAGCACGGGCAGCGGCACGGTAATCAGCACCACACGCCCGACGCGGTGGACGCCCTTGTGGATGATGAGAAACACCGCCAGCCACGTGGCGGCCAGGCCGGCCACGAGCGGCCACTGAAGTTGCCAGGCCTCGGCGCCCTCGGTGGCCTGGTTCAGCACCTGCTGCGTGAAATAGGCGCCGGCGTCCTCGGCCCAAGGCAAGGCGTCGGCAAAGGCGTATCGGACCGACTCGACCAGGAACTGCCACGACCACGCCATGATGGCCGCGTAGTAAAACGAGATCATGCTGGCCGTCCCCAGGGCAAACCAGCCGACCCACTCGAACGTCTTGTTCACACGCCGCATCGCCGTCGGGGCCGAACCCTGCATCATCTGGCCGATGCCCATCTCCAGGATCATCAGCGGGATGCCCGTCGTCACCAGGGCGACGATGTACGGGATGAAGAACGCCCCGCCACCGTTCTGGTACGCCGTGTACGGGAACCGCCAGACGTTGCCGAGACCGACGGCGCTGCCGATGGCGGCCATGATGAAGGCGGTGCGGCTGTCCCAGCGGTCGCGGGTCCGGGGCTCCAGGGGCGTCTGGCTCATGTCGGCCTCCCGGTCGAGGGAAGAGGCACACGTTGAAAGGGGCGTCGCGTCGCGCGATTCTAGGACCCCGCCGCGCACAGCGTCAAGCAAAAGACCAGCCTCGGATAACGCCTAACGCCCCGTGCCCGTAAAATGTCTTGACGCCCGTGGGTTCCCCGTTTTAGAGTGCCCGTCCCTTTGTACCCGTTTTTCCGCCGGGGAGTCCGCCGTGAGCAAGGGACGGCTGACACACACGGTTCTGGTGACCGGTCACGCTCCGTTTTGGAAGGAAGGTTCTCTATGCCAAGCGATTTAGAGATTGCGCAGCAGGCCACGCTCGAACCGATCCGGGGAATCGCCGAGAAACTCGGCATCGAGGAAAGCGAACTCGAACTCTACGGCAACACCAAGGCCAAGGTCGACCTGGCGATCCTCGACCGCCTGGCCTCGAAGCCCACCGGCAAATACATCGACGTGACGGCCATCACCCCCACGCCCCTCGGCGAGGGCAAGACCGTGACGACCATCGGCCTGTCGATGGGTCTGGCGCAGGTCGGCAAGAACGTCTGCACCTGCATCCGCCAGCCCAGCCTCGGACCCGTCTTCGGCATCAAGGGAGGGGCCGCCGGCGGGGGCAGGAGCCAGGTCGTCCCGATGGAGGACTTCAACCTCCACCTGACCGGCGACATCCACGCCGTCGGCCTGGCCAACAACCTCGCCTGTGCCTTCGTCGATAACTCTATCTATCACGGCAACCCGCTCGACATCGACCCGTACGCGCCCAGCCTGCGACGGGTGCTCGACATCAGCGACCGCTGGGCACTCGACGAGATCGTCACGGGTCTCGGGTCGGGTATCGTCCGCCACACCGGCTTCGACATCACGGTCGCCAGCGAGGTCATGGCCATCCTGGGCCTGACGACGGGCCTGGAGGACATCCGCCAACGCCTCGGCCGCATGGTCGTCGCCTACCGGCGCGACGGATCGCCCGTCACGTGCGACGACCTGAAGGTCGGCGGCGCCATGGCCGTCCTGATGAAAGACGCCATCAAACCGACCCTCATGCAGACGCTGGAACACACGCCGTGCTTCGTCCACGCCGGTCCGTTCGCCAACATCGCGCACGGCAACTCATCCATCATCGCCGACATGATCGCCACGAAACTGGCCGACTACACCGTCACCGAATCGGGCTTCGGCGCCGACATCGGCATGGAAAAGTTCATGAACATCAAGTGTCGCCAGAGCGGACTTGTGCCCGACTGCGTCGTCCTGGTCGCAACGGTCCGGGCACTGAAGATGCACAGCGGCAAGTTCAAGGTCGTCGCCGGCAAGCCCCTCGACCCGGCCCTTCTGGAAGAGAACCCCGACGTGGTGGCCGAAGGCTGTGCGAACCTCGAAAAGCACGTCGAGAACATCCGCATGCACGGCGTACCGTGCGTCGTAGCCGTCAACCGGTTCACCACCGACGCCGAATCCGAACTTCAGGCCGTCGCCGAGAAGGCCAAGGCCGCCGGCGCCGGATGGGTCGCCCACTCCAACGTCTGGGCGGAGGGCGGCAAGGGCGGCACCGAACTGGCCGAGGCCGTCGTCGAGGCCTGCGAGGCGCCCAACGACTTCCACTTCCTCTACGACCTCGACCTGTCGATCAAGGAGAAGATCGAGACCATCGCCACCAAGATGTACGCGGCCGGCAGCGTCGTCTACGAGAAGGCCGCCGAGCGGGCCATCGAACGGTTCACCCAACTCGGCTACGACAAACTGCCGCTTTGCATGGCCAAGACGCACCTGAGCCTCTCGCACGACTCGAAACTCAAGGGTGCCCCGACCGGCTACGAGTTCCCGGTCCGCGACGTCCGGGCCTCGGTCGGTGCGGGGTTCCTGTACCCGCTGTGCGGCGCCATGCGGACGATGCCGGGTCTGCCAACGACCCCCGCCGGCGAGAACGTGGACATCGGACCCGACGGCCGGGTGGTGGGGCTGTTCTAAGCCTACAACGAAACTTCCCGCGCGGCGGGTCGGGAGACCCACCGCGCGAAATGACGCAGTGCCGTTGCCGTAGCGCACCAGCAGAAGGGACCTGTCATGCCTGAGATCGTTGAAATCCCCGCCGTGTGGCTTCAGGGCGCCGCGTGCAGCGGGTGCGCGGTATCGGTCCTGAACGCATTCTCGCCGACCGCCGGACCGTTGCTCCTGAAGGAACTGGCGCCCGGCAAGCATCTGTCGCTCCGGTTCCTGGCCACGGTCATGGCCGGCGCGGGAGGTCAAGTGATCGACGTCCTCAAGGATACAGCCGCCGAGGACAAGGGCGGCTACTTCCTCATCATGGAAGGATCCATCCAGACGGGCGGCCCCCTGTTCGCCACCCTGGGCGAGGAAGGCCACCGCGAGGTGCCCATCTACGAGACGGCCGCCCAATTGGCCAAAGGCGCCGCAGCCGTCCTGTCGCTGGGCACGTGCGCCTCGTTCGGCGGCATCCCCGCCGGCGAGGGCAACCTGACCGGTGCCTGCTCGATGGCCGAGTTCCTCCGGCAAGAGGGCATCGACGTACCCGTGATCAACATCCCCGGGTGCCCGCCCCATCCCGACTGGTTCACCGGGACACTCGGGGCCGTGGCGATGTACGGCCTGGAGGCGGTGGCGCTCGATGAACTCGCGCGGCCGACGATGTTCTACGGCAAGTGCGTTCACGAGACGTGCCCGCGCCGCGCCGACTTCGACGCCGGACGCTTCGCCAAGAACTTCGGCGAGCCGGGATGCCTGTACGAATTGGGGTGCAAGGGCCCCGTGACCTTCGCCGATTGCCCCACCCGCATGTGGAACAGCGGCACCAACTGGTGCGTTGGCGCGGGCAGCCCGTGTCACGGATGCGTGGAGCCGGACTTCCCCGACCGGTTCAGTCCCCTCTATGAGAAGGTTGACGAAGAGCGGATGGGGCGGTTCCGACTGCTCCAGCCTCAGACCGACTCGAACGCCTGACGACGGAGGCCGTCCTCATGGCTCACAAAGAAGGCACCGGCACCACCATCACCATCGATCCGGTCACACGCATTGAGGGACACATGAAGGTTGAGGCCGTCGTGGACGGCGGCGAGGTCAAGGAGGCCCGATGCTGCGGTACGCTGTTCCGCGGCTTCGAGAACATCCTCAACCGCCGCCACCCACTCGACGCCGTCCGCCTCACGCAGCGCGTCTGCGGCGTGTGCCCGACGGCTCACGGCACGGCCTCGGCGCTGTGCCTGGACCAGGCGCTCGGCGTGGACCGCCGGATCCCCGACAACGGGCGGATCGTGCGGAATCTCCTCCTCGGATGCAACTACCTTCAGTCGCACATTCTGCACTTCTTTACCCTGGCGGCCCTCGACTACGTGGACGTGACGGCCCTGGCCGATTACGACGGCCGCGACAGCGAACTGAAGGCCGTTCGGCAGTTTATCGAGCGCGGCGTCCTCTCGCCGTTCGTCCCGCGGTACGAGGGCGACTACCGTGCCGACAAGGCGACCAACGTTGAACTCGTCCGGGCGTACCTGAAGGCCTTGCACATCCGCCGCACGTGCCACGAGATGCTCTGCGTCTTCGGCGGCAAGATGCCGCACAACATCGGCATCGTGCCCGGCGGCGTCACCAGCGAGGTCACCCCCGACAGAATAGCCACCTTCATGGGCAAACTCGCCGAGATCCAGGACTTCGTCGAGGACGTTTACCTCCCGACGATCTTCGCCGTCGCGGGGGCCTACCCCGACTATTTCGCCATCGGCGCCGGCTGCAAAAGGTACCTGGCCTACGGGGTGTTCAATCTCGATAACAACGCCGCCGACGTGGCCGGTCGCAAGTGCCTCCTGCCGGGCGGCATCCTCGGCGCCGACGGCAGCCTGACGCCGGTCGATGCGGCCGCCATCGCCGAAGACGTGGCCCACTCGCGCTACGCCGACTCCTGCGCCGCCCCGCCCGCCCGGGGCCAGACCATTCCCGAGCCCGAGAAAGACGGCGCCTACAGTTGGATCAAGGCCCCGCGGTACGGCGGCGCGCCGGCCGAGGTGGGGCCGCTTGCGCGCGGCATGGTGGCCTTTGCGGCGGGCGACGAGGTGTTCAAACCGGAGATCGAGGCGGCCCTGAGCGTCGCGGGCGCCGGCCCCGACGTCCTGCCCAGCGTCCTCGGGCGCCATCTGGCGCGGGCACTGGAGTGTCGGATCGCCACCAAGGCCATGATGGGCTGGCTCCAGGAACTCGTGCCCGGCGAACCCGTCGCCGGGCCGCTCGAGATCCCCGAAGAAGGCGAGGGCGCGGGCCTTACCGGCGCGCCGCGCGGGGCGCTCGGCCATTGGATCCAGATCAAGAACAAGACGATCGACCGCTATCAACTCGTGGTCCCGACCACGTGGAACGGCTCCCCCCGGGATAAGGAAGGCACGCCCGGTCCCATCGAGCAAGCCATCGAAGGCACCGAGATCAAGGACCCCGACAATCCCTTTGAGATCGTCCGGATCGTCCGCTCCTTCGATCCCTGCCTCGCCTGTTCCGTCCACGTCATGGACGCCCGTGGCACCATGCGAGGAGTGTACCGAGTTGTCTGATACCCCGGCTTCCGCGCGGCGGCCTTCCCAGGCCGCCGCGAAGAAGAGGCCGGCTTGTCTCCTGGTGGCCTGGGAAGGCCACCAGGCGGAGCGTGTTGGACGCACCCGGAGCGTTGCGAGGAGTGTACCGAGTTGTCTGATACCCCGGCTTCCGCGCGGCGGCCTTCCC
>CAZEBQ010000026.1:8604-11068 GCA_964510295.1 uncultured Anaerolineales bacterium | reverse complement strand
AGGCCACCAGGCGGAGCGTGTTGGACGCACCCGGAGCGTTGCGAGGAGTGTACCGGATTGTCTGAAAGGGACGTGAACATCCTGGGCGTCGGCAACCCGCTGATGGGCGACGACGGCGTCGGCCCTGCGGCCATCGAACGCCTGGGCGCGCGCGGCGTGCCCCGGGGCGTTCACCTGTGGGACGCCGGCTTGGCCGTCTCCGACGTGCTCGTGGTGCTCGACCCGGCTGACCCGCTCATCGTCATCGACGCCGTCCACGGCGGCGGCCGCGCGGGCGACGTCCACCGCATCCGTCTCGACGTGCTCGCCCTCGACGCCCCCGGCGCCCGGCACATGCTCTCGCTGCACGACGTGAGCGTCGTCCCGTCGCTTCAGATGGAAATCCTTTCCGGGCGCGTGTTCGCCGACGTGACCGTTTTTGGCGTCGAGCCGGGCGCCTGCGAGTGGGGCAACGGCCTCTCGCCCGCCGCCGCCGGCGCCCTCGAACACGTAGTCGATGAGATCCTGACGCATGTGAGGAACGAGCCCGCCGCACACGAGCCCGCCGCACACGAGCCCGCCGCATCCGAGCCCGCCGCGGCAGCGGCGGGGCACGTTCCCAACCTTGGCACCTTACGCGCCGAAGCAGGAGACGCACCGCCATGAACGCAACCGAACGTAAACCCAACGACGAAATCCTCGAATCCCTGGGAGACGCCGCCAAGGTCTTCATCCTCGGATGCCAGGGCTGCCCCATCGGCTGCGAGACGGGCGGCCAGCCGTGGGTCAACGAGATGACCGACCTCCTGACCGGCGCCGGCAAAACGGTCACGGGCTCGGCCCTGGTGGACATGATTTGCAACAAGGCCATCGTCGGGATCAAACTCGGCCGCCTCATCGACCAGATTGAGCCTGCCGATGCCATTCTCGTGGGCTCGTGCGGCGTGGGGGTCCAGGCCGTCGGCAACATGATCGGACGCCGGGCCGTCCCCGCCATGGACACCATCTGCATGGGCGATTACCAGGGCCTGTGGCCGAGCGAGGAACGCTGCGCCGAGTGCGGTGAATGTATCCTCGCCTATACGGGCGGCCTCTGCCCCGTGACCTTGTGCGCCAAGGGTCTGATGAACGGGCAGTGCGGCGGGACGGGCGACGACGGGTCCTGCGAGGTCTCGCCGGACCAACCGTGCGGCTGGCACAAGATCTACGAGCGGCTGCGCGACCTGGGCCGCCTCGACGACCTGCGGCGGCTCAATGCGCCGCGCGACTACCGCAAACGCAAGATCACCGACGAGAACCGGCGGACCATCCGCTGGGCCCTGGAGGTCGCCAAACAGGAAGAGGAGGCCGAGGCCGCCGCTACGTAGCCGCCGCCATGCGCGACGGGTCTCCGGACCCGCCGCGCCAAGTGAAGAGCGAGAGCCACTGAACCGGGACCGGGACGAAACCATGAGCCAATTCAAAGAGCGCTTGGACGCGGGTGAGTTCGTCGTCACGGGCGAGATCGGTCCCCCCAAAGGCACCAACGTCGAGCCCTGCATCCACGAGGCCGAGCAGTTTCTCAAGGGCAACGTCACTGCCGTCAACGTCACCGACATCCAGACGGCCGTCATGCGGACCGGGTCCATGGTCGGCTGCAAACTGCTGCTGGACCGTGGCATCGAACCCGTGTTCCAGATGGTCTGCCGCGACCGCAACCGCCTGGCTCTCCAGAGCGATCTCTTGAGCGCCGCCGTCCTGGGCATCGAGAACGTCCTCGCCCTGACCGGCGACCACGTCGTGATGGGCGACCACAAGGACGCCAAGCCCGTGTACGACCTCGATTCCGTGGGGTTGCTTCAGGCCATCTCGAACCTCGAGGCCGGTACCGATATGGGCCTCGACATGAAGGGCAACCCGAACGAACTCGACGGCACGCCCACGTTCTTCAAGGGCTGTTGCACGACGCCGTGCGGCCCGGACCCCGAGGCCCAGATCATTAAACTCGAAAAGAAGGTCGAGGCCGGCGCCCAGTTCGTCCAGACCCAGGCCGTCTACGACCCCGCCACGTTCGAGACGTTTATGAAAAGCATCGAGCACGTGAAGGTCCCCGTGCTCGTGGGCATCGTGGTCCTGAAGTCCGCCGGCATGGCCAAGTACATGAACCGCAGTGTGCCGGGCGTCCAGGTGCCGGAGGCCATCATCCAGCGGATGGCCGACGCCGCCAAGGAGGACCGCAAGAAGGTGGCGGCCGAGGTCGCAGGCCGTCTCGTCCGCGAAATGAAACCCATGTGCCAGGGCGCCCACCTCATGACACTCGGCTGGGACGACGTTGTGCCCGACATCCTTGCCGGCGCCGGCCTGGAGAACTAACGGGTTTGGGTAAGTCTTGCGCGGGGGTTCTCCGCAACCACCGCGCTTTCGACGCGACTGTCGCGGCGGGTGCGGAGACCCGCCGCGCCCGACCACGAGCCCGACCACGAGCCCGACCACGAGCCCGACCACG
>CAZEBQ010000026.1:0-8504 GCA_964510295.1 uncultured Anaerolineales bacterium | reverse complement strand
AGCCCGACCGCGAGCCCGACCGCGAGCCCGACCGCGAGCCCGACCGCGAGCCCGACCGCGAGCCCGAGCGCGAGCCCGAGCGCGAGCCCGAGCGCGAGCCCGACCGCGAGCCCGAGCGCGAGCCCGACGCGGGAGCGTCGGGTTACCGCGTCACACGATGAACTGCTCGATGCCGAACGTGCCCCGTTGCTCCCGCAGCGGGCTCGATGCCTCACAAGCAACGTACCCGGTGGCCTTCGAAGGAGAAAACCATGTCAGCGAAACTGATTGACGGCGAAGCCCTTGCGGCGCAAATCAGGGCCGACCTTGCGAAGGACATTGAGGCCATCAAGGAGGAGACCGGCTCGCCGCCCAAACTCGCCAGCCTGCTGGTCGGCTCGAACCCCGGCGCACGCATCTACAGCCGCAGTCAGGCCAAATCGTGCGAAGAGGCCGGCATCGCCTACGAACTCGTCGAACTGCCCGACGAGACGACCGCCGACGTGCTGGCCGCCAAGATCGATTCTCTCGGCGCCGAGCCCTCCGTCAACGGCATCCTGCTCCAGATGCCGCTCCCGGAAGGCGTCAACGCCCGCGACATGGCCGAGCGCATCCCCCCCGCCAAAGACGTCGAAGGCATCACCGCCGCCAACCTCGGCAAACTCCTGTTTTACGAGGGGGCCGAACTCATCCCGTGCACGGCGGCCGCCGCCTACGAACTCATCACGTTCTCGGGCGCCGAAATCAAGGGCGCCGAGTGCGTCGTTGTCGGCCACTCGCCCATCGTCGGCAAGCCCGTCGTCTGCCTCATCGTAAACGACCTGGGGACGTGCACCTGCTGCCACATCGGCACCCGCGACACGAAGGCTCACACGTCGAAGGCCGAGATCCTCGTCGTCGCCGCCGGCGTGGCGGGCCTGATTACGGGCGAGCACGTCATGCCCGGCGCCACGGTCATCGACGTCGGCATCAACCGCGTGCCGGTGCTCGATGAAAACGGCGACCCCGTCCTCAACGAAAAGGGCCGCAAGAAAATGAAGACCGTCGGCGACGTCGACTTCGATTCGGCCGTCGAGGTCGCCGGGGCCATCACGCCCGTGCCCGGCGGCGTGGGGCCCGTGACGGTGGCGATCCTGCTTCGCAACACCGTCCGCGCCGCCCTCGCCCAGGTGGGCTGACTCTTGAATCTGAAACGTGACAACACGGTCGCGCGGTCCCTACGGGGCGCGCTTCACTTCGCGAAGCGGCTGGTCGGCAGATTCGGAACCTGCCGGCAATCTGCGGCCGCTCCGGTGGCGGAGGGGGTGTCGTGGCACAGCGATTAGGTCACATTTGCGGGCCGTTGACAGGTGCTTGGGCGTGGGGGCCTCGACGGCCTCCCTCTCCCCCTTCCGTCCCCCCAGAGGGGGGAGACGCCGGCCTGGGCTTCCGGGCACAAGCGGGACGAAAGGCGTGGCGCGACCCTTTTTATGGGCAACATGGCCTCTGGTGCGAAACCGGGCAGAGGCGGGGCTTCTCAGGCCGGTTCGTCTTGACTTCCGCCGGGCGGGTGCATATGCTTCTTGAGGCTGCTTGCGGCTGGTTCCTTTCGCGGGCTTCGGTCCTGCCTGAGAGCAGACATCCCGGTTCACGAAGTGTACAAGTCGCGATCCCGTGCTTCGCCAGCACCACGCGGGGGGTGTTCTCGTGCGCCGCAGCAAGCCGCGCCGAGGGTGCCGCCGCAGGTGGGGGGTCCTTCAAGAACGGTCTCGGCCCATGAAGATCGCCATCAGCGGGAAAGGCGGCGTCGGAAAGACGACGGTCACCGCCCTGTGGGGCCGCACGCTGGCAGACGAGGGACGCGACGTCTTTCTCGTCGATGCCGACCCGGACGCGAACCTTGCGGCGGCCCTCGGCGTGCCGGCGTCGGACCTGCCTACTCCCCTGATTACGTTGAAAGACCTCATCAAGGAGCGCACCGGGGCCGACCCTGACCGGGTGGGCCAGTATTTCCAGTTGAACCCGAAGGTGTCGGACCTGCCCGACGCCTATTCGGTGACGGTTGCCGGCGTCCGACTGCTCGTGCTCGGCGGCATCCGCGGCGGGGGGAAAGGGTGCGCGTGCCCGCAGGGCGCGTTCCTCAAGGCGATGATGCGGCACCTGATGCTCCAAGGCCGGGACGTCCTGCTCCTGGACATGGAGGCGGGTCTGGAGTTCCTCGGCCGGGCGAGCGTGATGGGGACCGACGCCCTCGTGGCGGTGGTCGAGCCGGGCAGGCGGAGCCTCGATACGGCCGAGGCGGTCGCCCGGATGGGCCGAGAGATCGGCGTCAAGCGGTTCGCAGCCGTCCTCAACAAGGTGACCGACCCGGCCCAGGTTGAGACGGTCCGGGCGGGGCTGCCCGAGGGGATGGTCCTTCTGGGCCACGTTCCGTACAGCCCTGCTCTCCAACAGGCGGACTTGGAGGGCCGGTCGGTCCTGGGCGTGGACCCGGTGGCCGAGACGGCCCTGGCCGAAGCCAAGGCGAAACTCGAAGCGCTGCTCGCCTCCTCTGCGGTGGCGAGAGGCTGACAATGTCGGAGACCGTGAGGAGATGGCTGATGGATCCGAAAGAGTGCAGTTGTGACCCGGCCGCCCAGGACATGCTCGGCCGCATGGCCGAAGCGGGCATCGAAACCGCGTGGGACCGGCTTGCGGCACAGTCGCCGCAGTGCAAGTTCGGCAAGCAGGGCCTCTGCTGCCGCATCTGCAATATGGGACCCTGCCGCATCATCCCCGGCAAGCCGGGCAAGGAGCGCGGCGTGTGCGGCGCCGACGCCGACACGATCATCGCGCGCAACTTCCTTCGGGCCGTTGCCGGCGGCGCCAGCGCCCACTCGGATCACGGTCGCGGCGTGGCGCACGCGTTTCTGGCGATGGCGCGTGGTGAGGCGCCCGACTACGGCATCAAGGACCGCGAGAAACTCATCTCGACGGCCAAGATCATGGGGGTCGAGACCGAGGGGCGCGACGACAAGGCCATCGCCGAAGACCTGGGCGAACAGGCCCTCGCCGAGTTCGGCAAACCGCACGGCACCCAGCGGATGGCCGACCGCGCTCCCGAGGCCCGAAAGGCCGTCTGGAAGAAACTCGGCGTCACGCCGCGCGCCGTGGACCGCGAAATCGTCGAGGCCCTGCACAGGACGCATCTGGGCGTGGACCAGGAGTACAAAAGCATCCTGCGTCACGCCAGCCGATGCGCCCTCGGCGACGGATGGGGCGGGTCGATGATCGGCACCGAACTCCAGGACATCATGTTCGGCAGGCCGGTGCCGGCGCGGGGTGAGATCAACCTCGGCGTCTTCAAGGAAGATCACGTGAACCTTGCCGTCCACGGCCACGAGCCGCTGCTGTCGGAGATGGTGGCCGCCGCCGCTAACCTGCCCGAACTGGTGGACGAGGCCAAGAAGGCCGGCGCCGCCGGCATTAACGTGGTCGGCATCTGCTGCACCGCCAACGAACTGCTGATGCGCCACGGTCTTCCCGTGGCCGGCAATTTCCTGAGCCAGGAACTCGCCGTCGCCACCGGCGCCGTGGACCTCATGTGCGTGGACATCCAGTGCATCATGCAGAGCCTCTCGGAACTCGTTAAAAGTTATCATACAAAACTCATCACAACCTCCGAGAAGGCCCACATGCCCGGCGTCGAGCACGTCGAGATGGAAGAGGCCCGGGCCATGGAGGTCGGCAAACAGATCGTCCGCATGGCCGTCGAGGCCTACGGGAACCGAAAGGGCGACGTCTACATCCCCGACGACGTCGGCGAGGCCGTTGTCGGCTTCAGCCACGAGACGATCAACTACATGCTCGGCGGGCGATTCCGTTCGTCGTACCGCCCTCTGAACGACAACATCATCAACGGGCGTATCCGCGGCGTCGTCGGCGTCGTCGGGTGCACGAACCCCAAGGTCCGGCACGACTGGGGACACACCGGACTGGTCAGGGAGTTGATCAAGCGCGACATGCTGGTCGTAACAACCGGCTGTGCCCAGATCGCTTGCGGCAAGTTGGATCTGCTGAGGCCGGAGGCGGCCGAACTGGCCGGCCCGGGCCTGCGCGAGGTCTGCGAGGCCGTCGGCATGCCGCCCGTCCTGGCGGTCGGGTCCTGCGTCGATAACAGCCGCATCCTCATCGCCTGCACCGAGATGGTCCGCGAAGGCGGCCTCGGTGAAGACATCTCCGAACTACCGGTGGCGGGGGCGTGCCTGGAGCACATTACCGAGAAGGCCATCTCCATCGGCCATTATTTCGTCGCCTCCGGCGCCCTGGTCGTCTTCTCGGAGAGCCTCTTCCCGGTCTGGTCGGAGTCGAACGTCGCGACGTACCTCTTTGAGGAGATCGAGACGGAACTCGGAGGCAAGTGGGCCGTCGAGGACGACCCCGTCAAGGCGGCCGAACTCATCCACGCCCATATCGAGGCCAAACGCGACGCCCTCGGCATCAACCAGGAACGCGAACGCAAACTCTTCGACATGGAGGATCGGCGCAAACTCGAAGTGTAGCCGTCGGCGCAGCGCCGGCACCCGCGCCGCGCCGGCCGCCGTGGCGGGCCGGGCGCGCCCGTTAGCCGCGGCGATTGCGCCGCGCGTTGACAGGAAGTCACCAGGAGAGGTCGATAAAGGAGCCATCGATGTCCCGGATCATCGCAGCAGCCGCCATCCGAGGCGCACACAGCCTCGCCAAACAGGCCGAGGACATGCTCGAGAAGGCCGTCAAGGAGCACGGCGAAGACCACGCCGTCGAGTTCCCCAACACCGGCTACTTCATCCCGATCATCTACGCGATGATGGGCCACGAGGTCAAGACGCTCGCCGACTTCCGGCCGGTCATGGAGGAGATCCAGAGCCTGCTCCCGCCGCTGGTTGACGACAAACTCTGGCTGCCGTACCTCGGCCCCGCCCTCGATGCCGGAATGGCCACGCTCTACGCCGAGGAGATTATTGAGGCCTGTAAGTACCTCATCGGTCCGAACCCGGTCTCCGGCATCTGGCTGGGTGCCGCCGACGACATGATCCTGCGGGAGCGGGGCATCCAGTTCGTGGACGGCACGGCGCCGGGGTTTGCCGCCATTGCCGGCGCGGCTCCGGATGTCGAGACGGCGGTCGAGATTGCACGCAAGTGCCAGGAGCGAAGCCTGTACGTCTTCATGTGCTCGGAGGACCACGGCACGTCGTTCTCGCAGCAGTTGGAGGAGGCGGGTGTCCAGATGGGGTGGGAAACGCGGCTGGTGCCGTTCGGACCGGACATTACGGCGGCGATCTACGCCTTGGGGTTTGCGACGCGTGTGGCGTTGAGTTTCGGCGGCGTCAAGCCCGGCGACTTCCGCCGCAACCTCCTGTATAACAAGGCCCGCGTCTTTGCTTTTGTCATGGCGCTCGGCAAGGTCACGGACGAGTGGTATGCCACCGCCGCCGGCGCCATCAACTTCGGCTTCCCGACGATCGCCGACTCCGACATCCCCGAGATCCTGCCCACCGGCGTCTGCACCTACGAGCACGTCGTCTCGAACGTCCCGCACTCCGAGATCGTCGAGAAGGCCATCGAGGTGCGGGGTCTCAAGATCAAGGTCGCCGAGGTGCCGGTCCCCGTTGCCTTCAGCCCGGCCTTCGAGGGCGAACGCATCCGCAAGGAAGAGATGCAAGTCGAGTTCGGAGGCAACCGGACCCCCGCCTTCGAGTGGCTGACCACCTTGCCCATGGACCAGGTCGAGGACGGCAAGGTCGAGGTCATCGGTCCCGAGGCCGACAGCGTGGAAGAAGGGGGACAGATGCCGCTCGGCATTGTCATCGAGGTGGCCGGACGCAAGATGCAGCCCGACTTCGAGCCCGTCCTGGAACGCCACACCCACACCTTCCTCAACCACCCCCAGGGCCTCTGGCACATGGGACAGAGGGACATCAACTGGGTCCGCATCTCGAAGGACGCCTTCAAGGCGGGCCTCAGGATCGAGCACATCGGCAAGATCCTCCACGCCATGCTCCACGAGGTGTTCTCGGTCATCGTCGATAAGGTCCAGGTCAAACTCTACACCGAGGAAGAGAAAGTTATCGAGATGCACGAAAAGGCCCGGCAGGTGTTTGTCGAACGCGACGCGCGCCTGGCCGACATGACCGACGAATCCGTCGACGTCTTCTACTCCTGCACCCTGTGCCAGTCGTTCGCGCCCAACCACGTCTGTATCATCACCCCCCAGCATCCCGGACTGTGCGGCGCCTACAACTGGCTCGACGGCCGGGCCGCCTACGAGATCAACCCCGCAGGGCCAAACCAGCCCGTCCCGAAGGGCGCCGCCGTGGACGAAACCCTCGGCCAGTGGGAGAAGATCAACCAGTTCATCGTCGAGAAGAGCCAGGGCACCATCGAGAGAATGAGCGCTTACTCGATGATCACCGACCCGATGACCTCATGCGGATGCTTCGAGTGCATCTCGGCCGTCCTGCCCTCCACCAACGGCATCATGATTGTGCCGCGCGAATACGCCGAGATGACGCCCTGCGGCATGAAGTTCTCGACGGCCGCCGGCACGGTGGGCGGCGGGCGCCAAACGCCCGGATTCAGCGGCCATTCCAGGCAGTACATCGTCAGCCCCAAGTTCATCCTCGCCGACGGCGGATTCAAGCGGATCGTCTGGATGCCCAAGATGCTCAAGGAGGCCCTGCACGACGTCCTCGTCGCCCGCGCCGACGAACTCGGCCTCGGCGGCGAGGAGTTCCTCAACAGAATCGCCGACGAGTCTGTCGCCGCGACCGAGGAAGAGGCCCTCGAACATATTACCAAGGCCGAGCATCCGGCCCTCACGATGGACCCGATGTTCTAGCCGCGCACAGCAGAATATCCGAGCCGCGACCGTAAGGGAGCGGGGGGGGCACGGCAGTCCCGGCCCACGCGCCGCTTACTGACGTGCGCGGCTAGTGATGTTGCCGGGGCACGCCCCGGCCTACAGGTTTCTCGAACGCGCCCGGCGCGCCGGGACACCGCGCAAAGCGTGGCGTAGCCCGAACCCAGCCAGTTTGATAGGATGTGCCGTCGGTCGGGCCGCGAAAGACCGGCCTGAGACAGCAAGGGAGAACCGACTATGGCCCTCAGCGGACTCGACATCTTCAAACTGCTCCCCAAGACCAACTGCAAGAAATGCGGTATGCCGACGTGCCTGGCCTTCGCCATGGCCCTGGCCCAGAAAAAGGTCAGCCTGGATCAGTGCCCCGACGCCAGCGACGAGGCCCGCCAGGCCCTCGCCGCCGCCGCCGAACCGCCGATGCGCTCGGTCACCTTCGGCACGGGAGACGGCCAGTGCAAGGTCGGCGGAGAGACCGTTCTGTTTCGCCACGAGGAGAAGTTTCACAGCCCGACCGCCATCGCCATCACGCTGCCCGATAATCTCGACGCCGCCGCCATGAAACAGAAGGCCGACACGATCAAGGGCTTCGCCTTCGAGCGGATCGGCCAGCCGATGCCCGTCGAGGCCGTCGCCGTGATGAACGCCTCCGGCGACCCCGCCAGGTTCGCCGCCGCCGCCGAGACCGCCAAGACGACCGGCAAGGCCATCATCCTCGTGACCGAATCACCCGACGCCGCTGCGGCCGCCGTCGACAAGGTCAAGGACGCCAAGCCCCTCCTCTGTGCCGCCACCGCTGAGACGGCCGACGCCATGGCCAAGGTGGCCTCGGACGCCGCCTGTCCGCTCGTGGCGCGGGCCGCCGACCCGGAGGCCCTGGCCGACCTGACCGAGAAACTGAAAGGCGCCGGTTGCGAGCAACTGGTCCTGTGGCTCGACGCCCCTGACGGATGGGCCGAAATGACCGGTATGACCCTGGTCCGCAACCTCGCCCTGAGAAGCGCGTTTCGGCCCCTCGGGTTCCCCACCATCGTCTTCGCCGCCGACGGCGAGCCCGAGGACCAGATCGGCCGGGCCGCCGCCCTCCTGTGCAAGTACGCCGGCATCGTCGTCGTTGAAACCGTCGAGCCGTGGGCCCTGCTGCCGCTTCTCACCAGCCGACAGAATATCTACACCGACCCGCAGAAACCCGTCCAGGTCAAGCCCGACCTGTACCCCGTCGGCGAGGCCGACGAAAACAGCCCCGTCCTGTTCACCACGAACTTCTCGCTGACCTACTACACCGTCGAGGGCGACATTGAGGCCAGTCGCATTCCCTCCTGGATCCTCTGCGTCGATACCGAAGGCACCAGCGTCCTGACCGCCTACTCCGGCGACAAACTCAACGAGAGCACCGTCGCCAAGGCCATGAAGGACGCCGATGTGGAATCGAAGGTCAAGCACCGCAAACTTATCATCCCCGGATACGTCGCGGTGATGAGCGGCAAACTGGAAGAGGCAACCGGATGGGAGATCATGGTCGGACCACGCGAATCCAACGTCATCCCACGGTACCTCAAGGAGGTCTGGACCTCCTGATCCTGCTACGCTATGAGACCTTTCAGCGAGGCCGCCCGCCGGCCGGGAAAAAAGCGGGTCAGGGCCACTTGGCGGTCAAACCGGGGCCGGTTCC
>CAZEBQ010000025.1:0-25087 GCA_964510295.1 uncultured Anaerolineales bacterium | reverse complement strand
CAAAGCCAAACCGAACGGCTGGTTTGGCATTGAATATGGCCCTGACCCGCTTTTTCCCCGGCCGAGCGACAACCGGCCAGACGCACAGGTAGCGTAGTAGCACTAAGTGCTTGTGCCAACACTACTTAGCGACGATATTGACGAGGCGGCCGGGAACGACGATCACGTTCCTGACCTCCGCGCCGGCCAGGACCTCCTGCGTCCGGTCGAGGGCCAGGGCCGCCTCGCGGACTTCCGTCTCGGCGGCGCTCGCGGGCACCGTGATGTGGGCACGCAGTTTGCCGTTGACCTGGACGGCGTACTCGATTTCCTCTTCAGCGCAGGCCGCTTCATCGTACTCTGGCCAGCCGGTAGAGAGGACCGACGGTTCGTGCCCCAGGGCCACCCAGAGTTCCTCCGTGACGTGCGGCACGAAGGGGTGGAGCAGCCGCGCGATCGATTCGAGCGCGAATCGCAGGGCCGGCCCCGCCTCGGCCGTCTTCGGCACGCCCGAGAGCGTGTTGGCCAGTTCCATGACGGCCGCAATGGCCGTGTTGAACTGCCACGACTCTTCGATGTCCGCGGTTACTTTGCGGATGGTCTGATGGGTCTTGCGCCAGAGGGCCTTGGCCGGCTGATCGAGGTCGGCGCCGTCGGCTGCGTAAGGCTGGGCGCCGGCGATGGCATCGAGCGACTCCTCCGTCTGTCGCCAGACGCGGTCCAGGAACCGTCGTGCCCCGACGATGGCGTCGTCCTGCCATTCGGCGTCGCGTTGGGGCGGGCCGATAAAGAGGGTGTAGAGCCGCTGCGTGTCGGCACCGTACCGGGCGATGACGGCGTCGGGGCCGACGACATTGCCTTTGGACTTCGACATCTTTTCAAGTTTGCCGGTGATGCCAGACTGCTTGCAGATCATGCCCTGGGTGAACAGGGCCTTGAACGGCTCGTTGAAGCCGACGTGGCCGGCGTCGCGGAGGACCTTGCAGATGAAGCGTGTATACAACAAGTGGAGCACCGCGTGTTCAACGCCCCCGATATATTGGTCCACGGGCATCCACCGATCGACCTTCTGGCGGTCGAAGGGCTGCGAGTTCGGCTGCCGCTCGGCATCCGTTACGGTGAACCGCAGAAAGTACCAGCACGAGCAGAGCCACTGGGCGATGGTGTCGGTGTCGCGCTTCGCGTCGGCGCCGCACTTGGGGCAGGCGGTGTTGACCCACGACTCAACCTTCGCAAGGGGGCTCTCGCCGCGCGGCGGGAACTCGACCTCGCTCTCGGGCGGCAGTTCGACCGGCAACGCCTCCACCGGCACCGGCACCACGCCGCACGACGGGCAGTGGACCACCGGAATCGGCGCCCCCCAGTACCGCTGTCGGCTGATGAGCCAGTCGCGGATCCGGTAGTTGATCGTGCCGGCGCCCATGGCGTTCTCGTCGAGGTACCGGATGACGTCCGGAATGCCGGCGGGTGTGGGCGTTCCGGAAAGTGGCCCGGAGCCCGCCATGACGCCGGCCTCGACATAGGCTTCGGTCAGCGCGTCGGCCGTCAGGGGTTGGCCCTCGGGCTGGATGACCACGCGGATGTCGATGCCGTACTTCCTGGCGAACTCGAAGTCCCGCTGGTCGTGAGCCGGCACGGCCATGACCGCCCCCGTGCCGTATTCCATGAGGGCGTAGTTGGCAACCCAGAGGGGCACCTTCTCGCCGTTGACGGGGTTGATGACGTAGGCCCCGGTGAAGACGCCCTCCTTCTCGACGGCCTCATCGCCCCGGACGGCCGCGCCTTGACGCTTCACGCGGTCGCAGAACGCCAGCACCTCCTGCTCGCGTTCGGTGCCGGCCACCAGGCGGGCGATGAGGGGATGCTCGGGGGCCAGGCTCATGAACGTGACGCCCCAGAGCGTGTCGGGCCGCGTCGTGAAACACGGCAGGGGCGTGCCGTCGGCGAGGGTGAAATCGACCCGGGCGCCCTCGCTGCGGCCGATCCAGTTGGCCTGCATCGTCCGGACCTTCTCAGGCCAGTCGCCCAGTTCGTCGAGGTCATCGAGCAACCGCTGGGCGTAACGGGTGATCCTAAAGAACCACTGGTCCAGGTCCTTGAGGCCCACCTCGGTCCCGCACCGCTCGCAGCAGCCGTCCACGACCTCCTCGTTCGCCAGGCCCGTCTGACACGACGGGCACCAGTTGACCGGCGCCTTCTTGCGATACGCCAGGCCCCGCTCCAGCAGCACGAGGAAGATCCACTGGGTCCACTTGTAGTAGTCGGGGGCGCTGGTATTGACCTCCCGCCGCCAGTCGTACCCGACGCCCCATCGGCGGAACTGGTCCTTCATGTAGGCGATGTTGTCGCGGACCCAGGTGGCGGGCAGGACGCCGGCGTTGATGGCGGCGTTCTCGGCCGGCAGACCGAAGGCGTCGAACCCCATCGGCGAGAGCACCTCGTAGCCACACATCATCTTGTAGCGGGTCACGACGTCACCCATGATGTAGTTGCGGCCGTGACCGACGTGCAGCATGCCGCTGGGGTACGGGAACATGGTCAGGCAGTAGAACTTCCTGTCGGCCGGGGCGTTGCCGTCGGTCTCGAAGGTGTGGTTCTTGTGCCACCACTTCTGCCACTTCTCCTCGACCTGTTTGGGGTTGTAGTCGTCCATGGCCGTTCCTCTTGTGTCGTAGGCGGCGGGCCAACCCGCCGGCTAACGCGGGTACTCTTGAACGAAAAGGGCCTCGGGTTCACCCCGAGGCCGCTTCACTCTTCCTGCGCGCGTACCGGCCCCGGGATTTACCGGGTAAGGACCAGGACCGGATTCTCGCGTTTCCGTCTCATGACACGGGCAGTATCGACACGAGGGGCGGGCGTGTCAAGGCAAAATGGGCGCGGCCGGACCGGCCTGCTGCGGCTTGCGCGTCTTCTTGGTCTGCTCGATGCGGCTGCCGCGGCTCTCCAGGAGATGCACGATCCCCTTCTCGCCCACCAGGTGCATGCAGCCGACCACGACGAAGTACGTCTTGTCGGTCTCCAGGAAACCCTCGATCCGCTTGGCCATTCGCTCGTTGCGGTCGTCGCGGAGCCGTTTCAGGGCGGGCGCGAGCCGGGCGTCGTCGGAACGGTACCGGCGGGTGACGGCGTCGATGGCCTCGGGGTCGCCGGCCAGCCACGCCTCCGTGACGGCCGTCATCATCTCGCCGAGGTCCGGCAGTTGGTCGAGCATCCGACGCAAGGTCAACTCGTGCTCCTGCCGCGTGCCGTCGGCCATGACGGCGGCCTGGGATTCGACGGTTTCCAGGGTGAGGATCTTCTTCCGGGCGGCCACAGCGCGCTTGAGGAAATGCTTGTCGAGGCCCAGGTCCGACCGAAACCCCGCTCGCATCGTCTCCCGCTGCATGAGCGTTATCGCGACCAGCCACGGTCGCATGCCGGCCACTTCGGCCGGCCGCATGCCGCGCGACGCCAGGTACGCCTTCAGCCGCCGGAGCGTGTTCGCCGAGACGTCCTGCTCCAGCGACTCCCCCGGCGGATAGACGCCGCGAGCGGTCGTCAGTTGCCCGAGTTTCCGCTGATTGGCCTGGTTCAGGTTGACCTCGGTGACCAGGAAATCCGACTCTGCGAAGGCCTTCTCGATCGTCGCATCCAGCGGATACAGCCCCGGCTTGCCGAAGTGAAGCGACCCGAGGAGATAGACGGTTGCACGTGCCGACCGCACTCGCCAGAGGAGGCACTTGCCGGTGTCCTTGACATCGCCGCCGGCCGCCGCCTGAGCGGTGCAGAGCGTCGCGGCGAGCAGCGCAAACAGCCGAGTTGATAAGCGGCCACGCCAGGCTTGGCGCATCAGATTCCCCATTGGCGAGGTGTCGATTGCCATCGTACCGCGCGGCAGGCCGAGCGCAAAGGGGAAAGGCAAGAGGGCCCACGCACCTCCGCAAAGCGTAAGGCCTTGTGAAAGAAGGGCTTACGTCCGCCACCCTACTCAATCATCGCCAGCAACTTCCGGATGGCACGGTGACCGTGGTCGGTCTGGGTGACGATGAGGTTCCCGCCGAGGTAGGTGATGGTGGCGGGCCCGCCTTCGTCGGCCCAGGGAGCGATGCGGCGGTCGTTCTCGTTCCGGACGAACTTCTGGACCATCTCGATGATCCGCTCGGGCGTGGCCCGGCTGTCGTCGGTCGCGGTGCCTGCGCCGGCTGCGCCGAACAGGTCGCCGAAGCCGCCACCGCCGGCCGCCGACGTCGCCGACTGGAGCACGTCGCCGACCTCGAACCGCGGGGCGTCCGTGAAGTTCGGAATCTCGGCCAGCGCCAGCCGGATGCTGTACGTCCCCACCTTCAGCGGCATCCACGATTTCTCGAGCGTCGTGATCAGGACGTATCCCGGGCCGATCCGGTACCCGCATTCGCGAGGCAGGATGAGTTCGATGGCCTTCTCGTAACTGACGCGCGAGACCTTGATCGAGACGGTCCGGGCGTCCAGGTCGAGGCCCGCTTCCTCGAGGGCCTTGTCGAAGACGATGCCGAACTTGCCGACCTCTCCCAGGTACATCAGGACGTTCTTGATGCTGGTACGCTCGAAGTCGAGGCCGGGCCGGCTCCGCATCGTCGAACTCACGGTCCGGCTGGTGCGGGCGTATTCGCGGACCTTCCGTGCCGCCTCCTGCCGCGCCTTGTATGCGGCCGTTGCGTCTGTGGCGTCGGCCTTGGCCTCGGAAGCCTTGGGCGCAGCGGCGGACTCCGAAGACGGCAGGGCGGCGGCCGGACCGGACGACGGGCTCGCCGGTATGGCCTGGACAACGCGCGGACCGACCAGCGCAGCCAAGAGCATGACAACCGTCAGGATCACCGAGCGTTTCATGGCGGTCTCCTTTTTCCTTTTTGGCGCGACCCTTTGGCCATTCTGTTATACGACCAAGCGGCCGCTCTGCTTTGCAGTTTTTCGGCGCGCCGGAGGCAGGTGGAAACGGCGTGCGGCGCTGCCGACGTAAACGCTGGCCGGCAAAGGAGTTAGAACTTGCTGCCCGGCGAGACCACCTTGCCGCCTTTGTACGTCGTGCCGCGCCATGTGACGCCGCAAAGCCCCAAACCACGGATGATCGCCCCCGCCTGAAACGTCAGCACCAGCACGGCCGCCAGCGGGTGGAATATCAGGTACCACGGGTTGCCCCGGCACAGGATGAACAGCCGCCGCATGGTCACCAGCAGGGCCGACACGCCGATGGCCGATAGCAGGAAGGCGACCAGCGCCAGAGGCGTGATCTGCTCCGTGGCCAAAAGGACCGACGAGACGGCCAGCACGCCAAAGGGCATGAGGGTAAAGGTGAACGTCAGGGCCATGGCGCCGAGCAGCCGCAACACGCTCTTGAACCCGCCGTAGTAGATCCGCGTCCAGCCACGGTACATCCCGCCGAGGGAATCGTACATGCGCGTGCTGAACAGGTCCTCACCGACGGTGTTGAACAGGCGGTGGCCGGCGCCCTTGACGCGCCGGGCCAGGGCGATGTCTTCGACGATCTCGTTCTTGACGGCCTCGTAACCCCCTGTGGCTTCATAGGTTGCGCGCCGGATGAAGATGTACTGCCCGTTCGCGAAGGCCGTCCGCCGCTTCGGATGGTTGACCCACGTCGGCCGGAACCATGCCACCAGCACCGAGCCCGCCACCGGCTGGACGGCGTTCTCCCAGAAACCGTGCATCTCCAGAACGGGCCAGAGACTGAGCATGTCGCCCTCGTTGGCCGCCAGAAAGTTGACGCCGGCCCGCACGCTGTGAGGGGCCTGCCGGCAATCGGCGTCGACGAACAGGAACCAGTCGCCCCGGGCCGCCTTCGCCCCCACGTGCATGGCGTGCGGCTTGCCGAACCAGCCGGGCGGGAGGTCCGAGACCTGGATGAGCCGCACACGAGCGTCGGACGCAGCCACCTCACGCACAATGTCCGGCGTCCGGTCGGTGCTGCGATCATCCACGACCAGAACCTCGATGTTCGCATAGTCCTGGGCAAGCAGGGTGTCGAGGGCGCTGCGGATGTTCTCCTGCTCGTCCTTCGCCGGAACGATGACCGACACCAGACCGGGGTCGGCGGCGTCCGGAATGGTCGTGGCCGAGAGGACCGGCCCGCGCGACCCGGGCAGGTAAACCAGGATGGCGCGGTAGACCCAGATGGCCGTGACGGCGAGAAGGATGACCGTGCCGATCGTCGCCGGGATCACGCGCTCGCGCTCCTGTGTGTTGGCATCAGCCCGTAGCGGTGTACGCCGCCCGGGCGGCCTGGTAGACCTCGCGGAACGCAACGCCCTGCTCGTCCGCCAGACGCAGGCAGTCGTCGTACTCCGGCAGGGCCGTCACGACCTGGCCGCCTCGGCGGCCGACCTTGATGCGGACCGTGCCAAAGGGCGTCTCGACCGGGACGTGCTCGCGGCCGAGCTTCGTGCGATCGACCCGTCTGCGGCGGATGCCGAAGGTGGTGGTTTCGGCAAAAATGGCGTTCTCAACCGCGCCACGGCCGTTTTCGGCCGCCAGACAGGCCAGAACCACGCCCGGCCGGCCCTTCTTCATGGTGGCCGGCGTCAGCCAGACGTCCAGCGCGCCTGCCGCGAGGAGGGCCTTGGTGGCCGCCCCCACCGTCTCGCCGGTGGCGTCGTCGAGGTTGGCTTCCAGGAGCCACACGGCGTCGGTCTCCGCCCCGGCGGCGGCATCGTCGACGGGTTCTCCGAGGACCACCCGGAGCAGGTTCGGCGTGTGCCGGCCCTTGCGTGCCCCGGCGCCGTAGCCGACGGCTTCCGGCACCATGGCAGGCATGGGGCCGAAGCCCTCGGCCAGGGCGACGACGATGGCCGCTCCGGTCGGCGTGGTCAACTCGCCGGGCTCGTCGCAGTCGGCGGTGGGGACGCCGCGCGTCAACTCGACCACGGCGGGCGCAGGGACCGGAAGCCGGCCATGCGCCGCGTCTACATATCCCGAACCCATTGGCAGCGGCGAGGCAACCAACCGCTCCACGCCAAGCAGCGCCAGAGCCGCACACGTGCCCACGATGTCCACGATGGCGTCGACCGCGCCCACCTCGTGAAAGTGCACCTCGTCCGGCGTCGTGCCGTGGACCTTCGCCTCGGCCTCGGCGAGACGCGAAAACACGGTCTTCGACCAACGCGCCGCAAGGCCGGGAAGGTCGGCCGAGTCGATGAGCGATACGATGTCCGACAGGCCACGGTGGTGGTGCGAGGCGTGGGCCAGACGGACCTCGGCACGGGTGGCCTGGAGGCCCTTGCGGACCTCGCGGCGGACAGCCAGGACGTAGCCGGTGACCGGCAGGCCGTCGAGGCAGCGGCGGAGGTCTGCTTCGGGAAGACCTGCATCCAGCAAGGCGCCGAGCAGCATGTCGCCGCTGACGCCCGAAAAGGCATCGACATACATCAGGCTCATAGGCATCCCCTACTCTGACTCTGGGCCGCGGGGCCCGTCCTGAGAGGCGCCAGGGGCCTGTTTGCCGTCCTGCCCTGGGGCCTTCGCGCCCGGGGCCTTGAGTGCCTCCAGGGCCTCGTTGTAGGCCTGGGGGCCGAGAACGACCCGCCGGATGTGAACAAGATCCTCAAGTTTGGCCCCCAGCGGGCCCTTGTCGCGTTTGTGCAGAATGAACCGCTCGGCGTTGCCGTCGTGGAAAGCGTAGAGCGGCTGGCCGAGGATGTGGCCGACGATCTCGTGGTCGTTCCGGAGCGTGAGTCGCCAGGCGTGCATGCGGACCGGGTACGCGCGGCCGGTGTAGACCTTCTCGGGGTTGCCGGCCTCCTTGAACCGCCACTGCCTTTCGAGGCGTTCCCACTCGACGACGCCCTCAATCCGCTTGCACGCGGGCACGGGCACGAACTCGTAGATGTTTCGCTTGAGGTTGAAGATCTTGAGCCGCTTGGCCCGGGTCGTGTAGATGCTGCCGGCCCGTTTGGTGCCGTCGGAGAGTTCGACGCAGCCCGGGACGGCATCCTTGCGGTAGACGGCTTGCTCGCCTGCCGCAAACGGGTTGGTGGGAGCAGAGCCGCGTGCATCATCGTCTTGACCGGCGAAGGTGATGTCGGGCTCGCCGGCAGGCTTGGCTGTGGGCGGGGGCGTGGCAGCCGAGGCGGGGCCGGCCAGGGCTGCCAGAACGGTCCATCCAGCCGCCGACAAGACGATCCGGCGTACGGACTGCGTCATGGCATGGGCCTCTGCAATGCTTGACATCGTCGGGCCAGCCTTCCATACTACGCCGCATGGAACGAATCGGCATCCTGGGCGGCACGTTCGACCCGATTCACCTGGGTCATCTTATCCCTGCAGCGTACGCTTGCAACCATCTTTCTCTGGATCGGGTGGTGCTGGTGCCATCGGCGTCGCCGGTGCACCGGCCATTGCACTCCCCGGCGGCGGCAGCGCATCGGCTGGCGATGTGTCGGTTGGCGGCCGCAGCGGTGCCGCGCTTCGATGTGTCGGACGCCGAGGTGACCCGGGCGGAGCCTTCCTACACGGTGGTGACGTTGCGAGACCTGGCGGGCAGGTTGGGGGCCGAGACCGAACTGATTCTGCTGGTGGGCGAGGACAACCTGCACCAACTCCACACGTGGCGGCAACTGGACGAGATCCTGGGCCTGGCCACGGTGGCCGTCTTGCCGCGCCCGGTCGCAAAACCGGCGGATCTGGTGCCGCTTGAGGCCGCCATCGGCGAGGTGGCAGTCGCCGAACTGGTCAGGCACCGCGTGCCGGGACCGCTGATTCCGGTCAGCGCAACCGAGATACGCAGCCGGGTTCGCTCCGGGATGCCGATCAACGGGCTGGTTCCGGCGAGTGTCGCAGAGTACATTGCGGCCAACAGGCTGTATGCGGAGACGCGGGGGAAAGGCCTGTGAGGACGGATTTCGAGGCGGTACGGGGTGCTGGGCGGCCTGTTGGACGAACCGGGCGGCGGGCTTCGGCATACCCCTCCGTATTGGACCAGGCCGTGGCCAGACGCGCTGAATCAGGCGTGGTGGCATGGGAAGGCCACCGCGCGGAAGCCAGGACGACTTGTGCAACAGGCTCTGGGCTGACATGATCGCGTCTCGCAAAGGGTGACGGCCGCATGTTCCACGTGGAACATCGGGCGCAGCGCCCCCCGGCATGGACCGCTGTTCCACGTGGAACACACCCGTCGGCGCTACTGAAGACGGCTCAGAATCCGGTCCAGACCGTCCTGACTGTAAAACTCGATCACAATCCTCCCGGTCTCAGGCTTGGTGCCCATCTGAACCGAGACCTTGGTGCCGAGGGCCTCGCGGAGCCGTCTCTCCAGGTCGCGGACCTCGGGGCTCTTCGACGATTGGCGAGGCGTCCGCCTTCGCGGAGCCGACGGGGCCGCCAGCCGCTCGACTTGGCGCACGGAGAGGCCCTCGCGGGCCACGCGTTCGGCAAGGCGCACCTGCTTCTTGGGGTCGTCAACCGAGAGAATGGCCCGGGCGTGGCCCATGGCAAGGAACCCGCTCCGGACCATGGCCTGGACGGGCCCCGGCAGGTCCAGCAGGCGGATCATGTTCGAGATGGTGCTCCGGTCGAGGCCGAGCCGAGCGGCGGCGGCCGCCTGGGTCCGGCCCGTGGAGTCAAGGTAGGCCTTGAAACTCTCGGCCTTCTCGATCGGGTCCAGATCCTCCCGTTGCAGGTTCTCGACGAGCGCCAGTTCCAGCAACTGGTCGTCTGCAACGTCGCGGATGACGACGGGAACGTCCGCCAAGCCCAAAGCCTGGGCGGCGCGGAAACGCCGCTCGCCGGCGATGATCTGGTAACGGTCGCCGTGGCTGCGGACGATGATCGGCTGAAGCACCCCGTGTTCGCGGATCGACGCCGCCAGTTGTTCCACGTCGGGCGCCTCGATGGGGCGGCGCGGCTGGTGCGGGTTCGGATCCAGGAAGGCCGTAGGCACCGACGTGGCGGGCGCCGTCGGCGGGGTGAGGTCCGGAATGGGTTGGGCGGATTGTCCTTTGAGCAGTCCGTCGAGGCCTCGGCCGAGCCTGCGATTCGTCATGAGCGTGCTCCTGACACGAGAACGCGATGTTGGGCGGTTGCGGGAAGAGAGCCTATCGGGGAAAACAGCAGGCCAAGCCCACATTCAAGGCAAGACCGGGCGTTTGGTTGTGTCTTGCATGGTGTTGGCATGGGCACACGCTTGGTTCTCTGGTGCGTTTGGCTGATCAAGGGGGAACGGCCCCATTTGATGCGAAAAGTGGGCGTGACCCGCTGTTTTGCGCGACAGGGCGGGTCGGCGCTGACGGCGAATGAGCGTTGTCGCGGTAAGGCTTTGTGTTGACGAGCGAGCGAGCGACGACCTCGAGCCCCAGCCGGACGTAGGCCCGAGCACCCGGCGAGCGCGGGGCGTAGTCAATGACAGACCGGCAGTGACTCGGCGCTTCGGCGACGGCGGTGTCGCGGGGAATGACGGTGGTGAAGACCGGCTCGTGGAGTTTGGCGCGGACCTCGGCCTCGACTTCGCGGGTGAGGTGGGCCGCAGGGTCGTACATCGTGAGGAGGACACCGCCGATGGCGATATCGGGGTTCAGCGAGGCGGCTTGGTGTACGGCCGCAAGGAGCTGGACCAGGCCCTCGAGCGGATAGTACTCGCATTGAATCGGGACGATGACGGCGGAACTTGCGGCCAGGGCGTTCTGGGTGAGCGGTCCAAGGGACGGCGGACAGTCGATCAGGACGGCGTCGAAGGCGGTGTCGGCCAGTTGAGCGAAGCGGTGGCGGAGGGCCATGGGCGACGGGAGCCCATGAATGGCGAGGGCTTGGAGATCACGCCCTGCGGGGATAGCCGAAACGCGGGGCCACGTGGTGGGAACCAGGCCGGCCGAGACAGGATCGGCCGCGAACGCCGGGCTCGCCGGGACCATCTCGACGCCGATGCCGCTGGTGGCGTTGCCTTGGGGATCGACGTCGACGACGAGGATGTTGCGGCCGGTCAGGGCGAGGGCGTGAGCGAGGGATGTGGCGGTGGTCGTCTTGCCAACGCCGCCCTTCTGATTGGCTACCGACAGGACGGGAAGCACGGCATCCTCCCTTGGAGCGTATTCTAGCGGGCGTGGCGCGAGGAGCAACGGAAAACTGGTTGCGGCATGACCGGCCGAGTCTATAATGCGCACGCTGGAAGCCGACGCCGTATGCGAGGGATGCCGATGGCCGTGCGGCGGCACGTCACCTATGATGGGACGGTGCAGGGGGTGGGGTTTCGGTACACGGTCATGCGGCTTGCAGCCGGGAGGGACGTGGCGGGGTTCGTCAGGAACCTGGCCGATGGGCGGGTCGAACTGGTGGCAGAAGGGCCGGAGGCCGAGGTGGCGGGGCTGCTGAGCGATGTGGGGGAGCGGATGCGGCGGTATATCCGTGGCGCGCAGGTGTTGGAAGAGCCGGTGGCGGGTGAGGCGGGTGAGTTCAGGGTGAGGTTCTAGGGGGTTGGTGACGGATGGGTGCGCTTGCAGGGATAGCGCTGAACACGTTTCGCGAATCGGTCCGCCAGCCGTTCTACTACCTGTTGGTGGCGGCGGGGGTGGCGGCGCTGGTCGTGACGATGTGGCTGCCGCTCTTCACGTTTTATAATAATACGGATATGTATAAGGAACTTGGCCTGTCTTTTGTGCTGCACGTGGTGCTGCTCGGCGGGTTGCTGGCGGCGGCGACCGGCGTGGCGCGGGAGGTTGAGGCGAAAACGGCCCAGACCATCCTGGCCAAGGGCCTCGGCCGATGGCAGTTCGTGGTCGGCAAGTACCTGGGGGCGATGGCGGCCGTGACGGTGGCGACGGCCGTCCTGGGAGTGGTCCTGGTGGCGTGCGTGTACTACCGGGTGGGGCTCGACGCGGGAGTGCTGGAGCGGGCGCTCGTGAGAGGGGGCGTCGGGCACGAGGTCGAAGCGTTTCGGGCGAGGCAGATCAACCAGAGCCTGACGGTCATGCCCGGACTGGTCCTCGTGCTGATGCAGGCGGGGGTGCTGGCGGCGCTCGCGACGGCCCTGTCGGCCCGGTTTTCGGTCGCAGGGAGCGTGGCGCTGAGCCTGGCGGCGTTCCTGGCGGGGCACTTGACGGTGTTTCTGGCAGGTTCGGGGGGGACCGGCGGCGGGGTGGGTTCGGGGTTGGCGCAGGGGCTGCTCGCGGTGGTGCCGTTCCTGGAGATCTTCAATATCGGCGAGACCCTGAGTCACACGGTTCTGACCCCTCTGGAACCGGGCAGCCCAGGGGCGGCCCGGTGGGCGGCGGTCTGGGCTTACGTGGGTTGGGCGGGGCTGTATGCGGTGGTCTACGCCGGGGTGGCGATCGCGGCCGGGGTGGTATTGTTCAGGCGAAGGTCGCTGTCGTGAGGGGAGTTTTCCGCTAATGTTGGCCGCGCTGCGACCGACAATAACTGCGGATAGAGTTCCATCCCAGCGCACGGGCCGTCCTGACCTTGGCGCAACAGGGCGGCCCGGCTTATGCGCGGTCCGGCGGAACGGGCGGGGCCGGTTCGAGGCCGGGGCACGGATCGGCCGTCGCCGAAACGGGTTTTCCAGGGGGCGGCCACTTTTTGTGGCACCGCGCAACTGCCCGTAGCGCAGGGGCTGATCCCCCGCGCTACAACTCAGGACGCCGGCGCCCTGCCGATGTGGACCCCGCCGTCACAGCATGCCGGGACTTGCTGCCACAGCGCTTTCGCCGGAGCCGTCCAGAAAAAGGTTGACGCGGCGGTCGGCCGTGGTAGTTTAACGTTCTGTCAACGTGCGGCCCCAGGGACGAGGGGGCAGCGACGTGGGTGAGAGTCAGCCGAGAGAGTCGGCTCCGGCGGCGGATGCCGAGGAGCAGTGTGCGGAGTTTGTCGCCAACCTGTCGGAAGAAGAGATTATGCTTCTCCGGCTCCGCGACGAACTCTACGACGGCCGGTGGGATGCCATGCTCGCTGACCTGAACGACCGGCTTCAGGGCAAGCCGTACGTGTTCAAACTCGCCCATCGTATCCAGGATGATATCGAGCGCATCGAACGCTTGAACCGGTTTGAACGCCAGTACAACGTGGACTTGGCGACGTACCTCTAGGGGCCAGGACGGGGCGCGGAGCGAATGATGACGGCTGTCAGGCAAGACCTTTCGGTGGTGCCGGCTGTGGGATTGGCCCTGTTGGCGATGGCCGTGGCCGGTTGTGGAACAGGTGGCCGGGGTGACGAGGAACTGCCGCTGCCGGTCGCGCCGGTGATGTTGGCCGGCAACGACATGGAGATTCGCTGGCAGACGCGAGCGCTCCTGACGCCCGGCACGCACCTGACGGACGCCTGGGTAAGCGACCCGTTCCTCGTGTGCCACGGCTCGGACCATCGCGTTTACGTGATCGACGCCAAGACGGGGGTGCGGCTGTGGTCGAAGGACTTGGCCGACGCGCGCGAGACCGTCTGGCCGCCCACCGTGTCCAAGGGCGACATCTGGTTCGCCACAACGACGCGACTGATCGGCTTCCACGGGACCGACGGCAGAAACATTCTGGCCCAGGTGCAGCGGGCTCAGCGCGAGGTCCAACGGGCCAAAGACGAGGCCCGGCGCGATGCGTGGCAGGCCAAGGTGATGGCCAGGCGCATGGAACAGCGCGCCGAGCCGCGCCAATACACGATGGCCCGATCGGCCGCCGAGTCCCAGATCGCCGCCGCCGCAACCCTGGAACGGGGTCGGGAGGCCCTGACGGTAGACCGCGAGGGGATCGAGTTGGGGTTCGCCCCTGCCGGCCGACCGACGACCAACGGCGTTCACGTGTTCATTCCCGATGGCAAAGGTTGGCTCCAGGCCGTGGGCATCGTGCCGCATGTCGTGTCATGGGGACGGTGGACCAACGACGCCGTCACGGCGGGGCCGGTCGCGGACGACGCGCTCATCTACTTCGCCGGTCGGGATGGGGTCGTGTACGCGTCGGCCCAGAACGTGCGGCGCGTCCTGTGGCAGTATCAGACCGAGGGGGCCATCGTAGCCGACCTCAAGCGGACCGAGGCCGGGTTGGTGCTGGCGGCCAGCCTCGATTACAGCCTCTATGCCTTCCAGGGCACCAGCGGGAGGCTCGACTGGCGGTATAACGCCGGCGAACGGATTCGCAGGGCGCCGTACGCGTTCGGCAGCCAGGTGTTTGTGTTCACAGGGCAGGCGGGCCTGACGGCGCTGGACGAAAACGGCAAGATTCAGTGGCAATTGGCCGAAGGCGACGACGTCATAACCGCCGATGCTGAAACGGTTTACGTGCTCAGCCGGGGCAACGATCTCCTGGCCGTCGGCCGCAAGGACGGCAAGGTCCGGTGGGGTGCCCCCCTGCGGCGCGGCAGCCTGATCGGCACGAACGAAACGGACACCGGGGTTCTGTACATGGCGACGCCCGAGGGGCAGGTTCTGGCTGTCGCCAGGAAGCAGGAGGCCGGGCAGGGCGCAGGCGACGCCGTCGCCGAGGCGCCGGCGCCGGCTCCGTGACGTGACGCCGGTTGCAGCCGCCGCCCGGGCGGCGAGGGCCGTAGGGCGCCTGGGCCAGCCGCGGCCCCGAACTCCAGGGCAGTCCTGACTACTCGGCCGAGGGGGTGACTGTGCGGCTGGGCGTGTGCACCTCTTGCTTTCGCGATGTCAGCCTGCCGGAAGTGCTGCGCTGGGCCGGAGAGGCCGGGTTCGAGACCGTCGAGATCCCCTGCCCGCCCACGCGCGATCCCTCCTCCTGGTACCACGACGCGGGTCTGAACATCGCCGGCCTGGACGGCCCGGGCCGCGACGCCTTTGTCTCGGCCCTGGACGATGCCGGCCTGACGGCCGCAGCACTGGCCTGGTACGCCAATCCCCTGGACGCCGACCCCGGCCGGCGCGACGTCATCCTCGGTCACCTTCAGCGTATGGTGGAGACGGCCGGGACGCTGGGCGTGGAGGTGGTGTGCCTGCTGGTGGGTCGCGACCCGACGTTGCGGCTGGGAGAGTGCATCGCCGAGTTTGCCCGCCGCATCGGACCGGTGGTCGAGCAGGCGGAGTCGTCGGGTGTGCGGCTGGCGATTGCGAACGCCCCCCGCATCGGCTGGCAGGTGGAGGATATGCCGGGCAACGCCGCCTTCTGCCCGGAACTGTGGGAGAAACTGTTCACCCACCTCCGCAGCCCGGCCGTCGGATTGGCCTTCGACCCCGCTCCCCTACACTGGACGGGCATCGACGCCCTCTCGGCGCTGACCGACTACGCCGAGAAGGTCTACCATTTCCGGGCCAGAGATGCCCAGACGATGGACCTCAGGCGCCAGGACTGCGGCATCCTGCGACCCAGCGGCGGCTGGTGGCGGTACCGCCTGCCGGGGCTCGGGGCCATCGACTGGCGCAGCATGACCGACCGCCTTCACGAACTCGGCTACACCGGCGCCGTCGTCATCGACCACGAAGACCCCGTCTGGCAAGGCAACCTCGAGAAGATCAAAAACGGCCTGAGCCTGGCAAAACGGCACGTGGGGCAGTTTCTGCCGTAGCAGGCGCCGAGTGCGGCTTGCGGCGGGCCGCTGCGTCGATTAGACTAACGTCAGATTAGAGCGAGAACCTCTGCCCGTTGCGGTAGCCTCGCTTGGATTAAGCAAGGAAGGTGGTTTGACGTTCCAACTCACATCACGGCCTGCCCGGCGCCGCAGCAACGCGCAGAAGAACAGGCTCTCGCCGGAGGACCGCCCCGCGCACCAGTGGTACAGGTTTGTGTTATCCTACCCTCCGCACTTGGTCCGTGACTACCTCGAGCAGTTTGGCGTGAACGAGAAGCAGACCGTGCTCGATCCGTTCTGTGGCACGGGCACGACGTTGGTGGAGTGCAAGAAACAGGGGATCCGTAGCGTCGGCATCGAGGCGCATCCAATGCCTTGCTTTGCCAGTCGTGTCAAGACCGATTGGGGAGTCGATCCGGACGGACTCCTTGCTCACGCCGAGCGCGTGGCCGAGGCGGTCCCCAAGAGGCTGAGGCGCTTGCCTGTCAAGTCTGAGGATGGCCATGGTTTGCGGGCGTTGCCGGCGGACAGCGCCAAGTTGCTCCTGAAGGACTCGATGAGTCCATTGCCGTTGCACAAATCGCTCGTGCTCTTGGACGTGCTGGGCGAACTAGGTGAACCTGAGTACCGACCGTATGAGCTTCTGGCGCTTGCGAAAGCCCTCGTCACGAAGATCAGCAATCTGCACTTCGGGCCCGAGGTGGGTGTGCGCGGGTTCAAGCAGGACGCGCCTGTGGTGGAGAGTTGGCTGAGCTGCGTACGCCGCATCGCTGAAGACGTCCGTTTGCTGCAGCCCAGACGCGGAGTGCCAGCGTCCGTCTGTCTAGAGGACAGCAGACGTGTGGCTCGCGCGCTGGAGCCGAATTCGGTCGATGTGGTTATCACGTCCCCCCCTTATCCTAACGAGAAAGACTACACGAGAACGACTCGCCTGGAGTCGGTGATCCTGGGCTTCGTACGCGACCGAGAGGAACTGCGGAACCTGAAGAAGGGCCTCCTGCGATCCAACACGCGCAACGTGTACAAAGGCGACGAGGACGACCAGTGGGCCGCGGGGTTCCCGGAGATCCACAGAATCGCACGGAAGATTGAAAAGAGGCGGATTGCCCTAGGCAAAACGAGCGGGTTTGAGCGCTTGTACCACCGAGTGACGAAGCTCTACTTCGGTGGCATGGCCCGACACTTTGAGGAACTGAAAGCGGTCTTGCGGCCCGGCGCCAAGCTGGCGTATGTCGTAGGTGACCAAGCGTCCTATCTTAGGGTTATGATCCGGACCGGCCGACTCCTTGCCGAGATCGCAGAGTCTCTCGGCTATGAAGTAGTCGGGACGGACCTGTTCAGGACTCGGCTGGCGACTGCCACCAGGAAGCAACTTCGCGAGGAGGTCGTGCTGCTTCGCTGGCCCGGGGGGAGAACGTAGCGATGGCGAAACAGAGTGTGTACGACCGCATTATCGAGAAGATCTTCCTCAGCCACTATCGGCGCGGCGCGCAAGAGGTTCCCTTTGATCGGGAGGAGATGGCTGAGGTAGCGCGGAATCTGGGAGTGGACCTCCCAAAGAACCTTGGCGATGTCGTCTACTCGTACCGTTATCGTAAAGACCTTCCCAAGGCTGTCACAGACCGCGCACCGAAGGGCAAGCAATGGCTGATCCGACCGGCGGGCAGGTCCCGCTACTGCTTTGCCGCTGTCGATGTGCTTAACATTGTGCCGAGCAAGGCGCTCGCCGAGACGAAAGTTCCCGACGCAACCCCAGGCCTCATCGCGATGTACGCGCTTGGCGATGAGCAGGCGCTGCTGGCCAGACTGCGTTACAACAGGCTGCTTGACGTCTTCACGGGCGTAGCGTGCTATTCCCTGCAGAACCATCTGCGCACGGCGATTCCCGGCATAGGCCAAGTGGAGACCGATGAACTCTATGTCGGCGTCAGTCGAAGGGGCGCCCACTACATATTCCCCGTCCAGGCCAAAGGCAAGAGGGACCGCATCAGCGTCGTGCAGGTGGAACAGGATCTCGCTCTTTGCGGCAGCAAGTTTCCCGGCTTGCCATGTTCTCCTATTGCCGCGCAGTTCATGCACGATGAGTTGATTGCCTTGTTCGCTTTGGAAGAGACACAAAAGGGCATCCGAGTTGTGATGGAGAAACACTATCGTCTGGTTCCTCCAGACCAACTCTCCAGGGAAGAACTGGAAGCCTATCGCCGACGTAAGCCGGATACCGGACTGAGTCTGTGAAAAAGACGGACGCCGAGAAGCAGCTGCGGTGCTGTGCCGCCAAGCCATTTATGACAACCGTCGCCGACATCGTCGCGACCGTGGACCGCTTGGCCCCGTTTCGACTGGCCGAGACGTGGGACAATGTGGGGTTGCTTCTGGGCGATCCGGCGGGGGAGGTCCGGCGGGTGCTTGTTAGCCTCGACGTGACGGCGGCGGTGTGCGATGAGGCCGAGCGCGTGGAGGCGGAGGCGGTCCTGGCGCACCATCCGCTCATTTTCACGGGCCTCCAGCGTCTGACGCCCGAGACGCCGACCGGCCGCCTGGCCCTTCGCCTCGCGGCCGCCGGACGGGCCGTCATCGCGGCTCACACGAATCTCGATGCGGTCGAGGGTGGCCTCTGCGATATCCTGGCCGGGATGGTTGGCCTGGAGGAGACCGAACCGCTCCAGGCGGCACCGGCGGCGGCGCGGTACAAGGTCATTGTCTTCGTGCCGGAGGCGCTTCTGGCGGCGGTGCAGGCGGCGGCGTTCGGTGCCGGCGCGGGGCAGATGGGCAACTACACCGAGTGCGGGTTCTCGGCCGAAGGCACCGGCACGTTCCTTCCGGGCGAGGGCGCCAGACCGACCGTCGGCGAGAAGGGCGGGCGCAACCACGTCGCGGAACGGCGCTTCGAGACGCGCGTTGAAGGCCGGCGCTTGGGGGCCGTCCTGGCGGCAGTCGCCAAGGTGCATCCGTACGAAGAGCCCGCCATCGACGTGTATCCGCTCCACGCCCCGCCTGCCGGGGCAGGGTTGGGGCGCGTCGGCAGGTTATCGGACTGTAGAACCTTGGACCAGTTGGCCGATACGGTGAAAGAGGCACTCCACGCGAGAGCGATTCACGTGGCCGGCGATCCGGAGACGGTCGTCGAGACGGTCGGGGTCTGTACCGGCAGCGGCGGCGGACTGGCCGACGCCGTAGCGGCGGCCGGGTGCCAGGCCTTCGTGACGGGGGAACTGAAGTACCACGAGGTCCAGGATCTTGCGGCCCGAGGGATCGGCGTCATCCTCGGCGGCCATTACCGGACGGAGCGCGTGCCGCTTCAGGTGTGGGTGCCGCGCCTCGCCGAAGCGCTGGAGGTCGAGGTCCGGATGAGCGAGAGCGAGAGCGGTGTGATTCGGACGCGTTAGAGCGTATGTGGCAGGAGCACTGCCATGTCGCGAGAGTTGTGTCGTCGGCACTGCCCGCACTGCGGGCGAGACGTTGATGCCGTACGGTAGATGTCCAACGATCTGTTCTGGTTTTTGATCTTTGGCTGGCTGGCTTTCATTTGGGACGTACCCCGGCCGTGGTACTGTCGGGAATGCGGGCGTCGCATCCCCGAAAGCGAGGCCCGGGAGCGGCGGCGAAGCGTCTACAACTGGCTTGTGGCGGTGTTCCTTGCGCTTGTGGCTGTGGTAGCGGCCCTCGCCATTCTGGGCTCGAGTGCGAAGAGGTGAGTGGGCTCTGATGAACGCAATGCTGTGTCCACTGGCGAGCGGCAGTCTGGGCAACGCCTTGCTGGTGGCGTCGCGCCGGGCGAGGGTGCTCGTGGACATCGGCCTGACGCAGCGGCGCCTGAGGGAGACTCTGGCGGCGGTGGGCGTGGAACCGGACGAGATCGGCGGCGTCTTTGTAACCCACACGCACCGCGACCATTTCTCGACGTCGGCCGCCGGGTTCTGCCTCAGGCACGCCATACCGGTGTATGCGTCTGAGGAGAACCTTGGCAACCTGTCGGACACGTTTCCGGCGTTCCGGAAACTCGTCCGGGGAGGACTGGCCCGGCCGATGGACGGCGAGGCCGTCGAGGTCGGCGACGTGGCCGTCGAGGCCTTCGACGTGCCCCACGATTCGCCGGGATGGTGCCAGGGTTTCCGCCTGAGTCTCGGCCCGGCCCGGCGCCGACGCTGGGTGACGGTGGCGACCGATCTGGGTCACGTGCCGGACGATGCGATGGCGTGGTTCAAGAACGCCACGGCCGTGGTCATTGAGTCGAACCACGATCCGGAGATGCTGTGGGCGAGCAACCGGCCGGCCGACCTGATCGATCGCATCGCCGGCCCGCACGGGCACCTCTCGAACGAGGACGCGGCCGAGGCGATGGCCGAGATCGTCGGCCGCTCCCGTCCCGGACGCCTCAAGGACGTCGTCCTCGCCCACCTCTCGCGCGACTGCAACACCCCCGACCTGGCCCTCGAAGCCCAGGCCCACCTGGCGCGCGGCAAAGCAGAGCCCGTGCGCGTGTTTGCGGCCACGCAGTTTGAGCCCGGGCCGATGGTCATGATGTAGGACTATGTAGCACGGGCCTGATGCCAGACAGGGCCCGGCAAGTAGGAGGCTGACGACAGGGTTTCTTCTCAAGTCCAGGGAAGCCGCTTGCAATTGGTGCGACCTTTCGCCATATTCGATGTGAAATCCGGTCCTCGGTGAGGGGCAAAGGGAGGAGCCATGCCACAAGTATGCTACATAAAATGCCACGTCGGCACAGGCATGTTCAGCGACGAACTGACCGTACACATTCGGACTCTCAACGCTGCGGGACAGCTTACGACCGTAAGCAGCATTGTGCCTAAGGACAGCGTTGACATAGAGGGCGGCAAGCCAAACCAGGGCAGGCTGCAGGCGTACTGTATGACAGAGGCGAAAGGCCTTACCTACGTGGTTCTTCGGCAAGCGACCCTGGAGAACGGGCCCAGCCTGGTTGTTCCCAGCGGCGAGGTTGTTCACCCGTAGGGATCGGAAATGATCCTGTCAGACGCGGACATAAGGAAGGCATTGGAGGAGGGAACACTCAAAGTCAGTCCGCCTCCGCCTCCCGATAACTTCTCGACATCCGCGCTTGATCTGCGCGTCGGCAAGGAGTTCAAACGCTGGAAGAATGCGCCCACCGGGATGGACATCACCGTGAACCTCTCTCACGTCAGCATTCCCGAGTATGGTGACTATGTTCAGGACGTGCAGCCTGATCAGGACGGGCTTGTGGCCATCCCCAGAGACAGTTTCCTGTTGGCGAAGACATTGGAGACAGTAGAACTGCCGTTGACAAGTTGTCTTGCCGCTCGAGTTGAAGGCAGAAGCAGCTTCGCGAGGCTTGGGCTGGCGGTGCACATCACGGCCCCAACGGTGCATGCGGGGTTCGAGGGGCCGATAGTGCTTGAGATCAAGAATCTCGGGCCGCTGACGCTGAAGTTGGAGCCTGGCCAGACCCGCATCTGCCAGATGATCTTCGAGAGAGTCACTTCAGAGCCGCAGGGACCGCTCCAGACAGACTTCCAGCGACAGCACGACGTGCTTGGCAGGTCGCCGTGACGGCCAGTGATTCCTGTCGTCCCCTCACCGCGACTTGCGTTTGCGGCTTTTGTGTTTGCGTTTGGACCGGCCGCGCTTCTTGCGCCCTTGGCCGAAGAGGTCGACCTGGGCCATCTGTTGGGCGACGGCGGCGCGGCCGCGGCCGAAGACGCCCGCCCCCTGCATCTGGCGCACGAGTTCCTTGACCTGGCCGAACGACTTGACAAGGCTCGATACGTCCTGGGGTTCCATGCCGCATCCGCGTGCGATCCGCCGCCGCCGCGAGGCGTCGATGACGCCCGGTTTCGACCGTTCCTCGGGGGTCATCGAGTGGATGATCGCCTCGGTCTGGTCGAGTTCCTTGTCGTCGATGGGCAGGTCCTTCAGCGCCGAGCCCATCCCGGGGATCATCGACACGATTTCCTTGAGCGGCCCCATGCGGCGCATCTGCCGGATCTGCTTGAGGAAATCATCGAGGCCGAACTCGGCCTTCAGCAGTTTCTCCTGCATGCGGGCGGCTTCGTCGGCATCGACGGTCGCCTGGGCCTTCTCGACCAGGCCGACCACGTCGCCCATGCCGAGGATGCGGTTGGCCATGCGGTCGGGGTGAAACGCCTCCAACCGGTCCAGTTTCTCGCCGACGCCGACGAACGTGATGGGTTTGCCCGTGACGGCCTTGATGCTCAGGGCCGCCCCGCCGCGGGCGTCGCCGTCGAGTTTCGTCAGGATCACCGCGCTCAGTTCCAGCGCCTCGTTGAATTCCTTGGCGCTCGTGACGGCGTCCTGGCCGGTCATGGCATCGCAGACCAGGTAGATCTGGTGCGGCGAGACGGCCCGCGCGATGTCCTTGGCCTCCTGCATCATTGCTTGGTCGATGTGCAGGCGGCCGGCGGTATCGACGATGGCGACGTCGCAGTTTTGGTCGCGCGCGGCCTTCACGCCTTTCTTGGCGATGCGGACGGGGTCGCCGAGGCCCTCGCTGTAGACGGGCGTCTCGGCCTGCGAGCCGACGATCATCAACTGCTCGACGGCGGCCGGCCGGTGGCAATCGCACGCCACCAGCATCGGGCGATGCCCCTGGTTCTGGATGAGGCACGCCAGTTTACCGGCACTCGTTGTCTTGCCCGAACCCTGGAGGCCCGCCATCATCAGCACGGTCGGGCCGGGCGAGGCGTACGGGATCTTCGCATCCACCGGTCCCATCAGGTTGACCAACTCGTCGTGGATGACCTTGACGAAGACCTGGTCCGGGCGGAGGGTCTTGAGGACCTCCTGGCCGATGGCCTTCCGGCCGACCTCCTCGATGAAGTCGCGGGCCACCTGGTAGTTGACGTCGGCCTCGAGCAGCGCGGTGCGGACCTCGCCCAGTGCGTCCTGGATGTTGCGTTCGGTCAGGCGTCCGCGGCCGGCCAGGCTGCGAAAGACGCCGCCGAGTTTCTCGGTCAGGTTCTCGAACATGATCTGATCCGGTGTCGGAGCGGTTCTCGTATGGCGCGCGGCCTTCAGGCGGCCAGTGAGTGTAGCAGAATACGCGGCACCGTCAAGGCGCGCTGTGCATCGGGACTGCGATGCCGCTACGCTACTTCGTGCGCGGCAGGTCGGAGCCTGCCCTGAGCCTGTCGAACGGGCACCTGCCGCGCAGTTGCACAATCGACGATTTCCGCGCGGTGGGTACGCAGACCCACCGCGCAAGACTCGGGGCGCGGCGAAACTGCAGGGCGGCACACACGGCAAAAAAGGACCTCAGGGCCGGGCGACTGAGCATCCGCCGAAACGGAGACCGGCCCCGAGGTGGGTAGGACAATTCCAAATGGTCCGACTATCATACGATTGAGGGAGGCTCTTTCAAGCGGAAAAATCGCGCCGGCCCCTCGCCCGGGGCGTCTATATGGCGTAACCTCTTGTGTGACAAGTGTTTACGGCTTGGCCCACCGGCACCTCCTTCGGGGCCGGAAAACGGCAATCCCACCTCAAGAACAGGCCACCCACTGCCTGTAAACCGTTGACGCGAAAGGGCTTGCGCTGATGTGCCTCCGCCGCGGATACCCGCTCCGGTCCGCCGTGCGTGCGGAGACCCACCGCCCAAGACGCACCTCGGACCGCCTAACGCAGCAGCCCGCCGTGTCGCAACACCTCCAGTACCAGCACGTCGGCAGGAACGTGAGTCGGCGCCTCGGCGTGACCGATGCCGCGTGACAGGCACCAGGCACGCAGGTCCCGGCCGAACCGCTCGGCCTCGCCGGCGATCCGTCGGCGCACCTCGTCCGTCAGGTGGATGCCAAGCGTCTCGCCGGTCTCGGCGTCGGTTGCGGCCAGGTCGCCTGCACCCGGCGGCGCAAGGTCGGCAGGGTCGGTCACCTGAAGGCACCAGACGTCAAAACCGCGTCCCTGGAGCGTGGTGAGGGGTTTCTCATAGCCGGCCTCGTTCAGGAAGTCGGAGATGAGCACCGCCAGACCGCCGTGCGGGGCGTGCGGCAGGAAGGCCTCGACCGATCGCGCCAAGTCGGTCTGCCCCGCCGTCGTCAGCCCGCGGAGGAACTCCAGGACCCCCAGAATGTGCGACTTGCCGCGACCCGATTCCTTGTGGCTGCGCACCCTGTCGTCGATGGCGACGAGGCGGACGCGGTCGAGACTCGCCAGGCCCACGTAGGCCAAGGCTGCCGCCACCCGGCGGGCGTGGTCGAACTTCGGCGGCCCGCCGGTGCCCATCGACGCCGAGGCATCGACCAGGAAATGGATCGCCAGATCCTCTTCCTGCTGGCAGAGGCGAAGCAGCAGACGTTCGAGCCGTCCGAAGGCGGCCCAATCGATGTGCCGGAAATCGTCGCCCGCCACGTACGCCCGGTGTTCGGCGAACTCCAGACCCGGCCCCGTCCGCCGACCCGTCCGCCCGCCCTGGGCCGTGCCCGTGACGATCCGACGCGACACGATCCGCAGGTACTCCAGGCGCTGGAGGAACGCCGAATCGAACAGGTCGTCCTGCTGGGGCATGGCTCTCGCCCTGCAAGGGCGCTTCCAGCCGCGACCCGCAGGGGCGCACGCTCCCCTACGGTTCGGCCACGTGTTTCAGCACGTCGTCGATCACGGCGTCGGGGTCGATGGTCTCGGCCTCGGCCTCGAAGTTCAGGATCAGCCGGTGCCGCAGCGCCGGCCGGGCCATGCGGCGAACGTCGTCGAAGGCGACGTTGTACCGCCCGTCCACGAGCGCCAGCACCTTGCCGCCCAGGATCATCGCCTGCGCGCCCCGCGGGCCGGCCCCGTACCGGACGTACTTGGCGACCATCGGCGGCGCCGCCTTGCCGGCGGGGTGCGTCGCCAGGACCACGGCGCTGGCGTAATCCCGCACGTGCGAGGCCACGGGCACCTCGCGCACCAGGTCGCGCATCGCCAGGAGCGTCGGTCCGTCGGCCACGGGGTCGGCCCGGGGCACGTTGCGGCCGGTGGTGCGGTCGACGATCTCGGAGATCTCATCGCGTTCGGGCATCGTCATCAGCAGTTTCACCGAGAAGCGGTCGAGTTGGGCCTCGGGCAGCGGGTATGTTCCTTCCATCTCCAGCGGGTTCTGCGTCGCGAGGACGAAGAACGGCTCAGGGAGCGGCCGCGTCGTCCCGGCCACCGTGACGGACCGTTCCTCCATGGCCTCGAGCATCGCCGACTGCGTCTTGGGCGTGGCCCGGTTGATCTCGTCGGCCAGGATGAGGTTCCCGAAGAGGGGCCCCGGCCGGAACTCCCACTCGCGCCGCCCGCCCTCGGTCTCGACAATGACGTTCGTGCCGGTGATGTCGGCCGGCATCAGGTCGGGCGTGAACTGAATGCGGCGAAACTTCAGGTCCAGCGCCTCGGCCAGCGTCCGCACCAGCAGCGTCTTGCCGATGCCCGGCACGCCCTCGAGGATGACGTGGCCCTCCGTCAAGAGGCACAGCATGACGCCCTCGGTGACCTCGGTGTGGCCGACGATGACGCGGCGGACCTGGCCGGTGATGCGCCCGTAGGCCGAAGCGAACTCGTCGAGCCGCCCCTGCACGTCGTCCGGTGTGCTCACGGCCGCCTCCGAATCGGACCCGATGACCGACGGCGATGATACCGGCCCCGGCCGGGGCGGTCAATGAGGTTCAGCGC
>CAZEBQ010000024.1:0-25512 GCA_964510295.1 uncultured Anaerolineales bacterium | reverse complement strand
CGACTCTTCCGGGGGCTGATCACCGCCGGGTTGCCACCGAAAGAATCAAGGCCGTATGGGGCCATACACCCGTGCGGCCTTTTCTTTTCGGTTCGCCCGGTCTGGTTGCCGGACGGGAGGCGGTACGGAATCTTCCACGTGACACCGGACGCACAGGCAGCGCTGCTCTCGCCACGTTGTTTCCGGTAGCCAGACACGCTTCCGACTCGACTGTTGAAGCCGCCACTGCCGGCAGACTTCTTGGTTCGTCACGAACCTGCGAGAAACGACGGAATCGATCCTACATCATCCTGGCTGCGGACTTCCCATTTGTCACTGCCCCGGATACGCTCTCGGTGCCCCCACTTGTGTATTCTGGTAACCGCAACACCCGTTGTCAAGTTTCTGGAACCCCGACCTGATTCGGATCCGGGGCAAATCCGGGTGCGCCTTGCCGCGTTCGGGTGATTCCACGGCTCATGCCACGTCTGGGCGAACTCGGCGAGGAACAGCCTGCCGCCCGGCTTTCGGTGTTCTCGTATCCCTTGCGGTCGCAGTGCCGCACGACGGGCGCCTTCTGGACGGCGGCGGCGCACTCGTGGTTGCCCTTGCCGTAGTACCGTCCCGTCAGCCCGGCTGGCTTCTCGGCATCGGCGGTCGGGTAGAGATGCGTGGTCGGGATGATCTCCTTCGCGACGTTTGGGCCCGACCAGGCGAGTCGGACCCACGCATCGTGACCGCTCTCCCAGTACTGCAGTTTGATCGGCACGCGTTTGCCGGCCTCGAGCGAGACGGCCGCCTTGACTCACGTCTGGGCGGATGGGTTGGCGTATTGGTGCAGCAACTTCGCCAGCCTCTTGACGGTGTCGCGGTTTTCCGCGCTCTCGGCCAGATTCCGGTACTCGCCGGGGTCGGCGCGGTGGTCATAGAGTTCGGATCCCTGGCGTCCGAAATCCCATTCGGTGTAGCGCCAACGCTCGGTGCGCACCGAACGGCCGAGGATCTCACCCCGCTTCACCACGGTGTAGGCCGAGTCCCTGTGTGTCCCCTGAGGACGCCGGAGCAGTGGAGCGAAGCTCCTGCCCTGGATGCCGGGTGGGGCGGGCAGGCCGCAGAACTCCACGAGGGTCGGGAAGAAGTCGATGAATTCCACAAACGCCGAGCAGGCTCGCCCTTGGACGGCCTTGGGCATGCCGGGTGTGGCGACGATAAGCGGTGCGCGGCACGACTCGTCGTAAAGGGTGTTCTTGTTCCACCAGCCATGGGTGCCGAGTTGGTAGCCGTGGTCGCTGAAGAAGAGGACCACCGTGTCGTCGGCCAGGCCGCTGCGGTCAAGGGCGTCGAGCACTCGCCCGAGTTGCGCGTCCATGAACGAGGCTCCGGCGTAGTAGGCCCGCATAAACTCCCGGCGCTCGCGGTCGGTGAACTTGTCGAAGTCCTGCTTCCAGCCGCTGCCGATGGAATGCCGCAGGTGGGCGGTGGCGTCGTCGGGCACGGTGGGCAACACGAGCCTGTCGAGCAAGTAGAGGTCGAAGTACTTCTTCGGGGCGATGAAGGGGTCGTGGGGCTTGTGGAAACCGACGGCGAGGAAGAGCGGCCCCTCGCGCTTCTCACCGAGCAGTCGGGCCGCCTCCTTCGCCACCAGGCCGTCGGCCTGGTCGTCGTCGGTGCCCTCGGCGGCACGCCAACTGCACCACGTCACCACACCGCCCGTGAGATTGCGGCCCTCGCCCCTTCGGCCGGCTGGGGTGCCCTTCGGCCGGAGTTCCACGTCCCACGCCTTGGGGTCGCTGAACTCCGCGCTGCCATGGAAGATCTTGCCGACGCTGGCCGTGAAGTAGCCGTGCTCGCGGAACCACCGCGGCATCGTCATCGCGTCGGGCTTGCGGGTGAGCAGCGGCACGCGGTTGTCGAGAACGCCGGTCGTCTCGGGGCGCAGACTTGTCAGGAGCGACGAGCGGCTGGGGTTGCACACGGGAAACTGGCAATAGGCGTGCTCGAACCGCACGCCGCGCTTCGCCAGGCGGTCGATGCCCGGCGACTTCACCAGGGGGTGGCCGTAGCATCCCAGGTGCAGGTTCAGGTCGTCCACGGCGATGAGCAGCACGTTGCGGGGCCGGGCCGGCTTGTCCTGACCCGCGCGCGCCCCCGACACGCAACCAGCCAAGGCGGCCGCCGAGCCGAGAATGCCCGTGAGACAGTCACGTCGGGTCATGCGAGGGTTCAATGCTGCGCTCCTCCCTGCCTGGCTTGCTTCTGATCCACAGCGCGCTGCTGCAAGATCCTTGCAGCGCTTGTATCACAAAACCTCCCGCGCATCAAGGCCGTCTGGGGGCGCTGACAGGCGTCGGCGTGTAGCGCGGTTGACACGGGTGGGCATGCGCAATCCACATGATGCGCCAGAGAGTCTGGAGGACGCCAGCGTGAGCGACAGCACCGCTCTCCCTCCGCCGGCCCACACACGCCCGGGCGGACGCAGCGAGGAGGCAGTGCGATCACACGTGGTGGTTCAGGGACACATGGCGTCTTCGGGAGGCACGGGGCCACCAAGAAACGGAGAAAGGCAGGAACCCCCTGCGCCGGGATGGATTATATGTGATATGCAATCAGCACGGCTTGCCGACGGAGAGGAGCCGTGATGACCGTCAACCGCCGTTCGTTGCGGAACCCGATCCGCGAACTCGTGGCCGTGGGCGTGCTGGAGTCTGAACCACACCGGGGCGATTGGGTCCGCGAGGTCAGCCTTAAGGAGTGAAGACATGAACCGGCGAGGGTTCCTCAAGCGCGGCGCCGTGACCGTGGCGGCGCCGGCCGTGATCGTGGCATCGGGCCGATGGGCGGCGTGGGCCGCACCGTCGTTTCCGCCGCAGAAGATGAAGCGCGTCGCGGTCACGACCGTCTGCTTCCGGTTACGCTTCCCGCAGACGCGACCGAAGAACGCCAAACCCACCGAGCCCGACCTCAAACTCGAGGACGTGCCGGCAATGTTCGCGAAGGAATTCGGCGTCCACAACGTCGAGATGTGGAGCCTGCACTTCGCCGACACCTCGCCGGACTATTGCAGGCGGCTGAAGGCGGCGGCCGAGAAGGCCGGCTCGCGGATCATCAACATCCAGTTGGACAGCCCCGGGTACAACCTCTCGCACGCGGATGCGGCCCAACGAGCGGGGAGCACCCAGTTCGTGAAAGACTGGATGGACCGTGCGGCCGCCTGCGGCGCGACCTCCCTCCGCGCCAACACCGGCGGCGGGCGCGGTCAGGCGTTCGACGTGAACGTAACCGGCGACGCCTTCGCCCAGTTGGCGGAACACGGCAAAACGATCGGCGTCAAGATCCTCGTCGAGAACCACGGCGGCCACAGTAGCAATCCCGACAACGTCGTGGCGATCATGAAGCACGTGAACAGCCCCTGGTGCCGGACGCTGCCCGACTTCGGCAACATGCCGCACAATTCCACGCAGGAGCAGCGGGCGGCGTACCTGAAAAAGATCTTCCCGTACGCGCATCTCGTCTCGGCCAAGGGGATGGACTTCGACAAGCAGGGCCGGCACACCACGTTTAACATCGGCGCCTGCGTGCGCGTGGGCGAGACGTGCGGCTTCAAGGGCATCTACTCGGCCGAGGCGTGGTCCCCGCGGCCGATTCCCATCAGCGACCCGGCGGCAACAAGGCGAATCATCCAAGAGATCGTGGCGAACATCTGAATGGAGAAAGGGCGACTCATGCCTGAACAGCCGAACCGAAGAGCGTTTCTGCGTCGGGTGGCGCAGGCCGGCGGCGCGGCCGTCGGTGGGATCGCGGGCGCGCTGTGCCCGCAGGACGCGAGGGCCATCGAGCCCCTCGAACGCACGGGCAAGTCGAAGTACAAGTTCACGCTGGCGGCCTACAGTTACCGAAGCCTGCTCAGCGGCAAGGCGCCTGAGTTGTCGCTGGAGGACTTCGTCCGCGACTGCGCCACGTTCGGGCTTGAAGGCACCGAGCCCACCTCCTACTACTTCCCGCAACCCGTGACGAACGAGTACCTCTGCCGGTTGAAGGCGACCGCCTTCCGCCTGGGGTTGAGTATCTCCAGTACGGCCGTCGGCAACAACTTCTCGCGGCCGCCGGGCGAGCAGCGCAACAAGGAAATCGCCCACGTCAAGCAGTGGATCGACCACGCCCAGGTGCTGGGAGCCCCCGTGATCCGCATCTTCTCGGGTGCGCCGACCAAGCAACAGACGGTCGAAGAGGCCCACCGGCTGGCGGTCGAGGCGATTGAGCAGTGCTGCGCGTATGCCGGGCGGAAGGGGATCTTCCTCGGCCTGGAGAATCACGGCGGCCTGACGAGTACCGCCGAGAAGATGCTGGCCATCATCCGCGACGTGAAGAGTCCCTGGTTCGGGGCGTGGATGGACACCGGCAACTTCCACGGCGAGGATGTCTACGCCGAACTGGACCAGATCGCACCGTACACGATCCACGTCCAGGTCAAGGTCGTCACGTCCGAGCGAGGACGCGGCCGCAAACCCATGGACTTCAAGCGGCTGCGCCGGATTCTCGACGTTGTCCACTATCGCGGTTGGATCTGCCTGGAGTACGAGGAGAAGGAGGATCCTCGCAAGGCCTGCCCCCGTTACCTCGACGAGTTGCGTGCGGCCTTCTCCTGACCGCGCGGCCGGCGAAGCGTGCCGTTGACAGATTCGAACCGGACGGGCTCGCGCGAGATGAAAGCCGGCGCCACACCAAAGGGTGTCAAGAATGCAGAGACGCCACCTCATGCAAAGGGTCGCCCCGTTGCTGCTGGTCGTGCTGCTTCCGCCGGCGGTCGCCGTGGCGGAGAGCCGCCTCGAAGGTCTCGACGTTCACCTTGAGACAGGCCATCCGGTTCATGTCGCCGTGCCCGATGAGGAGGTCCGCCCGCCACGCGGTCCGTCGTCGGACGGCGTGAGCGCCGAGGAGCGCAGCCGGATCGAGAAGGCGATCCCCGCGAAGGCCCCCGCCCCGGCCGCCAAGGGACGCAGGCTGCTGGTAGTCGACCTGAACGTCGGCAGACCCGGCCATCGTTCGATCCCGCATGCGAACCTCGCCGTCAGGCTCATGGGCGAGAAGACCGGCGCCTACGAGGCCGTCATCAGCCACGACCGCTCGATGCTGGCGCCCGACAGGCTGAAAGCATTCGACGCGGTCTTTCTGAACAACACGATCGGCCCGGTGTTCAACACGCGCGCGTTGCGGGAGGGCTTCTCGGCGTTCATCTCCGGGGGCGGGGGACTTGTGGCGAACCACGCGGTCACGGTCACCTCGCCGGAGTGGGCGGAGTTCGGCGAGATCCTGGGCGCCCGCGGCGCAGCGCATCGCGACGCCGACGAGAAGGTGACCGTCAGGCTGGACGATCCGGACAGCCCGCTCAACGCGGCGTTCGGCGGCAAGGGCTTCACGATCGCCGACGAGATCTTCCGGTTCCAGCCGCCTTACTCGCGGCGCCGAGTCCACGTGCTGCTCAGCATCGACGTGGCCAGGACCGACATGAACCAGGGCCGGCCGCGCGGCCAGTGCGTCCGCGAGGACAACGACTACCCGATCAGTTGGATCCGCCGGCATGGCAAAGGCCGCGTGTTCTACTGCTCCCTCGGCCACAACCCGTACGTGTTCTGGGACGCGCGGATGCTTCAACACGTTCTCGCCGGCATCCAGTTCGCCCTCGGCGACCTCAAGGCCGACACGACACCCAGCACCGAACGCAACCCCGCCGCGCGAACGACGGATGGGTGAGCAGCAGGCGAACCTCGAACGGACGGTTTTCCCGTACCATGCCATCTTCGACGAGGGAAAAGGCACCGCAAAGGTTCCCCTCTGGGGGTCCTGTAGATTCCTGGCTCCCCGGAGAGAGCCCTCTTCAGAAAAGGCGCGCGGCGCGCTCTGTTCGGGCCTGGGGGCCGCGAGGAGAGGTGGCTGTTAATACGAGTACGCTACTTGCGCGCCTGCCCGGTTGTCGCTCGGCCGGGTCTCGCCCGAGAAGATGCAAGACGCCGCCCCGGAACTCTGTTATACTCGCACCGGCCGGATGAACCCTGATTCTGGAAGGAGTGATCCCCGATGAAGCACGAGACAGAACGCTGTCAGGATGCGCCGACGAAGACGGAGACCATGCCGAGGCGCGAGTTCCTGAAGACCGCCGCGGCCGCAGGGGCCGGACTGGTCATTCTGCCCAGCGGGGTGGTCGGCGGCGCGAGCGCCCCGAGCAACACGTTGAACATCGCCATGATCGCCACGGGTGGCCGGGCCGGCGCCCATTTCGGGGCGGCCTCGAAAGAGAACATCGTGGCCCTGTGCGACGTGAACGAGGATCACCTGGCCAAGGCCGCCAAGCGGTTCCCAAAGGCCCAGACGTACATCGATTGGCGGAAGTGCCTGGACCAGAAGGGCCTGGACGCCATCATCTGCTGCACCACCGACCACACGCACGCGTTCATCTCGAACTGGGCCATGAACCGCGACCTGCACGTCTACTGTGAGAAGCCCATGGGTATCACGGTGAACGAGGTCCGCGTGCTCCGGGCCAAGTACCTGGCCAAGAAGGACAAACTGGCCACCCAGCAGGGCACGCAGCGGCACCAGTACCCGAACTTCAACCGCGTGCGCGAACTGGTCGTCGACGGCGCCATCGGCGAACTGAAGGCCGCCTGGGCCTGGGGCAACCGCCAGCTCCGCCGCAACGGCTACCTGCCCGGCGAGGGCATTCCGCCCAAGACGCTCCACTACGACCTCTGGCTCGGGCCGGCGCCGTATCATCCGTACAACCGGGGGTACTTCGGGGGATGCCTGAGTTGGAACATGTACCGGGACTTCGGCACGGGCCAGGTGGGCGACATGGGCAGCCACACCATGGACCTCGTCTGGAACGCCATCGACGCGGGCCTGCCGACCACCGCCGAGGCCTCCGGCGATAAGTTCAACCCGGAGATCGTGCCCGTCCGCATGACGGCCACGTGGGACATCCCCCAGAACGATTGGCGGCCAGGCATCAAAGTCACGTGGTGCATGGGCGGCGACATGCCCAAATCGCCCATGGGGTTTATCGACCTCAACAAAATCGGCCACGGCGCCATGTTCAAGGGCGACAAGGGCTTTCTCGTCGCCGACTTCCAGAAGCGTGTCCTCATTCCCTATGGCAGGAACGCCGACCTGAGTTACTACAACAAGCGGCCGACGGAGAAGATGCTGCCCGACCTCGGACACTTCCAGCAGGACTGGCTCGACGCGTGCAAGGGCGACCTGAAAACCGCCTGCGACTTCGACTATTCCGGCCGCATGATGGAAACGATGTTCCTGGGCCTGGTCGCGCACCGCGTCGGCAAGAAACTCCAGTACGACGGCAAGGCCGGCAAGGTCACCAACGTCCCCGAGGCCAACAAGTACCTGAGCAAGGAGTACCGCAACGATTGGCCCCTCGAGGGGTAAGCGGCGGCAGTGCGGACGGGGCCCCGCCCCGCTCTCCGGCCCAGCCGGCAGTCCAACAGCCGATTCTCTCATAGTGCGAGATCGAAGAAAAGGCGGCGCCGGAGCCCTCAGTCCCGTGTCCGCAGCGCCCAAAGGTTCGTCTCGGTGCGGATATAGATCGTCGACGCGTCGACGGCCGGGGTAACAAACACGGGTTCTCCCAGGTCGCGCTGGTGAACCATCTGGAAGGCATCGCCGGCCTTCACCACCGACACAAGCCCCCGGTTCGAGGCCAAGTAGAGATGATCATTCGCCACGACCGGCGAGGCGCTGTACTGCCCCCTGCCTCCGAGCCGCTCGCGATAGAGGACCTCTCCGTTGGTGGCGTCGACGGCTGCGAGGCCGCCGCCGTTGCGGACCAGGTAGAGGCGGTCTTTGTAGAAGACGGGCGAAGGGATCTCAGGGATGTTGCGATGCAGTTGCCAGGTCACGTGGGTCTCGGTGACGTCGCCCTTGCCTCCCGGCCGGATGGCCATGAGCATCGGTTTGGCGCGGCGGAACGACAGGCTCGCCAGGAACTCGTCCCGGGTCCAGAAGCCGTTCTTGTCCTTGTCGACCCCGGCGAACATCCCATCGAGACGCCCCTTCCGTCTCGCCTTGTCCTCGGGCAGCGGCATCCCGTAGCCGGGATGGCCGGGTGGCAGTTCGGGCCGGAAGGGGAACGTGAAGTGCCCGGTCATCTCGCTGCGCTGGAGTTGGCCGTCCCCGTTTCCGTCAAACTGCATCACGGCGTCCCAGAACGGCTGCAAATCGGGTTGCTCGTCGGGGACGCCACCCAACATCGCCGCTGAAGCGTAGACGTGCCCGCTGCCGGATACCGGCATCGCAATCGTCTCTCGCGAGAACCCGGTGGCGAACCATTTCTCCGCGCCGGTTTGAGGGTCGTAGCCGGACACCCGTCCGCTCCCCAGCACGACCAGGTCCTTCCCGTCGGCATGGCTCCATATCATCGGCGTGGACCACCCGCTGCGATGGAAGGGGCGAGGCGTTTCCCACGCGGTTTCGCCGGTGGATTTCTTGACCGCGAGGATCTTGGATCGGCTCACCCTGCTGCCCGGAAGGTTCGCGTCGTTGTCGAGAACCAGGATCAGACACTCCCCATGCCCGATGGGAGACGTAGCCACGCCGTAGAGACTTCGAGGGGTGGGGATGGGCTTGGCCCATTGCCGACGACCCTCGTGGTCATAGCAGAGCAGGCCGTACGAACCGAAGTAAACGTAGACACGCTCGTCATCGACCTGCGGCGTCGAGGCCGCCGGGCTGTTGATCTTGTGCACCTTCTGGACCGGCACCCTGGGCGCCTCGCGGCGCCAAGTCAGTTTCCCCGATGCCGTGTCGAAAGCGAGCGTGACCAGGCGACCGTTCTCTACGGCTGTCAGAAAGAGCCGGTTCCCGGCAAGGACCGGCGAAGAGAGACCGGGGGGAACCGGCGTTTTCCAGGCGACGTGACTCCCGTCGAGCGTCGCGGGTGGTTCGCACGCGCGGGCCACGCCCGAACCATTGGGTCCTCTGAACTGGTTCCACGAGTCGGCTTCTGCGCGGGCATGATCCAACCCGTCGCCAAACGCGGCGCCCTCGACCTTCCAATCGCCGCCGTCCTTGCCGTCGAAATCGGCCGGAAAGATGTCCGTCTCCGCGGCGGACAGCGACGTTGCGCACAGAAACACCATCATCGAGAAAGCCATCATTGACCTCGGAAGCCGGAAACGGCCATTTTGCCATCTGCGAATTCAAAATGCAATCGTCCCGTGGCGACGGTGGCAGACGAGAGGGGTGAGAGGGGGCATCCTCTGTGCCCGCGTCCACCCGGCCTCCACGCTCACACCTCCTCCCTTCGCCCTTGCATCGGGGGAGGGACGGGATTAGGATGCGAATCAGCAACCGATTCTCTCATATAGGGTCTGGCACAAGGATCGGGAAGGGGTCCGTTGTGTTGACCGGCGAGCAAGCAGCCCAGGTGAGCGGCCGGGCGGCGCGCGTCTGCCGTTCGATCGTCACGAATATGGAACAGGAAAGGATCAGGCAATGAGACCGACCCGACGCGCGTTCCTGGCCGGAACGTCCTGTGTCTCCGTGGGCTGGCTGGCGGCCCTGGCGGGCGCCGCACCGGAGGAGAAGCCCTCCCTGCCCAAGGCCTTCATTGAGGGCACCGAGGACGGCTGGAAGGCGATGGTCGAGGACGACTTCGCCCACGTCAACTGCGACGAGGACACCTGGGCGTGGAAGGACGGCGTCATCCACTGCACGGGCAAGCCCGTCGGCGTCATCCAGTCCAAGACGTCCTACAAAAACTTCGAACTCGTCGTTCAGTGGCGCCACCTGCGGTCGGCGGGCAACTCGGGCGTGTTCGTCTGGGCGACCGCCGAATCGCTGGAGAACCTGAAGAAGGGCAAGGGGCGGCTACCCAAGGGCATCGAGTGCCAGGTGCTCGACCACGGCTATGCAGAGAACTACGAGAAGCAGCACAAGAAGAAGTCCGACTGGTTCACGACCAACGGCGACGTGTTCCCCGTCGGCGTGAAGATGAAGCCCTTCCCCCCCCTCTCGGCCAACGGCAGCCGAAGCTTCCCGTCGAAGGACCTGAGCAAGGGCGCGGGCCAGTGGAACCACTACTACATCCGCTGCATCAACGGCGAGGTGCGGCTGTGGGTCAACGGGGAGGAAGTCTCGGGCGGAACCGCCTGCCAGCCGGCCGAGGGATTCCTCTGCCTCGAATCGGAGGGCTCGCCGCTGGAGTTCAAGAACCTGCGCATCCGCGAACTGCCCTGACGGCGGCTGGTGTAAACAGAGAAACCCAGCCGGACAACGGTGGAGGCACCCGATTCAGGAGTTCGGCGTTCTCCTTTGGGGGACGCGGGCACGTCAGCGCATGTACTTGCGCGTCAGACACACGACGAACGTGGCCAGGAGGGCCGCACCGAAGACCGCCTCCAGGTCGGCGAGCCAGCGGTAGGCGGCCTTGGGCTGATAGTCCCCATATGGGCCCGGCTGAGTCTGTGCCGCAAACGACGGTGCCGGCAGGCAGGAGGCCGGCGCGATGGGCAACTATCGACGCCACGCCCTTTACCACCGGAAGAACCGGTAGGGGTCATCCCATTCCTGGGGTTCGTCCAGGTACAGCCCCTCCAGCCAGCGGCCCTCGGTCGGGTTGCTGATCGGCTCCACGCGCACGTCGGACAGCCACAGTTCTCCGGCACCGCCGTACCAGATCTGCAAGCGCGTCCGCTCCTCGGCCGTATCGTTCGACTCGACGTCGAAGCGGAACGGCTGCCACTCGGGCCCGGGCACGAAGCGTTGATACTCGAAGAAGGATCGCCAGTTGGCCATGTTCGTGATGGTCACGGCAACGCTGTCGGCCTCCATGCGTTCGGCACGGGCCTTGAAAGAGATGCGGTACCACTGGCCCTTCCTGACGGGGAGGTCGTGCTGGGCGAGCATGACGCTCGGCTTCTTGTCGCCTTCGACGGGCGGACACGCCAGCACCGCGGCCCGCGCCTCGGCACCCTCCTGCATCCTCTCGCGCCGGCACGTGGCCTCTTTGGCGCCCGGCGTGAACAGCCACTCGTCGGCTATTCCATCGTCGTCGGCGTCGCCGCGGAAGTCGCCGTTCCGCACCAGGGAAGCCCCAGGCCTGCCGCCCACCGGCGTCGCGAACCGCTTCAGGACGGGGGGTGAGCCGGCCACCCCCATATTGGCGAGCAGCCGCGCGACGAGAAAGCACGTGCGGCGATACGTCCGCTTGAGGTTCCGCTGCTGGGTTTGTTGGGAGAAGAACCACGGCTCGGTCCCGGCCTCGAAACCCGGATTCGCAAAGAGGTTCTTGCCTCCCGGGACCGCCGGCGCCGCCGCGCCGCGGGCGGGGGATGGTCGCGGGACGTACACCCCTTCGTAGAGCCGGAACCCGTCGGCCCGGAACCGCGCGCCCTCCTGGCCACAATAGACGTACGCGGACCAGCCCTCCGGGTAAGGCTTGGCGACCTTGAAGGTTACGTGAAGTTCGGTCCACTTGTCGGCGTCGAAGCGGATGTCCTGGCCTCGGACGGCCCTGTCCCAGGGGCTGGCGGCCCGTTCCACCTCGAGACGGGCCCGGACCGGCTCGCCGAGCGCCTTGACGCTCGCGGCAAAGGTGTACGTCCTGCCGACCTGTCCGGCCTGCACCTTCTGGCCGAACTGGGCCCACGCCAGCGTGCCCATGGTCACCAGGGCGCTGGCGTTGCCAACGGCGGCGTCGGCGGCGCCGACGGCCAGCGACGGCGCGGCCCCCCGAGCCCTGCTGACCGTATAGGGCGGAAGTTGACAGAAGACGACGTTCGCCCCTTTGACCCTTCCCAGGACGCCGTTGCCGACGGCGTGGCCTGGGGCCAGGAGGGGCAGTTCCCGCGGAGCGGCGTTGTGCACGTCGGCGGGCGCCACCCCCGCCAGCAGCGACCCGTGGCCGAACGGCTCGAACCAGGCGGCGATGTGCTCGCCGCTGTTCATCTCGACCTTCATCGGGAGGAAGGCATTGGCTTCCTGCTCGTCGAGGCCGAGGGCCAGCACGTGGCCGCCCGCGGTAATCCAGCCGGCGATGGCGTCGGCGTGGGCAGCCAGTTTTCGTCCGCCGCCCGATGCCACCACGAGCACCTCGTCGTCAGCCGGCCTCCCGCCCTTGTAGGGACGCAGAGCGATGCCCGCGGCCTCGAGATGGTTCTTCCCGGCGGTGTCGCCAACGTAAACGGCCTTGCGTCTCGGCGTCGGCTTCCACGTTGAAACATAATCGATGACGTTCCGGGCCAGCCTTCTGGCGGCGGGGTCGCTCTCGGTCCGACCCGTCACGTCCATCTGGCAGAACACGACGAGCCCCTTGCCCTCGCGATACGCCATGAGCGGGCTGTATTGGAGGCTGTAGCCCCCGTCAAGGATGGGCAGAAAATCGCCGCACGGAGGCTTCTCAATCAGCACCGAGGCAACGCTGCCGCGATTGCCGCAGCGCCAGAGCCGAGTCACCGGGATGCCGCACCACCGGACACCCGGAGCCCCGTTGAACTGGGGACTCGGCTTGTACTGGAGCCGCGGCGGGAGGATCGTGGCCTCCCCCCGCCAGTTGCACAGGTGCGCTTCGGCGATCCCGGCCAGGGCGGGATGGTCGGGCACCCGCTTGAAGACCCGCCGGAGACCGTACGCCGCCACGCGGAACCCGAACCGCTTCTCCAGCACCTGGGGCGTCTGCTCAAAGAGGAGCACTTTCAAGCCGTCCTGCACGCGCGTCACGTCCGGCGCCGGCCCGTGGACCGCGAGCGCGCCCTTTCCCACAACGAGCATGTCCTGGGCCGACAGGTCGTCCTTTGCGCCCACGCTGCGGTACGGGATGCCCATCTCATCCAGCAGCCTTGCCGTCTCGCCCCTGGGGTCGAAGAGCGTGAACCTCGCGTTCACCCCGCGAGCCGCTGGCCGCGGCAGAACGTCGACGGAGAAGGAATCCTTCTGCGTCTCGCCGGTGCTGAACCTGACGGCGGCGCGCAGTTCATACGTGCCGGGAGCCAGCCCGTCGGGCAGTTTGAAGCGCAGCGGGATGCGTTCCTGCCGGCCCGTCGGTACGGTGACCTTCCTGCTGCCGGCTACGGCCTGCGGCAGGCGGAACGACCACTCGCAGTCACACGTCACGGTTTCGCGGGAATTGTTGATGACGATGAGTTGCTTCTCGACGGTCTCGCCGGGCGTGTAGTTGTGGTCCTGGCTTGTGAAGGCGCCCGGCGTGCCGGCGATGGTGGCCAGGAGCGGCCGGTTGTTGCGAATCAGGGCCTCGGCGGCGACGGTGGGAACCCAGTCGGCGCGCTCGAAGGCCAAGTCCATCCTCTCGTAGCGGTCCTCGATGTAGTCCGGGCTGAAGCCGGGCCGGCCGAGATGCTGCCAATCGACCGGGAGTTCCTTGCGGCTCTTGTCGACGCCGTCTCGTAGCGTCCAGTAGTGCCCGTGGTTCCAGGGGGAATTGGCTGACACGCCCCACGTTCGAAAGGCGGGCCAGTTCTCGGAGAAGTACATCGCGTACACCGGGTAACGTTCCTTGAAATCGCGTGAACCCACGGGGTGGGGGTAGTCCCAACGATGCCAGAGGCGGCCGTCGCGGAACTGCTCGGCCTCCCAGCGGAGATTCGCCTTCTCCTCCTCGCTGATCCGGTAGGCCCGATCTCCGAAGAACTGCGCATTCCACTCGGCCACGCAGAACTCCCACGGTACCGTGGCGCTTCCGAACTCCCGGTGGCCCCGGTACCAGCCCCGGTACATCGTCCAGTCCCACGGCATGGGTGCGCTGTACTCGCAGGTGAAGACCGGCTTCACGCCCTTGGTCGCCCAGTGCTCGAACCAGTCCGACATTTCCTGGACGGGCGCGAAGTTCGGGTAGAAGTTGCTCGTGTGCATGGAGCCCAGGTTGCCCGAGGAATGGTGGTAGACGATGCGACCGGGGTCGAGGTGTTTGATGATGGTCTCGGCCCGCCGGGCCCGTTTCACGTTTCTCGCGGCCCACTCGCTGCGTTGAACCTGGACGCCGTCGATCATGTCCGGATTCATGTCTTCGGTGTATCCCGTGGCATTGTGGCTGGTGGCGTAGGCCACGACCGAGGGGTGATTCTGCGCCACCCGCACGTAGAACGCCGCGTGCCGGGCGTAGCCGTTCGCGCGGTCGGCATCGGGGCCGTCCCAGTCGTAGTGGGAGAAGTGCGGTTGCGAGAAGGCCACGAGCATCCCGACGTCGTCGGCGGCCCGCAGAATCTCCTCAAAACTCAAGTGGGAGCCCGGCTGGCAGCCGTAGTTGTGCGTGTAGACGAAGTTGATCCCGAAGCCTTTCAGGCGCAGCATGCTCTCACGGGCCGCGTCGTACGTGGCCCAGGCCGCCCCCACCTGGGCGTTGTCCAACGGGACCGACGAGAGGAAGATGCGCGTACCGTTCAGACGGAAGTCCCGGCCATCGATCCAGAACTCCCGGAACCCGAAGCGCACGGGAAGGCCGGCGTCGAGCACGTCCCCGCCGGCCTCACACAGGGACACGCGGAGGTGATACATGTTCTCGGGCGTATGAACGTCCCACAGCCTCTGCGGCTTCCATTCTTCCGTCAGGGCGATGCGGCCGTCCTGGAGGTCGTCCCTGCGGAAGGGGCGGCCGGCGAATTCCCGGACCTTGCGCTGGCCGTCCGCCACGGTGGCCTTGAGGACGTATGTCGAATCGCCGGCGAGGCCGTGAAGCGCCGCCTCGACGCGGATGCTGCCCTCTCGCACGGACGTGACTACCTTGACGTCGCCGATACGCGCCCCCCGTGGCGTGCTCGCCAGGTAGACGTCACCGCACAGGCCGCGCCGCGCCACGCGGCCCTTGACCTTCCGGGCCGAGGCCGTGTCGTTGTACGACAGCATGACGCCCTTCAGTGGCATGGCGACCACGAGCATGCTGACCAGGTGCGTGCGGCCCGGCCGGCAGGCGGCCGTCAGATCCACCTCGCCCGCGGGGAACCGTATGTCGCCGGCCTTCTTGCCGTCGACGTACACCGTGGCGAAGGAATTGACGTACCCGGCGCGCAGGACGATGCGTCGGCCGGTCCACTGCCGGGGCACCGTGACCGTGCGCTGGTACCAGGCCGCCGCGATGCCGCCCAGATTCTGCTCCTTCCAGTTCGGGTGCACGTAGACGGTCTGGCAGTCCTTCTGCATGTAGTCGGTGACTCCCGGCCAGCACCCCGGGACTTTGAAGTAGCCCCAACCGGCTCCCGGCACGGCGTCGGCGCCTGCCCGGGCCGGCTGCCAGCGCCACAGGCCGTTGATGCAGATGCGTTCGCGCGCGGGCGTCGATTCGCGGTATGCATCCTCCAACCCCCAGACGGCCTGCACGCCTTCGGGAAGGGCAGCCGCCGCCTGCTCCTCCGCAGCCACCCCTTGCCGCACACCACAAAGAAGGGCTGCGAACAAGCACACCACCGTCACGGACACTTCAGGACGTGCACGCATGCGATGACTCCTTTGACCGCCAAGTGGCCCTGACCCGCTTTTTCCCCGGCCGACGGGCGGCCTCGCTGAAAGGTCTCATCGCGTTGTAGGATTAGGCCAAGTGACTTTGGGGTGGTCAGCACCCCGCTCCTTTGCTCTGTGAGAACTCTGGTGTTGCCCTGTTTCATCTCTCGACGACGATTTCACACCACACGCTTCGCGCGGCGGCGGGATTCAGCAGCAGTATGCCGGAATCACTCGTGGCCCGGACGCGGCCTCGACGCTTGCCGGTCGCGTCCAGCGCATACGCTCTGGCCGGTCCGGAGACCTTCAGCCCGAGTTGCGCCTGAACCGGCTCGGCGATCACCGGCAGCCGGCCTTCGGCAGGCAACATCCACGACGTGTGCGACCAGGACCGCTGCTTGGGCGTCGGCGGCCAAAAACCTTGCGCTGTGTTCTCAGCCCTGCCAACCGAGGTCAGCAGCACGCGGCGCGAACGGCCGATCGGGGCACCGTCGAGCGAGGTAGCCGTCACGGCGGCGAATTCAGTCTCGCAAGCGATACTCAATCCGTCCAGGTCAATTCGCCCGGCTTTGGCAAGGTACCCGACGGCCGATTTCGTGCGCGGCGTATTGATCGTCCACAGGCCGTCGCCGTAGTGGAGAGACAGTTCACCCGTGTCGCTGTCGAGACGTTTCGTATTGGAACTTATGCGCTCATAACCAGGCAGATGCAGCCCACGGGCGGCCTCGACGAACTTCGGGAAGAGCCACTCTTCCCAGGGGCGTGCGGCGAGACGGATGACTCTTGTCCCGCCTTCGACGGTGGCGTCCGCCGACAGGCCGCAGGCCAACACGGCGTCGGCGTCACCGCGGTAGGCGTCTTTGATGAAGAAGTTTCGCACTTGCGAGGTGAAGGTCAGGAATCGGTAGGCGGTGTGCTTCGCATTCCGGGTGTGTGGCCGCAGCGTGAACGTGTCTTTCGGCGTGTGGACGACGTGGATTTCGTTTCGCGCCGCCGCGACGTCGTGCCGGTGAAACATCAACGCTGCCGCCGGGAATTCGCCCCAGCGGGCCGGGTCGGACTGGCTGCGAAACATCGACAGGGGCCTGCCGTCCGGATCGTAGGAAAACAGCAAGAAGAGGTCCCAATCCTGCAAACACGAATAGGCGGCGGCCATCAGCAGCCCCTCGCAGCGGTACTCGTTGGGCCAGGGGAAATTGAACTCGGCAACCGCTTGCGGCTTTCCCGCGACGCTGGTGCGTGCAATCACCGACAGAGGATTCCGCTCGGTGGGAATATCGACGTGAACCAGCGGCTCGTTGGCAAACTTGAAGAACGGCTGTGCACGGCGATGCGGATGGCGCCAATACTGGTTTCGGGACATGAAGTCATTCATGGAGTCGACCTCTGTGTCGACTACAACGAACTGCTGGTTCGTGCCCGCCACGGGCACTCGGACGCCCAGTTGCTTGAGGTGCGCCCGCATCGTGTTGTAGTAGTGCCGCTGAACCTCGTTGAAGAATCGGAGCATGTCGCTCGCACGGAGCGGGCTCAGCAAGGGGTCTTTGTTCGGCTTGCCGCCGACGGTCGGCCGAAATCGGCCGAGCATGCCGAACGACATTGCCACGTTCCCCTGCGCGGGGTTCTCGTCCGGAAGCAGCGCGGTGCTCCCTTCGTCGTTCGTCCATGCTTTTGCGAGTGCTTCTCGGCTGCGGTATCGTAACGCCAACCAGCGGTTCCATCGCCGCTGCAGCCCGTCGCGATAGTACGGCAGCGACAGATCCGACATGTTTAGAAAATAGAAGATCGAGTTCTCGTTCGTCGTTTCAATCACGGCGACAGCCGGGTCGTCCACGTATCGCAGGCCCGTGTATGGGTTGCGGTGCGTGAGCAGTTTCGTGGCGTAATCCTTCTGAAGTTCGATCATCCGCTCGTCGAAGATGGACGCTCCTTTCATCGACCCTTGCCAGTTGTGCGTGAACTCATCGCCGTGCTTGACACCGTCGGCCGTGCGGAACCACCGGTAATCGAGCAGGTCGAAGTAGACGTAGATGCCCCGCTTCTTCAATTCCGAGACGAAACGGTCAACCCGGTCCAGGGCGGCGGCATCAAACTCCTGGCTGGTGCCGCGGCTATAGTCAATCAACGGACCGTAGCGGCCGTCGAGGGAGTGCAGGCGCAGCATATTGACGCCGTACTTGGCCAGCCGTGCAGCGATGACGCGGGCCTGCTCCTTCTCCGGCGCGCACGCGCGGCCGCCCACGTTCGTACCGAAGAACCGCGCCCGCGTGCCGTCCTCGAAATAGAAATGGCCGTCGGGGCGAACGGTGACGAAGCCATGTTTCCCCGCCGGGGCATCGAGCAAGCCGGTCAGGTCGATGCTGTCCAGGTTGGTATCATCGAGAGGGAACTCGAAGGGGAACCAACTCTCCGTGTCGTGAAAAACGTATTCCACTTTGGGGAGCACGTTGCTCTTGCCGGAAAGTTTCACGTCGTCGAACCAGGCGGTCCCTTTGCTGCGGGACAGGTTCAGCGAGACGACCACCGTGTCCGCTTCGGCGGGTGCCACCGCCGAGACGGTCAGTTTCCGCCAGTCACTTGTACCCGAGATGCGCTCGGTCGGGGTTTCGCTCAACCATTTCGTCCCGCGTTGCCAGGCGAGATGCGCATAAGCCTGTCCGCTGACGCCTTCGGTCTTGCCCCAGATTTCGAGTCGGTACTCCGCGGCCGGTTCGATCGGCCGTCGCGCCGACACCCAGCGCCCGGTACAACGTTTCCAGTCGCGCTGGTCCCCCGGGCGGAACGAATCGCTGATCTTGAGACTGCGCTTACCGCTCCGCGACACGGAATCGTCCCACTGAAGCCGCGCCGGCGAATCGAAGGCGTAAGGGCGCCAGCCGTCCGGGTGCGTATCACGGTCACGGTCCTCTTCGAACGACGGATTCCGGATGAGGCTGTCGTGGTACTGAAGCGCGCCTGCCAGCAGGCCGAGCAAGAACATGGCGTGTATTGTCATAAGTGGAACCCTCTGGAACGGGACCTGTCAGTCAAGGGGCACCCACACGGTCATCTGTCCGCCGGTGCAACGGAAGGTGTTTGCCAAGGCGTATCTGGGCGGCGTGCATCACTGTTACACCCGATGCGCGACGGGATTCAACACTTGGCGACCTGGGTAGGCCATCACGCGGAAGGCATGAAACCGCGTCTACTTCGGCCGGCCCAGGCACAGCAATTTGCCGTCCATGGTCGTGATATACAGCCGGCCGTTGGCGGCGGCCATGCCGTCGAAGACGGGCGGCGATTCCAGCGTCCGTTCGGCCCGTTTCGTGCCGTCGCGGGCCGAGAGCACCCACAGCATGGCGCCCTTCTTGCCGGCCAGGGCGGCGGCCTGGGCCTCCATGGCGGCCTTCGTCTTCGGATCCTCCAGATGCAGGAACGCCTTGGTCTGGTCGAGCAGGCTCGGCGGCCCGGCTGCGACCAACATGTCGCCGACCAGGACCAGCGCCCGGGCCTCCAGCGGCGGCCTCTCCAGCGACCATCGGTAATCGGCGGCGCTCAGCTGCGACCGCTCATACCCCTCCCGCAACTTCCAGTCGGAATGGAACCCCTTGGGCTTGCCCTTCTCGGTGACCACGGCGATGGCCTTGCGGTACGCCTCCGGCGCGGGGAACCGTGCTGCGGCAAAAAAACGATACTGATACGCCGCCGAGTTGATCTGAAACGCCGGCTCCCGACCGAACCCGAACACCGTCTTGGCGTCAAACACCAGCAGCCGGCCCGAGGGGGCGTACCACGCCGGCTCGCACCACTGCTGGAAACCCGCCGGATACCCGTGCAGCCCGACGATGCCCCGGCCGTACATCCAGTACGAGCGCGAGAACCACGCGTCGTCCAGGAACCCCGTCCGGGCAAACAGGTGGGCGTCGGGACCCACCTGGTCGTTGGCCCGCTGGGGCGTGGTGTCGCCGAGGCCGCCCTCCAGATCGAACGCCTGCGACCGCAGGTAGACGCGCCGGCCGTCGCTCGAGAGGATATCGGGAAGGGCCACCGGCATGTCGGTGCAGCCCTTGAGTTTCTCGTGGAGTTGGCGAGCGGCCTCGCGGTTGCCGTAGTCGATCACGGTCTCGGAGAGTTTGCGGCCGGTTTTCGGATCCAGCCGCAGCAGGCGCAGGCCGCCGTCGAGAAAGGCAGACCGCCCCGCCACCGCCCAGGCCACGCCGTCCTGGACCAGAACGTTGCCGACGGCGGGCCAAACCGATTCGACCTGCTCGAACGCCACGATGTTCCGCTCGATGGGGGCAGCCTGGAACCGCCACGCCAGGACGCCGTCGGAGGCGCGGACGGCGTAAATCCAGCCGTCGGCGGACCCGAACAGGGCCAGGCCGGCGTGAATCGTCGGCGGCGAATCGACCCGGCCGCCCGTCGTGAACGTCCAGAGCAGTCGGCCGGTATCGGCATCGACCGCCAAAACGGCGTGCGTGTCGATGGAGGCCGTAAACACCCGGCCTCCGGCCACCGTCGGGCTGGTCAGCCGGCCGCCCAGCGGCGTTTGCCACTGCGTCACCAGGGCCGCCGGGATGGTTGTGCCCGAGGCGCCGCTTCGGGCGGGGTCGCGGCGATAGGTCGGCCAGTCGGCGGCGGGGTCGCTCGCCGCCTCGGCCATGGCGGCGCCGTAGGCGGGACCCTTCTCGAGGCGCCCGTCGTCCGGGCCGGCCTTCAGGTCCGCCATCGCGGGCGATTCGGGCGCCAGCGCGTTGAAGCCGAAGAGTTTGGCCTCCAGGTAACAGCCACAGGCGTGCGGCGGGGCGTAGATCAGACCGTTGCACGGCATCACGCCGTAGAGGCACCCGCCGCGGACCCAGTTGTTGTTGATCCAGTGCCTGGATGCCACGTCGACAAACTCGATGCCCGTGCGCGACAGCATAATATAGCAGTCCGTCGCCTTGGCGCGATGGCATCGGTGGTGGAACCAGTACGATTTCTCATCGGGCGGCGCGTCGGTCCGGACCTTGCCGGTGCGCAGGTCGCGCCCGGTCACGGTCCGCACGCCGCTCCATACCTGATTCCGAATGACGAGCAGGTCGTCCGGCGAGTGGTGGCCGCCGGGTCCATGCGGCGCCGTCCAGAGTTTGCGGCCGGTGGCGGCGTCGAACGCGTGCATGGTCTTCTTCTCGGCCGAGAGAAGCACCACGTCTTCATAGACAACGAGCGACGGGCCATACGCAGGGCTCAGGCTCTTGGCACACGGGACGGGCGGCGACTGCCAGAGCGGTGCACCCGTCCTGCGGTTGAGGGCGACGACGTGCTTCCCGTCGTAGAAGTAGAGGCGTGTCGCGTCGGCCGCCAGCGTCAGCGGCGCGATGACGCCTGGGCGCGTCCAGCGCGTGCGGCCGCTATCGGCATCGATGGCGTGCAGGCGGCGAGCCTTTTTGTCCCAGGCGCCCTCCTCGGGCCGGCAGTTGGTCCAGATGTTCGTGGCCCTCGGCCGGAAGTCGTTCAGCCGCGACGGGCCCTGGGTGCACTGCACGAACAGCACGCCGTCGGAAAGGATCAGTTCCTCCGCGAACCGCGTATCCTGATACGTCCGGACGGTCTCGCCGGTCACAGCGTCCAGGGCCGACACGGGCGCGTCGAGGCCCAGCGTCACGTACACTCGCTTGCCGTCGGTCACCAGCCGCCGGGGCAACTGGTTCGGCCCGCTCTTCAGGGGCCAGAGGTGCGTGCACCAGGTCTCGATGGGACGCTTCCACAGCACCACGCCACTGAAGGCGTCGCGGGCCACGACGAACCACGCGGGCGGAAGCAGAATCGTTGCCTTGGAGCCTTCGTCCATGATGTAGAAGATGCGGCCGCCAGCCGAGACCAGCGACGACATGCTCGCCACGTGATCGTGATGGCGCGCCCACTTCGGGCTGCCCACCCACTGGAGTTGCCGCGGCGGGGCCACCACCTGGTCGTGTGACACCGCGTTGTTCGTGGCGTCATAGAGATAATGCGTCCATTCGTCGATCTCGTCGGGGCGCGGCTTGACGGTCTTCGTCCACCGGTCGGCCTGCCGGATGTACGCCACACCCTGCGGGGCGAGCACCCGAAGCACCTCGGCCATCGGGACCCCGCCCGGATCCTCCACAACGAGCAGGTTGACGAGGTTCGCGGTGTAGGGTAGGTGGGCCGTATCGGTCCATCGCGCAACCGACACCGGACCGTAGAGGCCGAGCGAACGGATGGCCTCGCGGGCCGTCTCGACGTCGGTCGCGTCGGCGTCCAGACCGTGGACAAGATACGCGTTGCCGGCGTGCAGGGCGGCCGTCAGCCGCCCGTCGCCGCAGCCGACGTGGACGACGAGGCCGCCGCGGACGTCGGTCGCCTCCAGAATCTGCCGGGCCTGCGCGGCCGCCGGGGCAACATCCGCCCCACGCGCGGGGCACACGGCGAGGACGCCGGCGACCAGAACGCCCGCCACCACAAGACTCACAACCCGGCCCTTACCACGCATCATGGCGATCCTTTCCGCTCTCTGCGGGGAACCTCTTCCCGGAGAGCACAGTATACATCGTCGGGCGCAACGTTGCCACGCCACCGCGGGGCGGAATTCAACGTTACGGCCGCCGCATAGGGGCACTCGTGGGCGGGGGGGGGACGGCGCCGCCGAGGCAATTGAGCATCCCGCTCGCCTCATCGAACCGACCCCCGGGCGCAGGCTGCCTGGTGCCGCGCGGCCGATGACCACGCCCTGTGGCACAGGTTCATCACGCGGCCGGCCCGGTCGGACGTGGCGCCCGCCGTCGCGAAGAGCCTCGCCTACCACTCCACGTGAAGTGCCTTGGCGCGCTGCCCGTCGAATCGCACGGTGAAGACCTTGGCTCCAGGGGCGATGTGTGCAACGACGCAGCCTGTGGCGAGGTCCGTCACACGAGCCGGCCCTGCGACGGGCAGGGCGATTCGCACGTCCCCCTTCCGTGGTGACCGGTAGTCGGCCACCAGCAGAAACAGATCGCCGCCGCGCTGCATGCCGGATACGCGCATGGCCGGGTCGCACCGGGCGCCGCGCAGGAGGTCGCCGTCCACGATCACGTCTTCAACCGGGACGACCATGTGGATGGCGCGGGCGTAGGCGTCGAGGGTTTCGGCGTCCCACAGGCGGCCGGACCAGAAGTGGACCCCCCGCGAGCCATTCGCGAAGCACTCCAGCAGCGCCCACGTAAATGCCTCACCGGGAAAGGTGCCCGCATCGCCGGGGGTGATCCACGGCAGGACGTCGGACTTGGGCAACCGCTCGCGGTCGGCACGGGCCTCGTTGCCGATGAGCGCAAGGTGGTACGGGTACAGCGGCGTGTACGTGGAGACCTGCGAGTTGTCCATGCTTTCGGGGTACAGGCGGTCGAAGGGCCAGGTGTTCTGGTAGGCTGCGCCGGGGCGGAAGTCGTAGACGCCAAGTTCCGGCGGGGGGATGCCGGCCTCTTTGGCGCTCGTGCGGACGGCGGTGGCCAGATCCACCCACATCTCGTACCCCTTCTCGAGTTGCCAAGCCTTCCAGTCCGCGGCGCCGCTCTGCTTGAAATCGGCCTGGCAGCGGGTGCACTTGGGGGCGTCGAGCGGGCCGCGCCAGTTCCAGAGTTCGATGTCGCAACTGAGGATGTCGGCCTTGACACGGGCGCACTCGCCGGCCACACGCGCGATCTCTTTCGCGTACAAGTCACCGCGGTACGAAGGGCAAAGCCGGTCGCCGTGGCTGCCGTCGGCCAATTGGCAGACCACCTCGCTGCGCCGCTTCCGGGCCGTCGCCAGCATGTGGTGGAACGTGGAGTCGATGTTCAGAACCTTGAAGCCCGCCCGGCGGAACCGCTCGATGGTGGCCATCGTGTCGGCGCCGTCCAGGTTGGTCCACCGGGCGAACAAGGGAAGGGTGTTGAAGCCGAGCATGCGGAAGGCGTCGAGCGCATCGGGCCAGGCCATCGTGTCGCCGAGGCTCCACCATCCCAGGCCCGTCATCAGCCGCTTCGGCGCGGGCGCCGGCGTCACGTGGATGGTGCGAATCGGCTGGGCGATGCGCGGCGAGTTGCCGCCCTCCCACGCCAACCGGTGCCGCACCACGTCGGCCCGGCCCTCCGGCAGGCTGCTCCGAAGGTAGACGCGGCCCCAGGCCTTGTTGCCGGTCTTGGCCGTGAAGGGGAAAGTGTACCGCGTGAAGCGGCCGTCGTCCACAGGCTCGCCCTTGGCCTCGGCAACGGGCCGGCCGCCCACCGAACCGCCTGTGAAACAGAGACCGCGGGGCAGGTCGATTTCCAACGTCACGGCCTTCGCTCCGAAATCGGCCGGCACGATCAGCCCGAGTGGCGTGGGGGCATCGATGTTCGACGGAACGAAAACCACGGGCTTGTGGAAATACAGCCGCGGCCCGGTCACGGAGAAGGCCGTGGGCTTGCCGGTGGCGGGGGCCGCGTACGTTGCATCCCCCGGCCCGGCCAGGATCTGGAGTTCGTCCGTGACGCTGAGGCCCGCGCCGTACATCGCCAGGCCCACGTGCCGGGTGCGGACGTTCACGTTACGGAACCGCAGGAGGTGGACCCACGCCGTGCCTTCGTCCGGCGGTATCTGGAAGGCATCGCGGGCCTCGGGGTCCCACCGCGAATACGACGCTACGCGCCAGTATCGCACGCCGTCGGAACTTGCGACCAGGTCCACCCAGCACGGCAGACAGACTCCCGCCTGGGGCGACCCGCCTTGCAGGCGGACCGTCACCTCGCCGACGTCGGCCTGGCGGCCGAGGTCCACGGCCATCTGGACGAGGCCGGCGTAACTGAAGGCCACGGCCTTCGAATCGAACCACAGTTTATCGTCTTTGCGGGTGCTCGGTTGGCCGTCCGTAAGGTCGTGGGCGTCGGTGCCGCCGCGCGACGTCAGGGCATAGTTCGGTTCCGGCGTGAAGCCGACCTTCCTGCCAAGGGCAAGGTTGACAGCCTCGGCGGCGGCAAGGTCGGCCGCGAACGCCAGTAGCGCCAACGTGACCAGGAGGCAAGCGAAGCGGTCCTTGCCGAGCGGCACGCGGAATGGGGCTGCGATGGTCGGCATGGCGGTCGTCCTTAAACCTGAAGCCGGGATGGGGCGCCGGCGGCACCCGCGCGGCGCGAATCAGTCCCCGAAGCCCACATTCCCCATATGGCGTGGGCCCAGGACCGTCCTGGGGCGTCGAACGTCAGTATCTCTCCATCTCGGGGATTCATCAACGACTTTCGCGGTGGCCGGAGATCCTGTGCCCGCCGAAAAGCCATCCGGCTCTGACGTGCATGTGATCTCCCCCTCCTCCCCGCGTCCGCCCGGGCTCGCTTGCCTGCCTCCACGTTCACCCATCCCTCCCTGTGAGAGCAATCGACCGGGCATGATCCGCTTGCCGCGGCGAAGATTAGAGAAGTGGACGCGAAGATCGCGAACGTCGGCAAGGCGCTCGAAGACGACCTGGAGGATGCCGGTTGGGTCAACAGCCGACTGCGGGAGTTAACGCAGAAGCGGGATGAACTCACCGGCAAGGTGGCCGTTCACACGCAGCCGCCACGGATTGACATCAAGACCGCGATGGCTTACCGCGCGAAACTCGAGAGACTGTTCAAGCATGGCAGCCCGGCACATAAGAAACGGCTGCTGCGGAGTTGGGTACAGGAGATAAGACCGGCTCCGGAACGCCTGGAGGTTGAGATCACCTACCGCGTCCCGGAGCCTGTCATGAATAGCGTGGTAGCGGGGGCAGGACTCGATACGGATTCTCCGGATTCCTGGGAGTGGGAGGAGGTGGCACCAAACGATGTGGTTGGCGTGGGGTAGGGGCCGGAATCCGCCCGCTGGCAAGTCCGTTTCACTCCGCCTTCTCGGCAGGTTCGCTCCTCAGGTGTTTCTCCGCATCTTTGACCCGCTCGGAAAGTGGTGGAATTCAGCCCAAGCATTCCAGTGAGCATCGCATCCTGGAAGGCTTCGACAGGTTCGGGGGAGTCCTTCGCCAACTCGGCTACTCGTCGCCGAAGACCTGGAGCGTGATGTCCTTGAATTGGACCTTCATGGGCCCGCCGGCGTGGAGCTGGAAGGCCAGGATGCCCTCCATGG
>CAZEBQ010000023.1:0-26945 GCA_964510295.1 uncultured Anaerolineales bacterium | reverse complement strand
GTGGTCTCGACGGTGGCCATCCAGTCGCGCATCGCCTCGTTGATGGCGTCCTTGAGGGTCCGCTGGCCCGAGTCCACGTCGATGACCCGCGCCCCGAGGGCCCGCATGCGGAAGACGTTCAAGCGCTGGCGTCGCATATCTTCAGTGCCCATGTAGATATCGCAGTCGAGTCCCATGAGGGCGGCCCCGGTGGCGGTGGCGACGCCGTGCTGGCCGGCCCCCGTCTCGGCGATCAGCCGGGTCTTGCCCATCCGGACGGTCAGCAGGGCCTGGCCGACCGTGTTGTTGATCTTGTGAGCGCCGGTGTGGGCAAGGTCTTCGCGTTTCAGATAGACGCGTGCCCCGCCCCAGGCTTCCGTCAGGCGGCGAGCGAAGTAAAGCGGCGTCGGGCGGCCGGCGTACTGCGCCAGGAGATAGTCGAGTTCGTCCTGAAAGGCGGGGTCGTCGCGGGCCTCGAAGTAGGCCTCGGTCAGTTGCTCCAGCGCCGCCATCAACGTCTCAGGGACGTATCGCCCGCCATAGGGTCCAAACCTGCCGCTCGCATCGGGTGCCGTCGTCATCGCCGCTCCTCGCACCTTCACGTAGAGACAGGACTGTACCGGGAATGGGGGCAAGGTTCAAGGGGATACAGCCTGTGTGGCAGCGGTTTGGCGGGGCGGGGATGCACCGGGCGGATAAAGGCTTGATTTCTGCTTCGCGGCTCGCTAAAGTCACCCGACGGCTCGTATAACCTAAGAGTGGGGAGTGGTATGTACGCGATTGTTGAAGACAGCGGCACGCAATGGCGGGTCGAAGAGGGTCAGACGCTCCGGATCGATTCACGCACCGCCGAGGCGGGCGGCGACCTGACGTTCGACCGGGTCCTTCTTCTGTCCGACGAGAACGGTGTCCAGGTGGGCAAACCCCTCGTCGAAGGGGCGAAAGTGACGGCCGAGGTCCTCGGACCCGCCAAGGGGCCCAAACTGGAGGTCGTCAAGGTCCGCCGACGCAAGAACTCCCGGACCCACACCGGCCACCGCCAGGGGTACCTGACCGTCCGCGTCACGTCGATCCAAGGCTAGAGGCGCGCCAGCGCCGCCCGTCATCCTGCGCCGACGGGCGCTGGTGCGCAGATTCGGCTCGAAAAGGGGGAGCCGACACAAGGGGCTGGTCATGCGAATACCGTGTGCGAAACTGCTCGTGAGCCTGGCGCTGGGACTGGCCGTTCCTGTCGCGATGCCCTCGGTGTCGGCGGCCGGCGAACCGGCGACCGGTTCGGAGGCGGAACTCCAGGCCCGCATCGAGAAGCAGATCGAGGAGATCGAAGACCGGTTCATGACGCTCCAGGAGCAAGAACTCGAACTCTCGATGAAAATCATGCAGGCCCAGCAGAAGGCGAACGAGGGCATCGAGAATCCCGGCAAGGCCGCTGAGAAACTCGCCAAGGGCGAGAGCGGTGGGGGATTGCGCCAGTATAAGGCCGTCCTGATCTCGTGCGCCCGGCAACTCCAGGCCTTCAACCGCCGGCTGGCGCCCGTGCTGAAATCCGTCAAGGCCCTCGGACGCGACCGCGCCAAGGCGCCGGACCCGCTGAAGGCCCGGATCGACACCCTCACGGCCCGCGTCGAGAGCAAGCACCGGACCAACCTCAATAAGGTCGCCCATACGTACAAGCAGTGCGCCGAGTTCCGTGCCGCCTTGGCCATCTACCTCTCGGTCTACAAGAACACCCCCGCCGCCGAACGGGTCAAGGACAACGTGCTGATTGAGAACATCGGCGGACTGTACGACAAGACCGGCGACCCGCGCAAGGCCCTGTTGTTCTACAAGAGCCTCTTCGACGCGAAGCCCGCAAAGACCCGGTACACCGACAGGACACTTGGCATGAAGGTCGCCGCCCTATACGTCAAGTGTGGCGACAAACGCAGCGCCGTGGGACTGTACCGGGCCCTCTACGAAGCCCTGCCCAGAGACAAGCGAAGCGCGAACGAGGGCAAGGAACTCATAAAGAAGATCGAGGAGATCGAAGGGAAGTCCCGGCAGCCGGGCGTCCGAGACGACAAGAAGCGCTACTAGAGGACACATCGAAAGGCGAACGTGTCGCGGGGCCGCGTCGGCGGCCCCGTTTCTTTGGCGGCATGACGGCCGCCGTGAGGCGGCCGGTCAGGCCGGCTCTTCCGCATCCCTCGGCGCAGACGGCGGGGCCGCGTGGGGGTAGCCGGCCAGAACCTCCATGATTTCCTCGACCGAGGTGATTCCGGCCCGGACCTTGTTGGCGGCGTCGATGCGGATGGAAGGGTGTCCGGCGGCGTGGATCGCCTCGCGCAGGGCTTCGACGCCGGCGCCCTCCCGGATGAGGTCCGCCAGTGGGGCATCCATGGGCGTCAGTTCAAACAGGCCGATCTGTCCAACGAACCCCGTCTGTCTGCAATCAGGGCAGCCTCGGCCCTTGACGTACTCGGCCACCGGGCCGAACGCCTCGGTGGCGCGGCGGCGCAGTGACGCCGGCGGATCGTGGTGCGTGCGGCAGTGGAGGCAGACGGTCCGCACGAGGCGTTGCGCCAACACGCCGCGCAGGGCCGACGCCAGCGATTCGGCCGGCACGTCGGCCGCCAGACGCGCCACGGCATCGGCGGCGTCTCGTGCCCGGACGTGGGCGAGAACCAGGTGTCCGTCGAGGGCCGCTTCGACGGCGGCGGGGGCCATCTCGGCATCCATCACCCCGTCCAGCGCCAGGACGTCCGGCTGCTGAACGAGCAGCCGCGACAGGATCTCCGACGTGTCGGCGCTGCCACAGGTCGCCGGGGAGAACTGGTTGACCCCCGGCAGACTGAAGTGGACGCACGACTCGACGGTGCAGACGTTCAGGCGAACCGGGTCGAGGGCGTTGATGGTGCTGTAAAGCGTGGTCGTGACGCCGCTTTCGCGCGGTCCGGCCACCACGACGAGTCCGCGTCCCTCGGCCAGCAGGTCGCGGTAGGCCGCGAGCAGTTTGCCGTCGCAGCCGAGTTTTTCGAGCGGTTTTTGGGCCTCGTCGTCGCGGACGAGGCGGACGACGGTCCTCGGTCCGAAGGCGCCGAGGAGGTTGCTGACGTGGAGTTGCACGGCGCGACCCTGAACCAGGAGACGGGCGCTTTGGCGGCCCCGCTGGAGCGAGGAAGCCTTCCCGGCAAGCCCCATCATCTCGTCGAAGGCGGCCGCCAACCCCGCCGCCAGCCGCACCGGGGGACGCATGACCACGTGCAACAGACCGTCGATGCGGAACCGGACGCGGAGGACCTTTTCGTCGGGTTCCAGGTGGATGGTGCTGGCTCGCGAGCGAACGGCCTCGCGTATCAGGAGGCCGGCGACCTTCTCGGCCGGCCACGTGCCGTAGACCGACTCGTAGTCGTCGGGCAGGAGCAGGTCGGCGGACATGGGCAGGTCGGCGGCCCCGTCGTCGTGGAGTGATGCCGGTTCGCTCGCGTCGGCGCGGGTGGCGTCGAGCATCTGGTAGATGTTGTCGGCCGTCGCCGCCACCACCTGCACGCTCAGTCCGGCGGCGTGGGCGATCTCGTCGACCAGGAAGATGTTCGACGGTTCGGAGACGGCCACGGTCAGCAGGTCGCGGACCCGAAAGAGCGGCAGGACACAGTGCTTCTGGATGAATGCGGCCGGCAGGGAACTTCGGACGGCCGGGTCAACCAGTTGCGGCGTGAGGTGGGCAAACGGCACGCTGCACGCCGTCGCCACCGCCGACAGGACCTGGTCGTCGCTGGCGTAGCCGAGGTCGACCAGGATCTCGCCGAGGAGCCGGTCCTGCTGCCCGTCTTGCTGCACGGCCAGCGCGCGCGAGAGTTGCTCGTGCGTGATGACGCCGCGGGCGGTCATCAGGTCGCCCAACCGGGCACGGTGTTTGGTTGCGGTCGTCATGGCATGTCCTAGTGAAAGCTCTTGACAGCCTCGTGAACGTTATCGAAGACCTCAAGTTTCTTGTCGAACCGGACGATCTCGAAGGTCTTGCGTCCGAGTCCCTTCAGGCCGGCCACCTTGACGACGCCCTGGACGGCCTCGACCTGTTCCTGAAACCAGACGAGGATTTCGAGGCCCTGGCTGTCGAAGTACCCGGTCCGCGAGAGGTCGAGGACGAACCATCGTCCGCCGGACCGGATCTGCTCGGTGGCGGCCTGGCGGAACGGCTCTTCCTCGGCCCGCGTCAGGGCCGGGTCCACCGAGAGCACCATCATACTGCCGTAGGCATCGGCCGTTATGGCCATTGTGGTTCCCGCCTAAACGTGCGCGACGCAGGGCGTCGCGGGCTCCTGGGCAAACTGCTGCGTCAGACGGTTCAGGTCGAGCCGGAAGAAGGCCTCGACCACGGCCGCGTCGAACTGGGTTCCCTTGTTGCGTTGGACCTCGCGGACGGCGTGCTCAAGCGGCAACATCGGCCGGTACGGGCGGGTGCTGGTCATGGCGTCGAAGGCGTCGGCGAGGGCGACGATCCTTGCGAGTTGCGGGATGGCGTCGCCCTTGAGCCCGGCCGGGTACCCGTTGCCGTCCACCCGTTCGTGATGGTGGATGACGGCTTCGCGGACGGGTTCGAGTTTCGGGATGCCGCTGAGGATGTGCCCGCCGATTTCGGTATGGCGGTTGATGATGCAACGTTCTTCGGGCTGAAGTGGCCCGTCCTTTCGCAAGATGGCTTCGGGGGTTCCGATCTTGCCGATGTCGTGAAGCAACCCCGCCATGTAGACCTGCTCGATAAGTTCGCCGTCGAGGGGCAACTGCCTGGCGATCTCGCGGCTGGTGATGGCGACGCGTTCGCTGTGTCCGCAGGTGTAAGGGTCCTTGGCGTCGACGCTCGAGACGAGTGCCCTGACGAGGCTCAGCATCATCTGGTGGAGTTCGTTGTAGAGTCGGCGGTTCTCGATGAAGACGGCGCTGGCGTTGGCGCTGGATCGGATGAGTTTGGCGTCGGGGCTGCCGAACTCCTCGCCGGGCCGGTTCAGCGCCGCCATGGCGCCGCGGGTTCCCTCGCCCAGGGCCACCGGGACCGCCACCAGCCGGCCCAGAGCCTTCGAGAAGCGTGCCAGCGACGGCGACTGCCGGCAGTGGTTGTTGATGAGCACGTTCCCCTCGGCGTCGAGGCCGTCGAGCAACTTGTCGAACAGGTCCGGCAGGTCCGAGGCGGGCAGCGGCAGACAACCGCAGACGACCGTCTCGGCCGCCTCGCCGTCGGCCCCGGGCAGGTACGCCACCGCCGCCTCCGCGCCGGTCGTCTCGCGGAGTTCCGCACACACGTATTCGAGCATCCCCTTGACGGGCCGCGTGACGCGGAGCATGTCGCCGACGTTGTGAAGCAGGCTGATCTCCTCGAAACTCTGGCTCAGCGCCTCGGCGAGGGAGTCGCACTGCAGCCGGGCGTCGGCTTCCGCAACGCCCGCGCGGAGGGTCTCGCCGACGGCCGCCAGCAGACGGGAGGCCATCGGCCGCTCGGTCTCCCCCGCCAGGGTCAGTTCAGCCGCCGCGACGAGTCTTGGACGGCCGCGAAGGCCAATCGGCCACGCCGCCGCCAGACCGTCCGAGGCGCCGGCGAGCCGGTCTTCGTTAAGGCGGGCGGCCTCGCGGACGAGTCGCGTCACCACCTCAGAGGGGGCGGCGGCCGGGGGGCGGTCGTGCTCGTGCGTCCCGGCGACGGGCGTGCCGTCGAGGCGGTAGAACGCCACGGCCACGCCCAGCCGGTCGCGGATGCGGTCGGCGAACCCGTCCGGCACACCGACTGCGTCCGGCGAACAGGTTGTGGAAGACACCGACATGCTTTCCCCTACGATAGCGCGCCGATTTCGACGGCTCCCCGGACGTTGTCGAGCAGTTCGCGCGGGCTGAACGGCTTGCTCATCACGTGCAGGATGGGCAGATGGTCGGTGTCGGTCCGGTCGATCTCAAACCCCTTGGCCGTCAGGAGGATGGTCGGGATGGGTTCGGGCAGTTCGGCCGTCAGGCGTGCCGACAGTTCCAGTCCGCTCATGCCGGGCATCTGGAGGTCGGTGATAAGGAAGTCGGGCCGCTCGGCGATGGCCCGTTCGTAGGCCTCGCGGCCGTCCATGGCCACGATAACGTCGAGTCCGGCGTTCTGCAGTTTTCTGGCCACCACGTTCGTGATGTAGGCATCGTCGTCGGCCACGAGCACCTTGCAGGTCATACTCATCCTCCGATCAGTTCGCCCTATCGGACGGCAGGCAGGAAGATCCGGAACGTCGAGCCCTTGCCGACGTGGCTTTCCAGCGCCACTTGTCCCCCATGAATCGTCTCGACCACGTGCTTGACGAGCGGCAATCCGAGGCCGGTGCCGGCGGCCCCTCCGGCGGAGTGCCGCGAGCGATAGAACTTTTCGAAAACCCGGTCGATGTCCTCCGGCGGAACGCCGTACCCGGTATCCACCACGTCGACCACGACCCAGCCCTCTTCGAGGTACGTGGAGACGGAGACCTTCCCCCTTTCGGGCGTGTACTTGACGGCGTTCGAAACCACATTGAGGACGGCCTGGTAGAGCAGGTCGCGGTCAGCATGGACGTGGAAGAAGACCGGGGCCAGATCGACCTCAAGTTGGATGTGCTTCTGGGCGGCCTGGGGCGTCATGACATCGGCGACGTCGCCCAGGATCTCGGTCACGGCCAGGTCGGCCTTGTTGGTGGAGACGAGTCCGGATTCGAGGCGTGAGAGGTTCAGGATGTTCTGGATGAGCCTTCCGAGGCGGTCGGCCTCGCCGGCGATCACGCCGAGGAACTCGGTGGCCTCGGCCTCGTCGGCGGCCTCGCCGTCGACAAGCATCTCGGCGTAGGCCTTGATGCTCGAGAGGGGTGCCTTCAACTCGTGGGAGACGTTCGAGACGAAATCGCTCTTCATGCGGGCGATTTCCTTCTCCTTCGTCACGTCGTGCAGAACCGCCACCACGCCGCTGACGCGGTCGTGCTTGCGTCCCTCGACAACGGTGTTCAGGATAACGCGCCAGACGTGTGTGTGCTCGCCCGACCCCTGGGCCCACTCGAGTGTCCGATGCGGCACGACGAGGCCGGTTTCGTGCATGTCGTGGAGCAGTTCAAGGAACCGCTTGTCGTGGATGGCCTCGTCGACGGGCCGGCGGGTGGATGCGTCGAAGGTGAAGCCGAAGATCCGCTCGGCCGCCGCATTCGTCAGAACCAGGTCGCCGAAAGCGTCCATGACGAGAACGCCGTCGCTGATGGCGTGGATGACGGCCTCAACGTGCCGCTTCTCGGCCTCGAGGACCTTCATCTGAATCTGCCGCTCTTTGGCGGTCATGTGCGACTGTTCCACCTCGTCCTTAACGAAGGCCAGGTAGTGGTTGATGGCATGACCGAGCCGGCCGAGCGCATCGGCGTCGGTTTCACCGACCACCATGCCGACCGTCCCGCGGCGGACCATGTCCTCGAGGTGGCCGGCGACGCCGTCGATCCGCTCCTTGGGAAAGCGTGCAATCAGGAATCCGCCGATGATGCCGAGGACCGCCAGCGCCAGCCCCGCCCCCAGCGTCATCGCCTTGACGGCGGCGGGTTGGCTGGCATGGCGCAGCGGGTCCATCAGCAGGTGGAGCCCCACCCCAACCCCCAGAAACAGCAAGATGACGGCGGCCACGCGCCTCAACTCAATCACAACCCACAAACCTCCAGACCGTCCACCCAGCCGCAACGACGACCGCCTATGTCCCTGCTACGACGGATCCAGGGGCCTGGCCACAACATACGGCCCTGTCGAGTGCTCGGTGCGTTGCGTCCTCGCCGCCGACGAGGGTGCGCTGGGCGGCAGTGGAGCCGACCTGCCCTCGGCGCGTGCGAGAAGCCACTCGACGGTGTCGCGGCCGGTGCACGCCGGGTCCTTCAGGGCCAGTCTCAGGTGCGAGACGGCCTCGCCCGGCCGCCCCTGGGCCACGAGGATGTACCCCATGAGGGCATTGGCCTCGGCGTCCTGCGGACTGGCCGTCAGAGCCGATTCGAGCAGCGTCCTGGCCGACGGGAGGCGGTTCTGGAAGATGTCACACTTCGCCAGCGCCACCAGTGGCCGGGCCTGACCAGACGCGCTGCCGGCCTGCACCCGGTACAGGGCACGGGCCTCGTCGGTCCGACCGAGGGCCAAGAGGCAGTCTGCCCGCATCTGGCGGACCCAGCCGACGGCAAAGTCGGGCTCGGAAGCGGCCAGTTCGGCGAGAATCGGCTCGGCCTCACCACAGGCGCCGGAGTGGAAGAGGGCGGCCGCAAGCCGCTCCTTCGGCCCCTGCGCCTCGGGATCGAGCCGCAGGGCGATCCGGTAACTGCCCGCCGCCTCCTCGTATCGGCCCAGGAACGTCAGGACGTCGCCAAGGGCGGCGTGCACGTCTGCCCGTCCGGGCGTCTGCTCGGCGAGGTCGGCCAGGCAGCGTGCGGCGGCAGGCGCCTGGTCCGTGGCGACGAGCATCTCGGCCTCGGCCAGGGCATACCTGGGGACGCCGGGGCTGAGTTCGACCGCCTTGGCAAAGGCCTCGAGGGCCTTCGTCTCGTCGCCGAGGGTCTGCCGGATCGTGCCGAGGACGTACCGTGCCTCGGCGGAGTCGGGGTCAATGGAGGTGGCCATCTCGGCGTAATCGCGGGCCTTGTCCAACTCCTTCATCTCGGCAGCCAGGCGGGCCGCCAGGACATAGAGCGGGGCGTAGGGCGTGCCGGCCTGTGCGATTTCGTCAATGTGCTCTCGTGCGCGGCCGAAGTCGCCCCGCTTGTAGCATCCCTCGGCCAGTTTAACCATCATCTCGGCCCGGGATTCGGCCCATCGTTTGTGGGCCGCCTCGCGATCGGCGTTGGTCTGCATTTGTCCGCAGCCGGCAACCAGGAACACGGCCGCAACTGCCGCATACAGGGTAACTCGCTTAGTTCGCACGGTCGGTCTCCTTCCCCTCGGCCCCGCCTGTGGGAGGTGGTTCGTGCTTCGGTTCGGCGGGTGCCTGCTCTCGCTTCCTCAACGGGCCGGGAGAGACGATTCCCTTGGCCTTGTCGATGGCCGCCATGCGAGCCTGGATGGTGTCCCAGACGGTGAGGTTGGGCGGCGCGTAAGGCTTGCCCGTCCTGGCGCTGAGTATCCTGTCTTTCAGACGAAGGGCCTTGAGGTTGTTCGGGGCCATGTTGCAGACGAGGGAGACGTTCCACCAGGCATCGTCAAGGTGCTTGGAGTTGCCGGTTTGCTCGTAGCGTTTCCAGGCCTGATTGGCCTTCTGGAGGTAGTCGACGGTCATGCATTCGCGTGTGAAGAAACTGAACCCCTCGCGGATGCCGAGACACCGGCGTTTGGCGTCGGCGATGGTGTCCTTGCCGATGGCGTCGAGTTCGTTGTCCTCGATGATGTGAGGCGTCAGGAGGACGATGATTTCATGGCGGAGCGAGTTGTCCTCCTTGCTGCGGAACAGCCACTCGAGGCCGGGAATGTTGCCGAGCCCGGGAACCTGGTTCCGGGTGATGCTGACCGTCTCGTCGAACAGGCCGCCGATGACGACCGTCTCGCCGTCCTTGACGAGGATGTTGCAGGTGACTTCGGTGGTGGTTTTGTCGGGAACCTGGGTGAGGGGGTTGATGACCCCCGTGGAGACCTCCGGGTGAACCTCCAGGCGGACGTAGCCCTGATCGGTGATGAAGGGGCGGAATCGCAACTGGGTCCCGACTTCGAGGAACTCCACCGCCTGGACGGCGGTCGTCTCGCTGACGGTGGTGGTGATGTAGCCGATCTCCTGGCCGACGATGACCTCGGCGGGCTGCTTGTTGAGTGTCAGCACCTTCGGGTTCGCCAGGACGGTCGTGTCGGTGATTTCCTCCAGGGCGTTGATGAAGAACGAGATGTTGTTGGTCATGACGCCGATGTTCAATCCGGCGCCGGGCGTGGCGAAGCCGGCCGTGTACGTCGTGCCCCAGGGGTTGGTATGCGCCTTGGCGGTGGCTGCCGCGTTGGTCTGGATGGTCGCGGGCGCGGTGGTCGGTTCAGGGGCAACGATATCGCGGAAATCGACGCCGGCCAGGGTGTTGAAGTTGATGCCCAGGCTGGTGTCGTCGTCGAGGGTGACCGCCAGGATGGTGGCTTCGACGAGAACCTGACGGGGGCGACGATCCATCCGTTCGAGGATCGTGCGCACCTGTTCGATGTTCTCGGGAAAGTCGCGGACGACCAGGCTGTCGGGCATGGCGTAGTCGTCGCCGCCAACCTCTTCGGCGCCGGTGGGTATACCCCCTTCAGCAGGCGTCGTGACCGCCGTCGTCGCCTTCTTCGAGATGGCGGGCGCGACCAGTTTCAAGGCTTCCTCGCTGGTCAGGTAGTCCAGGTGGAAGACCTCCGTGACCAGTCGCGAGTCGTCCTCCTGGATAGCCGCCAGTTCCGCGGCCGTATGAACGTAGATGCAATTGCCTTCCTTCACCCACGCAAGGCCGGTGGCCCGGCAGATGGCGTCGAGGGATTCCTCGACGGTCACGTTGTACAGGTCGGCCGACACCTTGCCCGTGGCGCCCTTGCTGGCAACGATATTGATCCGGTATTGTTGCGACAGGAGTTCGAGGACGTTGGCGAGGTCGTCGTTCTTGATGTGGAGTTCGATCCTGCCATCGTCGGCCGCCATCGTCGTCGCCTTACCCGCACCCGCCGGCTTGGATGCATCGGCGGCGGCGGGCTTGGGGTCCGCGGCGGCGGGGGCGTCTGCGGCCTTGCCCTCACCGGCCTTGGCGGGCGGGGCGACCTCGGCGCCCGCCGCAATGGGTGAGCCGAGCACCAGCCACACCAGCGCCAGAGCCCCGGCCGCAAGTACCATGCGCCACCGACCGCGTTCGAGGGACGTCTCCCTCCTCGCCGTGACGCGCCGTTTCAGTCCATTCGTAGCAGACACGTGACACCTCCCTGCTGCAGCTTGGCCCGGCCTTCCTGGATCTCGACGATCCGGAATCCGGACACGGCCTCCCCCTCTCGATAGTCCTCACCGTTAATAACCACCCAGCGCTGCCCCTCGGGGGTGATGAGGATCACCTCGAGCCTCAGCCCCTTGACCTTCTCCAGAATGTCCTGCGGCGTCGGCCGGTCGGCCGGTACGTCGGCCGCGCCGACCGTGTGCGGCGCCGGGCGCTTGGCGCCGGGAGCCACCGCCTCCACCGCTCCTGACCCGGCGTGGTCGAACGGGTTCCGCTGAAGCGGCGCGGGAACGGTGGCCTTCCGGTCGCCGACGAGTTCGTCGACGCCCACGGCGGCCGAGCGGACCTTGTCGGGCGTCACGCCGGACGACACCGCAAAGACGCCAGGGTCCGCCGTCTTCGCCGTCCACGGCTGAATAATGGCCAACGCCCAGGCGCCCAGACCGGCGACCAGAAGGGCCGCCGTCAGCACAGCCTGAATCCACCGTCCCCGTGCGGTGGCCCACCGGCCGCGCGCACGACCGGCCAGCCAGGTGTGGAGCCAGGTGTCAGCGGCCCAGAATCGTGCCAACTCGCTCATGGTATCTCGCTTGCCTACCCCTGTGTCTGCCTCGCGTCGGCGTCGCCGGCGCCCGTGCCGCCGGGCGACGTCTGGTTCTGGTCGGACTCGGGCAGATAAAACACCAGCACATCGGCTTCCGCGACGACGCAGCCGGCGCTTTGGGCTTTCATACAACGCACGTGCCGGAAACGGCTCAGCCGCTCGAGCGTCTCGATCGCCGCAAGGCACCGGTAAACGCCCTCAAAGGGCCCCGTCAGCCGGAGCCGAAGGGGAACCGCCGGCGCCGGTCCGGTCGGCTCGGAGGGTCGCGCCTCGGCCCGCTCGATTTCGTGTGTGACGTCGGGTTCAGCCGCCACGCTCTCGGCCACCGCTGCGAGGAACTCGGCCACTCGCGGCCGGGGCGGCAGGCAACGACTGAACACGCCCTGGGCCATGCGCAGACCCGGGATCCGCGCCGAAACGTACATGCCCTCGTTGCTGGTGAGCACTTTCCGGGTAACCAGGTCGCGTTCGTACTCCAGGGCCAGGCCAAGGGCGGTCAGTTCGCGTTTCTGCGGCCAGCAGACGAGAAGGACGAAACTGGTCATCATGACGGCGGCCACCAGCAGGATGAGGAACTGCTGTCGGTCCACCGCCCAGCGTTTGCGTGTGCCCGCACGTGCCGTCACGTCTCTCTCTCCCCGGCCGAGCATGCCGGCAGGACCCCTACCTCAATGACGAACAACCGCTGCCCGTCGGCGCCTCCCGGCAACAGTTTCAACTGCACGACCGTGACCTGGTCGAAGCGTGGGGAGGCGTCCAGTTGACCCAGCGTCTGCGTCACGAGCGTCTCGTTCAGCGCCCAGCCTCGCAGCCGAAGCATCGCCCGTTCGGGCTCTGCGGCCATCGGATGGTCGAGGTCGAAGCCGTCGAGCATGACGCCCTCCGGCAGAAGGGCGACCGTCTCGGCGAGGACCTCGGCCACGGCAATCCCTGGCCGGAGGCTCCGCAGCAGTTCCAGCCGCTTGTTGTAGGACCGGGCCTCGGCCCTGAGGCTGCGGACCTTCTTCACGTCGGCGTCCACGGCCGACCCCGCGCCGCGGACCGCCGCCAGTTCGCCCCGCGCGTCCCGGACCCACGCACCCACCTGGAGACTCCACAGGACCATCGCCATACCGATGGCCAGGAGCAGCCAGGACCGGATGAATCCGATCCGGCGCTGGAACCGGGCCCGAAGATAGTCTTCCGGCAGGAACTCCAGTTCGTGCACCGCCGGCTCTCCTCCCTCTCAGGCGGCGTAACCCGCCGTGAATTGGGCCGCCAGATGGAACCCCTTCAGGCTCAGTCCGAACGCCGTGGCCCACTCGGCCCGGACGGCTCGCCGGTCCAGGATCGGACCCAGGTGATCGGTCCGGACGCCGCGGAACGGGTCGCCGATCTCAACCTCCATCCCCAGCCGGTCGCCCAGCATGGCCGGGACGGTCGGGTCGTGGGCTTCGCCGCCCGTGAACAGGATCGACCCCGGACGCGGGCCGCGGAACGTAACGCTGTAATAGCGAAGGCACAGGCCGATCTCATCGGCCAGGTCTTCCAGGTGCGGACGGATGGCGTCGGAGACGGCGCGGGTGGCCCGGTCGGCTTCGGGCCCGTGTCCGTTACCGTTGGCGCGGCGTCGGGCGACCCGCCGCCGCAACGCTTCCGCCTCGGCGGGGACCAGTTCCAGGCAGTCGGCCACCGCGCGGTTGAACACCGACCCTCCGATCGGGATCATCTTGACGAAAACGATCTCTCGTCCGCGTGCGATGATCATGGTGGTGTCGGCTCCGATATCCGAAAAGACCCGGACGGTGTCTTCGTCGTCGCGGCGACGCAGGAACCGGTCGAACCCGCGGAACACCGTGCACGGCTCGGCATCCAGGCTGGCCAAGTGGACGCCCGTCTCGCAGGCCAGTTGAACCTTCTCGTCCACTTCGGCCCGGGGGGCCGCAAAAAGAATGATCTCATCGAGCAGTTGGTCTCCGTGCCGCACTTCGCCGGCCTTCAGGTACTGAATCACCGCCGTGGCGGTGTCGAAGGGGAACTTGTTCTGGGCTTCCCAGTTGACGGCCGTCGCCAGTTCGTCGGCGGGCATTCTCGGCATCCGGATGTTGCGGATGGCCAGTTCGCCGGCCGACAGCGCCATCACGACGTCGCGTCCGCGGAACCGGCGTTCCTTGACGAGCCGTCGGATGCCCTCGACGACGAACTTGCGGCGCCGCGCCGGGTCGTCCTTGACCTCCAGCGGGATCACGAACTTGGCCGCATCCACCACACGCAGGTCACGCTCGCTGCCGCCCAACTGCAGCATCCGAACGGTCGTCGTTCCGACATCCAAGCCGGTTGGCAACTGCCTCACGGCAGGCCCCTTTCGGTCCCGGTCACCCCGCGATACGCGTGACGGTCACCGCCCCGGTCAGCGCGGCGACGGACACCTGCATCTGCACCTGGCCGGCCTCAACGATCACGGCCCCCCCCGAGGACGGCTCGCCCTGCGAATCGAAGGTCACGTACGTCAAGCCGCCGAACGACGCCGCAGAAATCGTCACGGCACGCATCCCGTTCTGCCGGGCCAGGGTCACGTCGAACTGCCTGCCGGCCATGGCGGGGTGCGGCACGGCGGCGACGGCGGTGTACCACTGGCCGCTGTAGTCCGCCACAACCTTGTAGGACTGCCGGTCCGAGCTGAAGACGAGCGAGTGTGGCTGCTGAGTCGTCAGCGCAAGGCTTCGCGCCACCTCCAGGTCACAGCCGAGGACCCTGGCGGCACTGATGGCCTGCGTGTCGGCGGCCGAGCCGATACTCGGGATGACAATCGCCGCCGCGATGACCAGCACCACGATCACGATCAGCAGTTCCACCAGTGTGAAACCGTGCCCTCGAATCATCCAACGCGCTGTGGTCATTGCTGCGCCCCTCCAGTTCGAGCCTTACCGGACGCCTCCTGTTGGGTCGTCTGGATCACGTACGTGCCGTCGCGGAGGCCTCCCTCAACGGCTTTCAGGCGGTCGTTGATCGCCTTGAGTTCGTCCACGATCGCTTGGCGCTGCCTCCCTGAATCCGGGATGCCCGTAGCACCGGTCGACAGGGCCGTGGGCTTGGCCTGAGCCTGCAGTTCCAGCGGCCCCGCCCGGTACCACAGGGCAACCGCAATCAGTGCCAGCATGACCGATACAAGGATAAGCCCGTGGGCGATGGCCCGTAGGTGCTTGGCAAGCATTTCCTAGTTCTCCCACATCCCCTACCTTGACACGAAACGGCAAAAAAATGGATGCACAGACGCTGCTCGTCATAGGTGGCTTACAGTCCAGGGGCTTTATCGGCGCTCTCGGTGACCGGCCTTCAGCGATTCGTGGCCCTATTCGCGGATACAAGCGGGTATCCGCCGAACGGCAGCCGGCACGTCGCAGGAGGCCATCGGCCCTCTCGTGCGGGGGCCTGCGTGCCAAGGACGATGGCACGAGGAGAGCGGGTCGCAGCGGGGACGTGAGGGGCCCTTCAGACCGGCCCCGGGGCGAGGCGGCCTCCGGGAACCATCAAACACCGGGGGCAGCCGACGCGCCAAGCGTCGCTGCCCCCGGTTCCATGCCTCTTCGCCCCTACACGAAGAGGCTGGCGGTCACCGCTGCGCACCCACAGCGTTTCGTCTTACAGTTGGTTGAGTGGCGTGTCGTCCAGCGTCACGTGGTCGTCGGTCAGGTTGGCATGGAACTCGCCCGTGACGGCGTTGAACCACCAGCCCCCGTCCGCCGCCGGCACCGCGAAGAGCTCGCCACCGTCCTGGGTGACGGTTACGGTGTCGTCGTCGCTCATGGGGTTAACCGGAACGCTCGTCAGGTAAGGCCCGTACGGAAAGGCGTCGTCGGGCACGGCGTTGGTGGCACCTGTGTTGTCGGTGTAAAGGCACATTTCGTCCCTAAACTCGTCGTGCCCTTCGCCGGCAGCGTCAGCGGGGTAGTTCTCCAGGTGCTGCGTCTTGTACAGGAGCAACTGGCTCCGCATGGTCTGGAGGTTGGTGACAACGTTGCCGATCCGCGCCTCCTGCGACGCCTCGGTGAACTGCGGGATGACGATCGCGGCCAGAATGCCCAGAATGATAACGACAATGAGAATCTCAACCAGGGTAAAGCCTTTGCTTGCCGCACGCTTCATTGTATTTCTCCTTGTGCCTTCGCCGCCCACATGGGGCTGATCAGGTTCTCTTACTCACCCTTGTTCCCGTTGCTGTTGTGCCCGGCCCTTCGTAACGCCGCCCGCGAACCGTAGGCGGTAGTCGTACGCTTGCCTCCGTCACGCGATAGCTGTGTCTCACCCCCTTCTCACACGTGCTATACCTAGGCAGCGGTACGACAGGCCGGATATCCCGCTCGCCGCCTGCCATTGGGCGGCCTGAGCGGTATATTTATCGGCCAGAGTCCTTCCTACCTTCACAAGATTTCCTGTAATTTCCAGACTACCCATCTTGACTTCCCAGGCCTAAAAAAAGCGCTTGTCGCCATGAACAGCCGTTTCCGTCCTCGCGGTGTGCTGGTATGGTAGTGATAATCGGGCGGCCGTCAAACGTGGCGGCGGCATACCGTATGCGAGAATGCGGCAGATCTGGTCGTAACCACTTATACAACAGGGACTTGCGCGCCGCGGTGGCCGCTCGGAAAAGGGGCCGGAATCGCCGCGCCGCCATCGGCACATCTCCCGAATTTCGCGCGGTTTTTCTAGACCCCATCCTGCGAAACGATGTGCGTCGTCATGGCCGCAAACCGGCGGATACCCCCTTCAGCAGACCTCAGAACCAGTTCATAGTCCGGGTCGAGGTCCAGGACCTCACCGCTGAACCTCCCGTCGCCGTCCGTGACGGTAATCCTCCGGCCGAGGGTTCGGCACCGTTCGAGAGCAAGGCGGCGGAGTTCATCGACGCGGTCGTCGTCGACCCTTCCGACGGCCTGATCCAGTCTTTCGAGCAGCCTTCTGGCCAACAGGGTGCGGTCCACCGCCTCGGCAAACATGGCCAGGCCGGCCGCGCCGGGGCGGATGTCCGGCGGAAAGACCTCCGGCGTCTGCGTGCAGTTGACGCCGATGCCGATGACGGCGGGCCCCGTCCCGCCGGCGACCGGCCGGGCCTCGACCAGAATGCCCCCGACTTTCAGGTCATCGACCACCAGGTCGTTCGGCCACCGGATGCCGACGCTCAGGCCAAGTTCGGCCTCGATCGCCTCGGCGACGGCAACGGCCGCTGCACGGGTCAGGAGTCCGCCCCGCGTCGGCGTGAGCGGAACGCGGACGATGACCGAGCAGAGGATCGACGTGTGGGGCGGCGCGGTCCAGCGGTTGCCGCGTCGGCCGCGCCCGGCGGTCTGGTACTCGGCGAAGATGGCGAGCCCGTCGGCGGCGTCGCCTTGGCGGTCCGCCGCCTTCCACGCGAGGTCGTTCGTGGACGCGGCGGTTGCCACACAGCGGACGCGCCGCCCGATCCGCGAGACGGCCAGCCCGCAAGCGATTTCCTCGGCAACCAGCGCCGGCGGCGTCTCGACGAGGCGAAGCCCCTCCATCGGATGTGACTCGACGACGAACCCCCGGCGGCCCAACGCATCGACCGCCGCTGCCATCTCCCGGGGCGGCACGCCGAGTTCGCGCGAGAGGTCCTCGGGGCGCACGGGATGCGGCCGTCGGCGACGAAGCGCTAGAGCAATCCGCGGGTCCACAGCCCCCCCCCTTCCGAGAAGTTCGGCGCCGGCTCCCTGCCGCAGACGTCACCGGCTCGCGGCGCCTCACAGCGGGTGGATATCGAGCGACACGTCGAGGTTCGGCGCGCTGTGGGTCAGCGCCCCGACGCTGATCCGGTCGACGCCGGTGGCGGCGACGGCCGCCACGTTGCGCAACGTGACGCCTCCGGAGGCTTCGAGCGCCGGTCCGGCGTCGCCGAAGAGGCGGTCGCGTCGGCGGACGGCCTCGCGGAGTTTGGCCGGTTTCATATTGTCCAGGAGGACGATGTCGGGTTCGGCGGCGAGGATCTCCTCAAGGTACTCGATGCTCTCGACCTCGACCTGGATAGGTATCTCGTCGGAGATGCGCTGACGGGCCTCGCGGACAAGTTCGGCAATCGTCTCGCCGACGTGGTCGGGTGCTCGGACGGCCAGGTGATTGTCCTTGATAAGGACGCCGTCGTGGAGGCCGGTCCGATGGTTGACGCCGCCGCCCATTCGGACGGCGTATTTCTCCAGGTACCGCCACCCGGGGGTGGTTTTTCGCGTGTCGAGGATGATGGCCTGTGTCCCCGCCACCGCCTCGACGAACCTGGCCGTGAGCGTCGCGATGCCCGAGAGGGCCTGGACGAAATTGAGCAGGGTCCGTTCGGCCGTCAGCAACGGCCGCACCGGACCGCGGATGCGGCCGAGGACGTCGCCGGCGGCAACACGTTTGCCGTCCTCTGTCCTGGGCTCGAACTGCAAGCGGCTGTCGAGGCGGTTGAACATCGGCTGGATGCAGAAGAGCCCCGCGACGTTGCCGTCGGCCTTGACCAGCAGGTCGGCCTGGCCGACGGCGTCGTGGTCGATGAGGACGTTGCTGGTCAGGTCGCCGGGTCCGATGTCCTCTTCGAGGGCGAGGGTGAGCAACGGCTGGAGGCTCTCGATGGCGCGGCCTTGGAGCCGTTCGAGGGGAATCGTGTTAGGGGGTCGCTTGGGTTTCATGGAGCAGTTCCTGAATGCGGTCTCTGAGTTCAGCGGCGCGTTCGAAGTCGAGGCGTTCGGCGGCCCGGTGCATTTCGGCTTCGAGTTGGCGGGCAAGTTCGGTCCGCGCGAAGTCCTTCTCGCTGAGACGGACGGCCCGGCGTGCGGCCCGGCGGCCTTTGACCTCGGCCTCGATGCCGGAGCGGATCGCCTTGCGGATCGTCTCGGGCTTGATACCATGCTCGGCGTTGTAGGCCGCCTGCTTGGTGCGGCGGCGGTCGGTCTCGTCGATGGCGCGTCTCATGCTGCCCGTGATGGTATCGGCATAGAGGATAACCTCGGCGCTGGCGTGGCGGGCGCAGCGGCCGATGGTCTGCAGGAGGCTCGTGTCGGACCGCAGGAACCCCTCGCGGTCGGCGTCGAGGATGCAGACGAGGCTGACCTCCGGCAGGTCGAGTCCCTCGCGAAGCAGGTTGACGCCGACGACGACGTCGAAGGTCCCGGCCCGCAGGTCCCGCAGAATCTCGCTGCGGTCGAAGACCTCGACCTCGCTGTGGAGGTACTCGCACGTGATGCCCTCGCGTCGGAAGTACTCCGAGAGGTCCTCGGCCAGCCGCTTCGTGAGCGTGGTCACGAGGGTCCGCTCGCCTCGCGCGATGCGCTGCTTGGCCTCGCTCAGACAGTGGCGGACCTGATCGGTCGCCGGTTCGATGCGGATCTGCGGGTCCACGAGACCGGTGGGGCGGATGACCATCTCGACGACCTCGCCGCCCGATTGCTCGACCTCCCAATCGCCCGGCGTCGCGGACAGGAAGAACGCCTGCCGCGCCAGCGACTGCCACTCCTCGAACATCAGCGGACGGTTGTCGAACGCCGACGGCAGCCGGAACCCGTGCTCGACGAGGGTCTGCTTGCGGCTGTGGTCGCCGGCGAACATGGCCCGGATCTGCGGGACGGTCACGTGGCTCTCGTCGACGAACATGAGGAAATCGTCGGGATAGTAGTCGAGCAGGCAGCAGGGGCGTTCGCCGGGGTTGCGTCCGGAGAGGTGGCGGCTGTAGTTCTCGATGCCGGCGCAGTACCCGACTTCGCGGAGCATCTCCAGGTCGTACTTGGTGCGGGCTTCGAGGCGTTGGGCCTCCAGCAGTTTCCCGTCGCGTCGCAGTTCGGTCAGGCGGCTGGTGAGTTCCTGTTCGATGCCGACGCATGCCTGCTCGATGCGATTCTCCGGCATGACATAGTGCTTGGCCGGGTAGATGTACAGGCGCTGCTCGGCACCGAGGATTTCACCCGTCGCGGGGTTGACGAGCGCGATGCGGTCCACCTCGTCGCCGAACAGTTCAATGCGGTAGGCAAACTCCTCCTGCGCCGGCTGCACGTCCACACAGTCGCCCCGGACACGGAACCGGCCGCGGCCGAAGTCGATGTCGTTCCGCTCGTACTGAAGGTCCACCAGCCGGCGCAGCAGGTCGTCTCGCTCGACGCGCTGACCCAACGCCAGGCCGATGACCATGCCCTCGTAATCCTCCGGGTCGCCCAGCCCGTAGATGCACGAGACGCTGGCCACGATGACGACGTCGCGGCGGCTCATCAGGGCGCTGGTGGCCTGGAGACGGAGGCGGTCGATATCGTCGTTGATCGAGGCGTCTTTCTCGATGTAGATGTCGCGCGCGGGGATGTACGCCTCCGGCTGGTAGTAGTCGTAGTACGACACGAAGTACGCCACGGCGTTGTGCGGAAAGAACTCCTTGAACTCGCCGAACAGTTGCGCCGCCAGCGTCTTGTTGTGGCTGATGACCAGCGCCGGCCGCTGCAGCCGCGCGATGACGCTCGCCATCGCAAACGTCTTGCCGCTTCCCGTCACGCCGAGGAGCGTCTGGAATCGTTTGCCGGCCTCCACACCCTGAACCAGCGCATCGATGGCCTGGGGCTGGTCGCCCTTCGCCACAAAGTCCGAAACCAGTTCAAAGCCGTCCAATGCACGCTCCGTGCGGCCTGCGGAATGGGTCATTCTAACACGGAAGGAAGAAAGCGGCAACCGTTCTACGTTTCGGCGGCGGGGGGCGCCCGCCCGTCGGTCATCCGGACGGGTTCGCCGGAGGCGTCGGTCGGCCCGGCGAACAGAAACGGCCGCAGTTTCGCCAGCGTCTTCTCGCCGATGCCTCGGACGGCCAGGAGGGCGTCAAGCGTGTCGAGGCGTCCGCCTCGCTCCACGCGCAGCGCCACGATCCGTTTCGCGAGCGACTCGCCCAGGCCCGGCACCAGCGCCAGCGTCACCCAGTCGGCCGTGTTGACGTTCACGCGATAGGTGGGCGGTGCCGCCGGCACAACCTCGAGCGGCTCCTGACCCAGACGAAGGTACGAGACCGCCCGATACGCCACAGCGGCGACGACGACGAGCGCCAGGACGACCAGCACCGCCTGCTCGCCGCGCGCAATCAGCATCTGCTTCCTGGCCGGCGGCATGCTTCCGGAACCACTCATGGCCACATTATGGCAAGCGCCCCGCCCCGCCACAAGGCACAACGTCCGCGCCTGGTCCCGGCGCAACAGCAGGCGGCGACCTGATACGACTACGCTACGTTGCGCGGCGGGTCAGGAGACCCGCACGTGTTTAGCGTGTCATTCCGAGCGAGCGAAAAAGAGTCGAGGAATCTCGCCGTTCTCACGACACAACGGCAACGGCGAGACCCCTCGACTTCGCTCGGGGTGACACACACCGTTGCGCGGCGGGTCAGGAGACCCGCCGCGCGGGAAGTGCAGGGTAGGCTTCGACCCTCCGCACGGGAAGTGCAGGGTAGGCTTCGACCCGCCGCGCGGAAAGTGCGGGGCAGACGCCGACCCGCCGCGCGGGAAGTGCGGGGCAGACGCCGACCCGCCGCGCGGGAAGTGGCGTCGTCGTGTCAGGAGCCGCAGCGCGGAAACGCCGGCCACAAGGTTGGCTCTCAACTGTCGGCCCAGACGACGTTTGAGTCGCCCTGGCCTTTGACGCCCTCGGGCCAGATCTCCTGCCGCACACCCATCAGCCGCTGGTAGGCGATCTTTGGATTCATGTCCTTGCGCAGGAGTCCGCCGTGCGGCCAATAGTGAGGCTTGTGGTCGGAGAAGTCGCGCCACGAGATTGCCGCGATGAACGGCTTGGAGATGGCGATGCGGCAGAACTCGTCGATCCAGTCGGACTGGACGACCTCGTCCCAGGGCTTTCGCCAGACGCCGCCCGCACCGCCGACGTGCCTGGCACCGCCGATCTCGGCGTTCGGGTCCGGGTCGCACGACGACGGCACACCGCACGCCGTCACGTGGACGGGCTTGCCCAACCCGCCGAACCGGTCCAACTGATTCGAGATGTGAAGCATGTCGCGGAGCCCGTAACCCAAACCGTGGGTGCCGAACATGAACTCGACGCCGACCACGTCGAAGGGCACGCCGGCGTTCTGGCACATCTCGGCGTAGTGGTACGGCCAGATGGAGCGTTGGTTGATGGCGTAGTACTCGCCCCAGGGGTAGATCAGGTTCAGGACGACCATGGCGGAGGGGTCGGTCCGCTTGATGGCATGGGCACAGACCCGCGTGATCTCGATGATCCGGTCCAACGAGAAGTTCATGCAGTTCTCGACGTGGAGCCCCGTCACGGCGTCCCAGTGGTCCACGCGGCCGCGGTAGCGCTGCACGCAACGCTCGATGTGGTCGAACACGAGGTCGCGGATGGTCTCGAAGTCGTTCTCCCAGATCCACACCCAGTCGGGCAGGTCCTTCTCGGTGAAGCGGATCGGGGAGCCGCCCTTGATGCCGATGCCGCGGGATTCCAGCCATTGTATCCATCTGTCGAGCCACGTCCACTCGTACTCATGCTCGCGCGGTTCGATGGCCCGCCAGATAAACGGGACGGTGGCGTAGTTGAAGGCGTCTCCGAAGCGGTCGCCTCCCTTCGGTTCCTTCTCGAAGGGGCCCCAGTGGCATCCGAAGTCGACCTTTGCCAAGGCGCCTTTGCGCCGCCGGATGTCGATGCCCTGTCCGGCGTCCACCAGGGCCATCTTCTCGCCGAGGGCCAGACCGCGCGCCAGGCACTCCTCGGCCAGGTCGCTGGCCACCAGCGGCATGTCCTGGACCGTCTGGGCCTTCGCGAGCAGCAACCGGACCTCCTGGAACTCGGTGTCGATCTCGGCCGTGGGCCCGCCGTAAACGTATCCCCACTCGTCCTTCTTGCGCCAGATGTCGGCGATGCGTCCGCGCGCCAGTTCCATCATCAGCAGGTACGGCTCGTCGCGGTCCTGGAGCAGGGCCGAGCGGAGCATGATCTGCCCCCCGCGTCCGACCGGCCAGCACCCGTTGAGGGCCGCCAACCCCTGGCCGGACCGTTCGCAGAAGAGTCGTCCGTTCTCGGCGTTGTACCGGAAGCGGCCACGGATGGGCTGGCCTTCCTGGCTCGTCAGGTACATCCGGTCGGTGTCGAGTTCGGCGGGGTGTTTGCCGTTGAACAGTACGTCGAAGATCAGCACGGGCGGGCTCGCATTCCGTTCGCCTCGGCCGAGGCATCGGCCATCGTTCGTCGTCTCGTCACGACGCGTGATTATAGAGGATGGCCGCCGCTCCTCAACTGAAATCCCGGCGCCGGCGCACCTTGCCCACCCCGTCCCTTCACGGTCCTCTTGGGGAGGGTGCGGGGTGTCCCCACCCCGCACCCGGTGTGTCTCTGGCCGGGTCCGGGAGCGTGCGGGCCGGGGACAGCCCGCACGCACGGTCCAGAATGGGTGCTCTCGAACGAATAAGACTTGACGCCCTCCGGCAACGAGGGCTAAATAGAGGTCGGCAGAAGCCGGCACCGCCGGGGCTCGCCCCGGCCTGCAGCCTTGGTTGCCTGAGCATGGGAGGGGCGTCATGACTGCCGTCGTGCGGGAAACCCATCTCGAAGGGCTCGACATTCGGCGCGGCAAGGTCCGCGACATCTACGACCTGGGCGACCGCCTCCTGATCGTCGCCACCGACCGCATCAGCGCCTACGACGTCATCATGCCGACCGGCATCCCCGACAAGGGCAGGATCCTGACGGCCTTGAGCCTCTTCTGGTTCGACTTCCTGTCGGACGTGACGCCGAACCACGTCATCACCGCCGACGTCGGCCAAATGGGGCCCGAGGTCCAGGCCCAGGCCGACACGCTCCACGGACGCTCCATGCTCTGCCGCAAGGCCGACGTCTTCGGCGTCGAGTGCGTCGTGCGGGGCTACCTGGCAGGCTCCGGGTGGCGGGAGTACCAGGCCCAGGGCACGGTCTGCGGCATCGACCTGCCCGAGGGACTGAAGCAGTGCGACCGGTTGCCCGAGCCCATCTTCACGCCCGCCACGAAGGCCGAGTCGGGCCACGACGAGAACATCTCGTTCGAGCAGGCCAAGGCGATCATCGGCGACGACGACGCCACCACGCTCCGCGACCGCAGCATCGCCATCTATCAGAAAGCCGCCGACTACGCCCGCGAGCGCGGCCTCGTGCTCTCGGACACGAAGTTCGAATGGGGCAAGGCCGACGGCCGCATCATCCTCGTCGACGAGGTCCTGACGCCCGATTCGTCGCGCTTCTGGCCGGCCGACGTCTACGAGCCCGGACACGACCAGCCGAGTTTCGACAAGCAGTTCCTCCGCAACTACCTCGACACGCTCGACTGGGACAAGACGCCGCCGGGCCCCGACCTGCCAGAGACCATCGTCCGCCGGACCCGCGCCAAGTACGTCGAGGCGTACGAGCGGCTGACCGGCAAGACGTTCCAGTAGTACGGCGTGACGAGCCGTTCGAGCCCGCCGCGGCCCGGCGCCCGAGCCCGCCGCGGCTTGTCGCCCGAGCCCGCCGGTCGAGCCCGCCGCGGAAGCGGCGGGGCACGTTCCATAACACGTGGCACTGACGCACCCATTCGAGACGCCACGAACGAGGTAGCACCCCATGGCCGAACTTGTCGTACGAACCGCCGGCGAGTCGCACGGCCCCGCCATCGTGACGCTCGTCGAGGGATTCCCGGCAGGCGTGCCGGTGGACCCGTCGCGCCTGGCTGCGGACATGGCGCGCCGTCAGGGCGGCTACGGCCGCGGCAAGCGGATGGCGATCGAGGCCGACCGCATCGAGATTCTCGCCGGCGTCCGCCACGGCCGCACCATGCCCGGCCCCATCGTCCTTGTGGTCCGAAACCACGACTCGCGCCTGGAGGAGGCGCCGGAAGTCTCGCGTCCGCGCCCCGGCCACGCCGATCTGGCGGGAGCGATGAAGTACCTCGACCCGGACATGCGGAACATCCTGGAACGTGCCAGCGCCCGCGAGACGGCCGGCCGCGTCGCCGCCGGCGCGCTCGCCAAGTGTCTGCTCGATGCGTTCGGCATCGACGTGCTGGCCTACGTGGTCCGGATCGGCCCGGCGACGGCGGCGGTGCCCGAGGACGCGGCGGCCCGACGGTCTCAGCGCGACGCCAGCGAGGTGTACGCGGCCGATCCCTCGGCGGACCCGGCCATGAAGGCGGCCATCGACGCGGCCCGCGACGCCGGCGACAGCCTCGGCGGCGTCATCGAGTGCATCGCCACCGGCCTGCCGCCCGGTCTCGGAAGCCACGTCCAGTGGACCGAGAAACTCGACGGCCGCCTCGCCCGGGCCGTCATGAGCATCCAGGCCATCAAGGCGGTGGAGATCGGTCTCGGGATGGGCGTCGGCGAGCGGCCGGGCAGCCGGGTGCACGACCCCATCACCTACGATCCACAGCAGCGCGAGTCCGCCTGCCTCGGGTTCGTTCGCCCGACGAACCACGCCGGCGGCATCGAGGGCGGCATGACGAACGGCGCCCCCGTGGTGGTGCGCGCCGCCATGAAACCGATTCCGACGCTCCTGCAGGGGATGCCCTCAATCAACATCAAGACGAAGCAGCCCGAGGACACGGCGTACGAACGCAGCGACGTCTGTGCCGTGCCGGCCGCCAGCGTCATCGTCGAGGCCGTCGTCGCGACCGAACTCGCCGCAGCCCTCGTCGCCAAGTTCGGCGGCGATACGCTCCAGGAGATGACGGCAGCTTACGAGACCTGGCGCAAGGCCGCCGCGCGGCTAAGCGGTCTTACGTAAGTCTTTTGCTGGGGCGAGAACGGCACCCGCTCGCTTACGCTCGCGGCTAGTTACACTCGCGCCCGACCAGCCACGTGAGAAAACTAGCCGCGCACGTAAGTAAGCGGCGCAAGCCCCTTGGGCTACGAGCCCAATCAGTTGTCGCCACGGCATGCACACGCAAACGTAGGCACGGCACCCGACAGAAAAAGACTTACCTGACCCCGCATAGCCCAAGGCTCCACATGCCCTTACGCAAGAAACACGTCCGGCGCATCGTCGTGACGCTGCTCGTGGCCGGCGTCGTCGGCCCGGTGGCGGCGCTCGTGCTGTACGGTTTGCACGTTCGCGGCGGCGCCTACGGCCGAGCGGTGGAACAGGCGCTGGTCTGGCGTCTGCGGTGCGAGGCGAGTGTCATCGGCTGCCGTCCGACAGGTCCGTCGACGGCGGCGGCCGACGAGGTCCGACTCTCGTGGACCACCGCCGATGGACAACTCACGCTGCACCTCCGGGGTCTCGAAGCCGAATCCAACGTATACGGCTGGTACGTTCGGGCGGCGTGCGGCCGTCTGTCGCTCACGGGGGCGGACCCGCCGGCCGCCCTGGCCGCGCTGAACCAGAGGCTGGTCCAGGTGGAGTACCCGTCGCAGTTGATGGCGCTGGCCGTCGAGCGGCTCCAGTTGTCGCTGCGTCTGGGGGCCGTGAGGATTGAACGCGAGGCCTGCGGCCTCGCCCTCTCGAACATGACCGCGTTCGTCGTGTCGCTGTTCGAGCCGGAGGCGATGAACGACGCCAGCCGGTCCACGCCGACCGAGGCTGAGGCCGACCTGGGACTCCTTGCCACCGTCCGCCTGAACCCCACGTCCGCGAAAGGTGTCTTCGACGGTCTGCACATCGAGTTGGCGGACGTGCCGCTCGCGGCGATCCGCAAAGCGCTCGTGCGCAGAGGCGACAAGGCGGACACAACCGACGAAAACGTCCACGGCACGGCAAACCTGGCCGTCAACTGGCACTGGCCCGAGACCGACGCCGACACCGCCACCGTCGCGGCCAGCGCCCGCGGGGTTGACCTCTCACAGTGGACCCGCAACCTGCCCGGCGGCCCCGTCACGGGCACAGCGGACCTGGACGTGCGTTACGCGAAGTCGCGGCAGGGGTCGGCTGCCCTGGCCGTGCGTCTGGAATCGGAGGGCGGCACGGTCAGCGGCGAAACGCTTGCATGGCTCGACGGTCTGCGTGCGGCTCTCGACGCCGGCAGCGCCGCGCGTGTCGGGACGACCCCGTTCCAGCGGTTGAGCCTCCGGTTCAACGCCGTCGGCGACCGGGGGTGGTACGTGGGCGAGAAGGACGAGTGGGGGGCGATACCGATCCTGACCGTCCGGCTCTTCGGCGTCCATGTGCCGCTGCTGCAGGCCGGCGCCCAGCCGTTCGATGCGTCGGGCCTGTGGCCCGCCCTGTCGGAAGGTCTGGGACTCGCCTCGCATGAATAGAGCAGTTAATCCTACTACGCTACGTTCCGCGCCGCGGCCTTCCGAGGCCGCCGCGAACGCAGTTTATGCCTGTTCCTGGTGGCCTGGGAAGGCCACCAGGCGGACAAAAAGGCGAAGTAGCGTTGTAGGGCCAAGCGGGCTGAGACAAGCCGTGCGCGGTGGGTCTCCGGACCCGTACGTGTTTAGGTGTCATTCCGAGCGAGCGAAGCGAGTCGAGGAATCTCGCCGTTATCCGTGTCGAGAGGCCGAGATTTCCTGCGG
>CAZEBQ010000022.1:0-27060 GCA_964510295.1 uncultured Anaerolineales bacterium | reverse complement strand
CCGCCGCGCAGAGCGGCCCCAACCTAGACTTTGAAGTCCTCCTCCTCAAAGTGCAGTTTCTTGTCGCCGGCGATGGCCTCGTTAACCTTGAGGACCTGGACGGCCGTCTCGTAGCCGACTTCGGCGGGGCAGTTCAGTTCGCATTTGCCGCGGATGGCGTTGAAGAAATTGGCCAAGTGGGCCAGATGGGGGGCGCCCTCGACCGGTACGGTCAGAAGGAATCTGGCCGGCGGCCTCGACTTACCGTACATGGCGAGAATGGCTTCGAGTGGGGTCTGGGGCTTCTTGGTCTGCTCGGCTTCCTTCTCGTCTTCCGGGTCGCGAGCGATGTAGCCCTTCTTCACCCACGGGGTCCAGGGGTGCGGATTCGTTGAGAGGTACCCTTCGGCGAAGACCCGACACTTGCTTGCCTTCTCGGAGATCTGGAGGGTTCCGTCATCGCCCATGAACCGCTCGAAGTAGCCGACGGCGCTGGTCGTGGTCAGCGTCTGGTAGAAGGCCCGGACGGTTCCCTGGGGCGTGTCGAATCGGTAGATGGCGAGTGCGTTGTCGTACCACTCGTACTGCTTCCAATAGTCGCGGCCGCCTTCGGCCACCAGCGACGCAGGAAGCGCGTCCAGGAACCATCCGAAGACGTCAATCTGGTGGCTGCCAAGGTCGGCGATTGCCCCGCCGCCGTACTTCTTGAAGAACCGCCAGTTGCAGAACTGGAACATGTCCGCGTAGCCGTACTTGCGGAGCGCGGCCTCGTCCATGGGGTACTTCTTCGGGCAAGTTTTTGGGGCCGTTTTTGCGATCGAACGGTTCCATTGGCCGTAGATGTGCGTGATGCGGCCGAGAAGGTGGGCCTCGTCAAGCAGTTTGTGCTTGGCATGCAGATAGCGCGGGTTGGAGCGGCGCTGGTGGCCGATCTGGAGAAGGTTCCCCGTCTCACGGGCGGCGAGGACCATCTGCCGGGCCTTCGCAAGGTCGTTTGACATCTCCTTCTCGCAGTAGACGTGCAGGCCGGCTTTGAGGCAGGCGATTGTGTGCTCGGCGTGCATCCAGTCGGGCGTGGCGACGATGACGGCCTGGAGGTCTTTCTCGGCTTCCAGCATGTCTCGGTAGTCGGTGTACGCCTTCGCGGGATAGCCCAGGCGCTTCAGTTGCCTGGAGGCGTACCGCAGGCTCCAGTCCTTCCAGATATCGCAGACGGCCTTGAACCGGACGCCGTCGATCCGCCGAGCCTGCTCGGTCAGGACACGGCCCTGGATGCCGGTCCCGATAACGGCCACGTTGATGGGCGCGGGGCCGGCTTTCTCAGCGCCAAGGATGGTCGGCGCCACGACCAGACCGGCGCCGGCGGCGGCCGTTGCCTTCAGGAAATCACGCCGGTTCACGCTTGGCGGCAAACGCCTCGGCTCTGCATGGCTCGCGGACATGGCAGTCTCCTCCGAACCTGTCGCCTGGTCTCTGTAGAGTTCTCGCGTGAAGCGGTGAGAACACGCGGGGTTTCTGCTGCAAGGAAGGGTGTGGTGAGGTGCTGCTCGGCCTGTGGCGTTCGGCAGATGCGCGGGTGCCATGCTTTCGCTGGCGAAAGCATGCGTTCTCGGCAGCGGGAGACGGCACGCTCTTGCGAGCAAAAGCGTGGCACCCGCGGCACGCAAGAAGCGCGGTGGGCAGGATTGCCCACCGCGCGAACTCGGCTTCGTGTGGCGTCGCCGGAGCGCGGGTGCCATGCTTTCGCTGGCGAAAGCATGCGCTCTCGGCAGCGGGAGACGGCACGTTTTTGCGAGCAAAAGCGTGGCACCCGCGGCATGCAAGAAGCGCGGTGGGCAGGATTGCCCACCGCGCGAAATCGGCTTCGTGTGGCGTCGCCGGAGCGCGGGCGCCATGCTTTCGCTGGCGAAAGCATGCGTTCTCGGCAGCGGGAGACGGCACGCTCTTGCGAGCAAAAGCGTGGCACCCGCGGCACGCAAGAAGCGCGGTGGGCAGGATTGCCCACCGCGCGAACTCGGCTTCGTGTGGCGTCGCCGGAGCGGCCGCCTGCTACTTCGGCCCGCCCGCTTTCTTGAGCAGGTCGGTTGCGTCTTTGCGGCGACGTTTGTCTTTGCTGACCTCGAGGACCTTCTGCATGGCGGTGCGGATTGTCTCCTTGCCGCGCGCGCCGAGGTTCTTGGCGATATTGACGGCGGCCACGGCGGCTTCGCTCTGAAGTGCCTTGTCGTCGAGGGCCGGGATGACCATCTTCAAGGCATCGACGGACTTGACGTTTCCGAGCCCGCCGAGGACCTGCTTCTTCTCGTCCGGCCGTTTGGCGGCGGTCATGGCGGCGGCGTACATCTTCAGTTTGTTGGCCGCCGACACCTCCTTGAGGCCCGCGATACGAACGTATCCGCGAAGCGCCAGGACCTGGTGCGCCGTCTTCTGAGAGGTCTTGGCGATGTTGAGCAGTTGCGGCGCCGCGCTGGCGTCGGCCCAGTCGGCCATGGAGCGGATGGCGGCGTCCTGGACGCTCTGGTCGGAATCGCGGGTGGCCTTCGAGACGGCGCCGAGCGCCTTCGACCCGCCCGCCCGTCCGAGGGCACGGATCAGGGCGCACTTGCCTTTGGTCGGCGCACCGCCCAAGGCCGACAGGATCGGCGTGACGACGGCGTTCTTGTTCTCGGCCCGGCCGGCCAGCGTGGCGAGTGCCTTCTCGGCGGCGGCCAGGCCGGCGTCGTCCTTGGCTTTCGCAACCAGGCCGACCATGGCCGGGGCCGATTTCTCGTCGGCCAAAAGTTCGAGGGCCTTGATCGATTCGACGCGGATACCGCTGTCGGCGTCGGCGGCCGTCTTCAGCAGAACCGGCGTCGCCTTCGCGGCCCGGCGGACGCCGAGACTGCGGATCACCTCCTTGCGGACGTTCGTGTTGCCCTGTTCGGCGAGGCCGATCATGGCGTCGTTGACGCCTGCGCCGGGCAGGATGTCGAGGCTGGCGCGGGCCTGGTCGGCGAGCGGACCGCCGCCGGAGGCCAACGCCGTCAGCAGGGGCAGCGTCGAGGCGTCGCCGAGTTTGCCGGCGGCCTTGACGGCGGCCTTCTTGATGATCTCGTCATCGCTCTTGGCGGCGGTCATGACGGCCGGCAGGGCCGAGGCGTCGCCGCGCGTGGCCAGGTCGTCGAGGAGCATGGCCTGGGTGGCGGCGGGGAGTTTCGGCAGCAGGCCCGTCAGGGCCTTGGTCGTCTCAGGGCCGGAGACCTCGCGGACGAAGCGCAGGGCGGCGGCCTGCATCTGGGCGTCGTTGCCGGTCAGGAGTTCCGTCAAGAGCGGGAGGGTCTTCTCGCCGCCGGAGGCCACGATGCCGCGCAGGGCGGCCATCTGGACGTGTTTCGCCTCGGTGGGCTTGAACATCTCCTGGTAGATAGCGGCGGCCTCGGCCGTCTTCTTGCCGGCGAGCAGGCGGTCGGCACAGAGGAGGTAGGCGTCGGCGACGACAGGTTTGAGTTTGTCTCCCGCGCGGCCGCGCACGCCGGCCAGGGCCTTGACGGCTTCAGGCCCGCCGATTTTGCCGAGCGCGCCGGCGGCGGCGATGGCGATCGGCACGTCGTTGCCGCTGAGCAGGGGGACGAGCGTCGCGGTGACGGCCTTGTCCTGGCGCATTCCGAGCGAGTTGATGATACCGATCTTCTGGCCGGGGTCGGCCTTCGGCAGGGCGTCGCGCATGGCCTTGAGGGCTGCCTCGTTGGGGGTGCGTTCCAGGGCGTACCGCGCGATGTCCGACAGTTCCTTGTCCAGGAGCAGGGGCGCCAGGGCCGGAACCTCCTTGGCCGTGCCGACGATGCTGAGTTGCCGGCAGACGAACCGCTTCGCGTCGGGCGTGGCGTTCGAGGTCAGAACGGCCACCAATTGACGTGTCAGCCGGGCCCGTTGGACGCCCTTGGCGTCGCGGACGGCGTTGGCGATGCGTGTGAGATGCTCGCGGCTCTGGCCGAACTTGTACTTGGGCAGTTCCTTCAGGTCTTGGGCGACCGATGCGTTGGCGGCAGTGGCCGGCAGGGCGGCAACCGACACGATGCACGCGGCTAGAACGGCGGCGATCAACCTTTTGCAGCACCCCATGGTGGGCTCCTTCCATCCGTTACAGGTTCGGTGGGCTCTTGGTTCAGCCCGCATTCTATTGAGGTCCGCTTGAAAGCGGCGTCATTCTAGTCGGTTCAGGCCGCTGCTGCAACTATTCGCACGGCACGCGCGGGGCAAGCCCCGCGGCTGATTACAACACCCACGGGCTCCGCATGGGCCGGTTGACCATGGCGCTGGCCTCGTCGTCGTTGATGAACCGCTCCTTGTCGAGGTCCCATCGGAGTTTCCGCTCCAGCAGCAGCGCGATGATGCCGAGGTGACAGAAACTGGCCGTTCGGTGCCCGTCCTCGGCCGGCGCCACGGTCTCGCCGCGGTCCAGGATGGCGTTGATCCAGTCGCGCCGGTGTCCGCCGCGGCTCCGGTGGTAATGGATCTCGTTGGGCCCGATGACGGACTTCAGGACACTCGGCGGGTCGGCCGTCAGGTGCCCGCCGTGGATGGCCACGAAGATCCAGCCCTCGGTGCCCTCAAAACGGATGCCGCGCCGGCCGCTCGATTCGCAGATGATCTTCAGGCCGCCGGCGTACGCGTACTCGATGTGGAAGCGGATCGGCACGTCCCACAGCGTGTCGCTGCGGAACCTGCCCTCGGTGGCGACGATCTCGACGGGCCCTTTCAGCAGGGGCCCGGCCCCCCAGAGGGCGATGTCGTTGACGTGGGCGCCACGGTCCGTGAGTTCGCCGTCCGAGTAGTCGAGGATCCACCGGAAGTTGAAGTGGCACCGCTTGGGCGTGTACGGTTCCCACGGGGCCGGGCCCAGCCACCGGTCGTAGTCGAATCCGTCCGGTACCGGCATGGGCGACGCGTCGCCCTGGGGGGCCAGGCAGTGGGCCTCCATCGGCAGGTGCGTCCGGATGGTATGAAGGCGGCCGATGCGACCGTTTCGGACGAGTTCGCAGGCATAGCGGGCCTGGCCGCTGCGTTCCTGGCTGCCCGTCTGAAAGACCCGTCCGTAGTGTGCGGCGGCGTTGGCGCTGGCCCGGCCGTCGCCGATGGCCGAGGCCATCGGCTTCTCGCAGTACACGTCTTTCCCGGCCTTCATGGCCCAGGTGCTGATGAGGCCGTGCCAGTGGTCGGGCGCCGCGACGAGGACGGCGTCCACGTCGTCGCGGTAGATGGCGTCGCGGAAGTCGGTGAAATCCAGGCACCCCTCGTACCTGCCGCCCGGCGCCGACTTGGCGTAGTGGGTGTTGACCCAGTCGCGGGCTCGGTAGCGGTGGTTGCGGTCCACGTCGCAGACGCCGAGGACGTGCGTGTCGCGGTCCTGGAGGAGTCCGCGCACGTGGCCGCTGCCCTGGCCGCCCGTGCCGACGACAGCCACGTTGATGCGCTGCGACGGGGCGGGGCGGTCGGCTCCCAGGGCCGACGAGGTGACCACGTACGGCCCGGCGATGGCGGCAGCCGTGCCCTTCAGGAACGTGCGGCGCGTGATACGTGTGGATCCGGACATCGCGTACTCCGGCGTGGTGTCGGCCCCGGCTACAGCACCCAGGGGCTTCTCGGCGGACGGTGAACCATGCTGTTGGCTTCGTCGTCGCCGATGAACTGCTCCTTCTCGAAGTCCCAGACGAGTTTCCTTTCCAGCCGACACGCAATGATCGTCAGGTGGCAGAACGAGGCGGTCCGGTGCCCGTCCTCGGCCGGCGCGACGGTTTCACCGCGTGTCTTGATGGCCTCGACCCAGTTGCGGCGATGGTCGCGCGAGCGGCCGAAGTGAATCTCGTTCGGACCGATCGTCTCCTTGAGCAGCGACGGCGGGTCGGCCGCCAACGCCCCGCCGTGGATCGCCACGAACAGGCGCCCGCGGTCGCCCTCGAACATGATGCCGCGGTGGGCGCGCGTGATGCTGCATTTGGCGTCACCGGGCGCGTTGCTGCTGTCCACGATGTACCGGACGCCGTTGGCGTAGTTGAACTCGATGTGGTACTTGTAAGGAGTGTCCCAGAGCGGATCTTTGATGAACGTGCCGTTGCCCTGGATGGTGGCCGGCCCTTTGAGGAACGGCCCCGCCGCCAGCAACGCAATGTCGTTGACGTGGGCCCCGCGGTCCGTCAGTTCCCCGTCTGAGTAGTCCTGGACCCATCGGAACGAGCCGTGACACCGGCGGGGGTGATACGGCTCCCACGGGGCCGGGCCGAGCCACGTCTCGTAGTCAAACCCGTCGGGGACGGGCACCGGGCCGGTGGCGCCGGAGTGCTTGTCGCCGGTCGGCAGGTAGACCCGGATGGTGTGGATTTTGCCCAGGCGTCCGTTCTGGACGAGTTCGCAGGCGAACCGGCAGTTGTCGCGGGAGCGTTCCTGGCTGCCGGTCTGGTAGATGCGGCCGTAGCGTCTGACGGCGTCGGCGGCGGCGCGGCCGTCGCCGATGGTTGAGGCCATCGGCTTCTCGCAGTAGATGTCCTTGCCGGCCCTGGCGGCAAAGATGGCTCCCAGAGCGTGCCAGTGGTCGGGCGTGCCGAGGACCACGGCGTCGATGTCGGGGCGGTCGAGCAACTCGCGGAAGTCGGCGTAGTCGTCGCACCCGGCGTAGGTCGTGCCGAGGATCTTGGAGTAGTGGCCCTCGATGTACTGCTTGTTCTTGAGGCGGCGGTTCTTGTCCACGTCGGAAACCGCGAGGACCTGGACGTCGGGGAACTGGGCCTGGGCCCGCATGTGGCCTCCGCCGCGCCCCCCGACGCCGATGCCGCCCATGCCGATACGGTTGCTCGGCGATGGGCGGATGTCGCGGCCGAGGGCGTCGGACGTGATGATGTACGGGCCGACGAGGGCGGCCGAAGCAGCGCTCGTAAGAAACGTGCGGCGGGTGAAAGAGTTCTTACGGTTCATCGTTTCTCCTCGACTATGCTTCAGACAATGGTATCCGGGGAGCGGCGCAAATCCTCCCGGCCGCCATGATACTGAACCGCGCGGCCGGCGCCAAGTGTCGGGCAGAACCAAGCCATGGCCCGCCTTTTTCGACGGGCCATGACCCGATTTCGGTCTGTCTCCGCGACGGCCGAACCGTCGCTCAGGCCTGCTGCGATGCATCGGCCGCGGGCATCTGGAGGGTCTTCGACTGGAGGCCGATCTTAGCCAGGATCACGTAGAGGATGAACCCGACGATGAAGGCGGCCACCGGCGGGCAGGGAACCGTGCCTTTCAGCCCGCTCAGCCCGGGGATCAGGGCGATGAAATCCACGGCGCCAACGGCGAAGCCGACGACCCACGAGATCCAGCCAGCCAGGTTCCACCCGGCCCGCGGCCCGGCCCACTTGCGGCCGGACAGCAAATAGTCGGCCATCATCGCGCCGCACACCGGGCCGAATGAGGCACCGATGATCGAGAAGACCCAGATTGCGTCGCCGGCCCAGCCGGTGACGGCCAGGACGATGGCCACGATTGCACCCAGGCCACACGAGTAAAGCGGCCGCACCTTCGGCAGCGTGGCCTTGAAACTGTTAGCCGCAATGAGCGACGAGAAGCACGCCGCCGGGAAGGCGGCAATGGCCAGCAGGTACATCAGCACGCCCGCGGTCTCCTTGCCGACGATGGCTCCCATCAGCACGGTGGGTTGCACGACGCCGGAGGACACGATGCCGCTGCCGTAGGCGCCGGCGACGACGAGCAGCGAAAGTCCGCCGGCCACAATGGTGGCCAGGGCGATGCCGGCTAGGCCGCCCAGGTGCACGTCCTTGGCGTCGCGGTTGTTCGAGGCGATGTCGGTGCCCGCCGCACCGGCCGTTGCGAAGAAGCCGACGATGTAGGTCGAGAGCAGGGCGATGATGGCGAAGACGGTGAGCGGCGCCGCGGCCGTCACCGGCTCGCCGCCCTCAGGCGTAAACTCCTTGCCCGCCTCCACGAGGGCCTGGCTGTCGAAGTCTGCCACGCCGCCCACCGTCGAGACGAAAAGGATAATCAGGATCACCAGCGGGATGAGCGGCATGAACGTTGCCACCTTGGCCACGTACTGGATGCCCTTGACGCCCATGAACGCCCCCAGCACGATCCAGGCCGACGCCACAACGGCGTGAGGCACCGAGCCGAAGATCTGGCTGGGATCGTCGAAGAACGGCTGGCACAGCAGAAAGCCGGCAAAGTAACCGTTGACCGCCAGCCAGCCGAACTGGAGCGCGCCCATCAGGACGCCGGGCATCAGGAAGCCGCCTTGCGCGCCGTAGGTCGAGGTCCCCACAATGTAAAGGGGCAGGCCGGTCTTCATCCCCAGCAAGCCCGGCACCAGGTAGAACAGGAAGTGGCAGATCAGGGCCGCGACAATCAGCCCCAGGAACGCCACGCCCAACCCCTGGGCCAGGGCGCCGCCGGCAAACGCACTGATGCCGGTGTCCTTGGCCAGTTCCGCGAGCACCGGAACCTGTTGCCAGAAGACGAACCAGAGCATGATCCCCGCATACGTCTGCGCGGTGTTCTTGTACCACGCGGCCCGGTTTGCGGTGGGATTCGGCGTAGCCGATGCTAGGTAACCTGGCAGTTTCCCGTTGGCCATATCCGCTCCTTTCAAGTAAGAGATGAGTCAGCCAGAGCGCGTCGAGCGGGCCTGCCCACGACAGCCCTCCCAACCGCGACTGTGTGCCCGGTCGCTTCGACACCTGGTGGTTCTACTCCCCACGCAGGGGAGGTCAAGCGAAAAATGAGTCGCTTGCGGACGGCCGATGCGGAGTGTGCCACGGGCTGGGCATGGGTTAAGCCTCGGCCGCTGCCCCGGCATTCTGTGGACGTGCGCCTCGCGCACGAGTATGATGCGTTGGCCGGGAGACATCGCGGCTTAAGCCTACAACGCTGCTTCGCCTTTTTGTCCGCCTGGTGGCCTTCCCAGGCCACCAGGAACAGGCATAAACGGCGTTCGCGGCGGCCTGGGAAGGCCGCCGCGCGGAACGTAGCGTAGTAGTAAGCCGGCGCGATGGCGCCGAAGACCGACCTGCATGAGCGACGGTTCGCGGGGAGGAAGACCATACATGGGTGCAAGGCGGAGGCGGAAGCGATTGAGGCGGGCCGACAGTTTCCTGGGCATCCATTTCGATTTTCACGCCGACGACGGCTGCAAACGCATCGGCAAGAACGTTACCCGCGGGATGGTCCGAAACATCATCAAACACGTTCAGCCCGACTACATTCAGTGCGACTGCAAGGGACACCCCGGCCTCTCGTCGTACCCGACGAAGGTTGGCCACCCGGCGCCGGGCTTCGTGAGAGACCCCTTGAGGATTTGGCGAGACGTGACGGCGGCGCGAGGCGTGGCCCTGTACGTGCACTACTCCGGCGTCGAGGACCATGAGGCCGTGAGGCGTCATCGCGGTTGGGCCCGCGTCGGGCCGAACCGCCGGCGCGACAAGGCCAACACCTCCGTCTTCGGCCCGTACGTGGACGAACTCCTGCTCCCGCAACTCAAGGAACTGGCCGACAAGTACCGCGTGGACGGCGCGTGGGTCGACGGCGAGTGCTGGGCGTTGGAGCCGGACTACGGCCGGCAGGTCCTCGAAGCGTTCCACCGCGCGGCGCACACCCGGGCCGTTCCGCGCAAGCCAACCGACAAGCGGTGGTTTGCCTTCGCCGAGTTCTGCCGCGAGGGCTTCCGCAAGTACCTCCGCCATTACGTGGACGAGATGCACGCGCACCGGCGGGGTTTCCAGGTGGCGAGCAACTGGGCGTTCTCGTCGTTCATGCCGGAGCCGGTGTCGGCGGACGTGGATTTTCTCTCCGGCGACTTCTCGCCGAACGACAGCGTGAACTCGGCCCGTCTGGAGGCCCGGTGTCTGGCCGGCCAGGGGACGCCGTGGGATCTGATGGCCTGGAGTTTCCGCTGGAAGTCCGGGCAGACGTGCCCCTCGACGAAGTCCGTGGCCCAACTGCAGCAGGAGGCGGCGGTCGTCGTGGCCCTCGGCGGCGGGTTCCAGGTGTATTTCAGGCAGAAACGCGACGGGTCGATTTACGACTGGCAGATGGACACCATGGCCGAGGTCGCCCGGTTCTGCCGCGAGCGCCAGCCCTTCTGTCACCGCAGCGAACCGGTACCGCAGGTCGCCCTGCTGTACGGCGGCGCGGCCTACTACCGGATGGGGCCGGACCTGCTGAGGCCGTGGAGCGGGCAACTCGACGCCATGAAAGGCATCCTCCGGTCTTTGCTCAGCCTCCACTACTCGGTCGAGATCACGATGGAACACCACCTCAGCGGCCGCATCGACACCTACCCCATCATCATCGTGCCGGAGTGGGAGTACCTGGAGAAGGCGTTCAAGGAGGAACTGCTGGGGTACGTGGAGCGCGGCGGGAACCTGCTGCTGATTGGCCCGGGCGCGGCCGCCATGTTCGCCAAGCCGCTGGGCGCTGCCTTCAGAAAGCGGGCTGAGACAAGAGACCAGTGGCTGGAATACGGCGGGAACCTGGCCGCCATGAAGACGGTCTCGCGGCGCGTCTCGCTCACCGACGGCACCCAGACGGTCGGCCGCCTGTTTGCCGAGAACGAGACGAGCGGCCGGTCGCGTCCGGCGGCCTCCATTGCCGAATACGGCGAGGGGAAGATCGCCGCCACGTATCTGAACCTCGGCGAGCGATTCAACCATGCCTCCACCAGCGTGGCCCGCGACTTCCTGGCGGCCCTGGTGCGGGAACTGTTCCCGTTGCCGATCGTTCGCGTCGAGGGGTCGGACACGGTGGACGTGAGCGTCAACCGTCTCGGCAGCCAACTGGTGGTCAACCTGGTGAACACGGCCGGGCCGCACGCCGACCCGAACGTGGCCGTCTTCGATCGCGTGCCGCTCATCGGCCCGCTCAACGTGAGCATCCGGACCGACAAACGGCCCGAGCGGGTCATTCTTCAGCCGGGGACAAGACACCTTCCGTTCCGATTTGCCGACGGGGCCGTGCAACTGACCCTCCCGCGTCTCGACATCCACGAGATCATCGTTATCGAAGACAGCGAGTGAGCGGGGCATCCGCCGTGTTTTTCTTGTTGACAGGTCCGCCGTCACGCGCTACGATGCGTGGTGGTGGGGCGAATGGTGCGCCCTGGGGTGTCGGGAGGAGAGTTGACCCATGAAGCGTCTTTGCCTGATTCTGGCGGGACTGTTGATGGTTTCGATGGTGGCGGCGGGGTGCCAGCAGACAGCGCACGGCCGGTATCGTCAGATGACGTACCGTCGCGTCGCCGATGCCGACCTCCTGGGTTTCCAGGAAGACATGGATGCGGCGGTCCTGCTGTCGGAGCGGCCGACCCACCTGTCGCAATGGTATCACGACTGACCGCTGCGCGTGCTGACTGAGGCCTGACCGACCCCCTCCTGCGCGAGGGGGTCTTTTCTTGAGCCAATCCTTTGACGGGAGGTGCGACTATGCCGGCGGATCGGGTGTCAGTCAAACGGCGGGACTTCCTTAAGGCGGTGGCCGGAGGCGTTGCGGCGGCAGGTCTGCCGGCGTGGGCCTTGGCCAAAGCGGCAGGTGAGCGGCCGAACTTCGTCGTCATCTTCACCGACGATCAGGGGTACCAGGACATCGGCTGCTTTGGCGCACCGAAGATCAAAACGCCCAACCTCGACCGGATGGCCGCCGAGGGCATGAAGTTCACCGATTTCTACGTGGCGGCGCCCGTCTGTTCGCCGTCGCGGGCGGCGCTGCTGACGGGCTGCTATCCCATCCGCACCGGCGTGACGAGGGTCCTCTTCCCGCGCGACAGCACCGGCCTGAAACCGGGCATGAAGACCATCGCCGACGTGCTCAAAACCCGCGGCTACGCGACGGCATGCATCGGCAAATGGCATCTTGGGCACAAACCGCCGCATCTGCCGACCTTTCACGGCTTCGACTCCTACTACGGCATTCCGTACTCGAACGACATGCGGCCGACCCCCCTGATGCGCAACACCGAAACGGTTGAGGAACCCGCGAACCAGGCGACGCTCACCCAACGCTACACCCGAGAGGCCGTCGCTTTTCTCAAGGCGAACAGGGACAAGCCGTTCTTCCTTTACGTTCCGCACACCATGCCGCACGTGCCGCTGGCCGTGAGCGAGGCGTTCAAGGGCAAATCGGCAGGCGGCCTGTACGGCGACGTCATCGAGGAGATCGACTGGAGCACGGGCGAGATTCTGAAGACCCTCAAAGACCTCGGCCTCGATTCCCAAACCCTGGTTATCTACACCTCCGACAACGGGCCGTGGCTCTCGAAGAAGGACAAGGGCGGCTGCTCGCTGCCGCTTCGCGACGGCAAGTTCTCGACCTACGAGGGCGGGTTCCGCGAACCCTGCATCATGCGCTGGCCCGGCACGATTCCCCCCGCCGCCGTCTGCGCCGAAACAGCCCTCACGATGGACTTGCTGCCGACCTTGGCGCGCCTGGCGGGAGCCGACCTGCCGGCCGGCTACAAACTCAACGGCAAAGACATCTCGACGCTGATGACCAACCCCGGCGCCAAGACCCCGCACGAAGCGTTCTTCTACTACCGCGGCACAACGCTCGAAGCCGTTCGATCCGGCAAGTGGAAGGCCATCCTCTACGCCAAGGGCGCCGACGGCCTACCCGCCAAGCCGCACGACCTCTATGACCTGAAGGCCGACATCGGGGAGAAGATAAACGTTGCGGCCGCCAACCCCGACGTGGTGACACGCCTGGCCGCCCTTGCCGAAGCCGGCGTCCAAGCCAACGGCGGCAAGTTCGGCCGCGGCGTCCGCAAGAAGAAGCCGAAGAAGACCCCCAAGAAGCCGGCCGCACGCTGAGCGAACTCGTGTGGATGGCCGAGGCCCGCAGCCGCGAGGCGTGGAACCACACGAGCGCGGTCCTGGCGCTCCTGGCGAACATCCACCGCCATCCGAAGAAGTCCAAGGCCTTCAAGCCGTCGGACTTCAATCCGTACGAGATGAAACGCGGTTCGGGCGTTCCGCTTCGTGCGGACAACATCGGTCTGCTGAAACAGGTCTTTGTAAAGGGCAGCGGTCGGGAAAGGGCACCCGGGTGTGGCAAGTTTTTCTGGCGAGCGCAGGCGGTTGTAGCGCCGGGCTTTATGCCCGGCGGCCGTTGGCGGCGGCGCCCGCCAGGATGCGCCGGGGATAACGCCGGGGATAAACCCCGGCGCTACGGTCAAGCCGCAGCAAATCGTCCCATGCCACAGATCGTTGCCACGCCCGGGCACCCTGACGGCTGACTTTCCGTTTGACATCGCGGACTTCGTAGTGTACACTTTCTGCTGGAGTTGCGGGGGTTGTGTGCTGAATTGCGGGGGCTGTGCTTGCCGCAGGCGGGCGCGGCCTTTTTTGCTGCGCCGCCGGTGGGGCGGCAAGGGCCAACCGGTGAGATGACGCCCTGCGGGGCCGTCACCACGTAGCGGAGATAGACGATGAACCACACCACCACCCTTCTCTGCGCCTTCAGTCTGCTTGTCCTCTGTGCCGCGCCGGCCGGCGGGGGCATGATCCTGACCTGCGATCCCGACGCGGGGACCCTCTCGACCGGCGGGGCCTACGCGCCGAGCGTCATGTGGAACGGCGTCCAGATCACGGCCGGCGCCATCGCCGCCGACGGCGCCCGCGAGTACCTCGTGTACGGCGACCTGACCGTGGGTGCCGACGACACCGTCACCGCCGTCCTCAAAGGCACCACGGCCGCGCAGCGGCCCGTCCGGTTCATCGTCGGCAACAACGCCCACCTTGACGGCACGTTCGACTTCTCGGCGTCCGGCCGGCAGCACCGCGCCGGCGGCGGGCGCGGCGGCGACCCCGGTACGGGCGGGGCGGGAGGAACCGTCTACGACAACTACGGCGGCGGAGGCAGCGGGGGCTTCGGCAGTTCCTCGCCGGGCGTGGGCGGCTCCGGGGGAGGGAGCGGTAACAAGTCCGGGGGCGCAGGCTCGGATGGCAACAGCGGAGGCGTCGGAGCCGTCGGTAGCGATGGCGGTTTCGGCCGAGCCGGTGCCGGCGGCACCGCCGGACAAAGCGGGGCCGATGCCTTCGGCGCGCCGGGGTCCGGGGGGGCACCGCTGTCCGGCGGCGGAGGAGGCGGCCCAGGCGTTCCGGGTGAGGGCGGGGCGGGCAAAGGCTTCGGCGGCCGGAGTGGAGACGGCGGCGATGGCGGCGGCAAAGGCAAAGGCGGCGATGGCGGCACGGACGGCTTCGCCACCGCCATGATGGGGCAAAATGGCTCCGGCGGGGGGGGCGGCTCGAAAGGCTCGGCCGGCTCCAGCGGCGCCGGCGGGATCAACGCCGGCGTGGGCCTCGATCTGGTCGGCGGCGGGGGCGGGGCCGGCGGCGCCGGCGGCGGCGGCGGAGGCTCCGGCGGCGGCGGAGGCGGCGCCCAGGGCGGTGGCGGAGGCGGAAGCGGCGGCGGTGGCGGCGGAGGCGGCGGGGTCCTCTTGGCCGGCGGCGATCGCGGCGGCAATGGCGGCACTGGTGGTCGGGGCGGCACCGGCGGACGCGGTGGCAGGGGCGGCGCCGGTGGCCGAGGCGGCGATGGCGGACCCGGCGGCGCCGGCGGCGGCGCCCTGGAGATCCGTGTCCTCGGTTGTGCGGACCTCGGGTGGACCTCGCTCACGGCCCGGGGCAGCCTCGGCAGCAGCGGGCTGTACGGCGGCAGCGCCAACCCGGAGGGCGGGAAGACCGGTGGTACCGGCGCCGCGGGCAACAAGGGTGCAAACGGGGCGGCCGACAGCCGAGTCCAGCCCCCCGCCTCCGGTGGAGCCGGCGGCAGCGGCGGAAGCCCCGAGACGCCCGGCGAACTCGGCGAGGACGGCGGCAACGGCCGAAATAGCAGTTCCTACGGCGGCACGGGCGGCGGCGGCAGCGGTGGCGGTGGGGGCGGCGGCGGCGGCAGGGGCGGCGACGGGGGAGCGGGCGGCACCGGCGGCGCCGGCGGGCACGGCGGCGGCGGCGCCGGCGGCACCATCAAGATCCTCGCTTCGGCCCTCACCGAGTCCGGCACCGCCTTCATCGATACGCGAGGCGGCGGCTCAAGCGGCCACGACGGCCCAGGCGGTCGCCTCGTCCTTGGCCACAACACCGCCCCGGCCTTCGCTGGCGACGTCTGGGGCACCGCCCTGGTCGAGATGGCCGACGGCGAGGGGCGGAACCTCGGTATCCGAGGCCTGAACCCGTACGTGGCCGGCTGGGTTACCCAGACGCCCTATCTGCCGAACCTCGTGGGCGGCGCCGACCTGTTCGGCGTGACCGCTCTGGCGGCGGACGACCCCGACCTGGCCCCTCTCTTTGCCGACGCCCCGGCGGGGGCGGCGGCGGCGCTCTGCCTCATGGACGAGGGGCCCGCCGCGCTCGCGCAGACCTGGGACGGCTTCGACCTGCTCCTCTACGCGAACCTCTCGGACGCGCCGCTGGGGTTCCCCGCACTCGGGGTCGGCGCAGAGGGGCTGCTCATCAGTCTGGCGGCGGGCGGCTATGCGCGGCAGCCCGAGTTCGGCGGCGCGGGCTATGAGTACCTCAGCGCCCTCGATGCCGCGGCCGTCTACGCCATGCTCGTCCCGGAAGGCTCGACCGAGTTCTCCATGCTCGCGACCGACTGCGAGTTCACATATGCCGAGTCCCTCGTTTACGACGATGCGCTATACATGCTGCCCGAACCCGCCACACTTGCGCTGCTGGCCCTTGGCGGGGTGGGACTGCTCGTCGGCCGCAAACGCCGGTGATTCGGCAAAGCGGTCGGAATAACGGTTCCGAGAACTTGGGCCCCGGAATCGGGACCTTGTGAGAAACGGAGATAGGCGATGAACCACACCACCACCCTTCTCTGCGCCTTCAGTCTGCTTGTCCTCTGTGCCGCGCCGGCCGGCGGGGGCATGATCCTGACCTGCGATCCCGACGCGGGGACCCTCTCGACCGGCGGGGCCTACGCGCCGAGCGTCATGTGGAACGGCGTCCAGATCACGGCCGGCGCCATCGCCGCCGACGGAGCCCGCGAGTACCTCGTCTACGGCGACTTCGTGGTCGAGGATGCCGACCTTGTCACCGCTGTCCTCAAGGGCACGGCCGCGCCCCAGCGCCCCGTCCGGTTTCTCGTCGGCAACAACGCGATACTCGCCGGCACGTTCAACTTCTCGGCGTCCGGCCGGCAGCACCGCGCCGGCGGTGGCCTTGGCGGGTCCGGCGGGTCCGGCGGCGCCGGTGGTACAGGCATGGGCGCCGGCGGCGCAGGGGGAGTCTACTCGCCGTATGACACGCTTGGTCGGGGTGGGTTCGGTGGTGGCGGGGGGGGAGGCGTGAACGTCAATGTCCCCGGCAACGATGGATGGTACGGAGACTTCGGCAGATCCGGAAAACCGGGTGCCGCCGGTCATGAAGGGGCCGACGGCCGCACCGGTGGGGCCGGAATGCCCGGACACGATGGTTTTGGCGCCACGAACAGCGGTGGCTCGGCCGGCAACGGTGGCACGGGCGGCGCGGGCGGCAGCCGGGGCCAGGGAGGACAGGGCGGATATCAGGAGGGCGCCGGCGGGGTGCGCGGAACAGGCGGCGTCCTGTTCGGCGGTGGCGGCGCCGGCGGCTGGTCGGCCAGCGGAGGTGGGCCTGGCCGCTCCGGCGCCGCCGGCAGAGGCGGTGGCGTCGGCTCCCACGGCAATGGCGGCTTCGGTGGTGCCGGCGACTCGGGCACGACCGCGCTGACCGGCGGGGGCGGGGGTGGGGGCGGCGGCGCCGGCGGAGGCGGCGGACAAGGCGGCGGGGCGGGAGGCGGCGGCGGTGGCCAAGGCGGTGGAGGCGGAGCCGGTGGCGGCAGCGGCGCCGGCGCCGGCTTCGGAGGAGGCGGAACCGGAGGACGCGGCGGCAACGGCGGCCAGGGCGGCAACGGCGGCACGGGCGGCAGCGGCGGAACCGGAACCAGTGGCATCGGCGGCCTGCCCGGTGGCGCAGGTGGCGGTGCCGTCGAGATTCGCATCCTGGGAACCGTGCTCTTCCAGGCAACGGAACTGAGTGTCCGCGGCGCAAGCGCGCCGGAGCCGGAGCCGGTCGACGAGCAACATGTGACCCCCGGCGGCCCGGGCGCCGGCGGACAGAACGGCGCTGGCGGCGCGGCGGGAGAAGCGGCGGCCTTTGGCGGCGCGGGCGGCGCCCCTGGCGCAGGCGGGGACTTGACCGATCCCATTGGGCGAGGGATGGGCCGTCTCGGCACGGGCGGCCACGCCGGCGCTACGAATGTGCTCACCGGCGGAACGGGCGGCGGTGGCGGCGGCGGCGCGGGCGGCGGCGCCGGCGGCAACGGCGGCCACGGTGCGGCGGGCAACATCGGCGGCTTGGGCGGCCTGGGCGCGGGCGGCGCCGGCGGGACGGTCAAGATCGTCGCGTCCGTCGCGGGCGGCTCGGCCACAGTCGGCGTCAACGGCGGCTGGGGCGCTCAAGCCGGCCAGCACGGCAAACTCGTTCGCGGATTCAACATCACGGCCGTGCCCGCCGTCAGTCTCAGCGTCGGCACGACTATCAGCCTGACCGACGGCGCCGGCCACAACCTCGGTACGCGCAAGATGAACCCCTACGTCTTCGGCTTTGCGACAGACACGCCCTACGTTCCCGACCTGGTCGAGGGCGCGGAGGTCTTTGGCCTGACAACCCTCACGAAGGACCATGCCGACCTCGCCCCGCTGCTCGCCGGCGCGCCGGCCGACGCGAAAGCGGCGCTCATCCTGATGGATGACGGGCCGGCGGGGTTCGGGCAACCTTGGGACGGGTTCGACATGCTGCTCGCGGTCAACATCTGGGACCAGGCCCTGGTCGGCGGAAGGCTTGGGGTTGGCCTCCAGGGCTATCTGCTGGACATGCTGGCGGGCGGCTGGGCCCGTGACCCGCTGTTCGGCGGGGGCGGTTACGGGATCCTTCAGGAACTGCCCGCTCATGGCGTGTACGCGATGCTCGTGCCGGAAGGCACGACCCACTTCAACCTGATGGCCGACGGCTGCGACTTCACGTACACCGAAACGCTCGACTACGCCCAGTCAACGTACATGCTCCCCGAACCCGCCACACTTGCGCTGCTGATGTTCGGCGCAGGGGGCGCCTTGTTCGGACCGCGGAAACGAGGACGGATGCAAACCAGGGGCAGGAGGAACTGACCATGCTGCGTTGTGCAATCGTCGTCTGTGTGTGACGGCCGTTGTAGCGCTCGTCGCGCCGGCCGTCCGGGCAGCGCCCTCGCTGCCCGTGACCAAGCCTCCGATCATCTTCTCCCCGAGTTGGACCGGGCCCACGCACGACCCGCACGCCGAACAGGGCCAGTGGTTCGAGGACGTGGCGACGGGGTCCGAAGCGGCCCGCACGCACGAGTTCTACGACAACGTGCCGGACCCGGCCGCGGGTGGGGGCTTCGCCGGTTCCACCGCCATCACCGGAACCGTCAACGGCGTGACGACGGACCCGGCCAGCGGCAACATCACGGCCTTCGGCGTCCTGGCCACGATCACGAACGATACCCCCGCCCTGTCTCCCTGGGCCATGGGCATGAACAGCCACCTCGAGGGCCTGATGTCGCTTTCGCTGGAGGATCAGTATCAAGGCCCGCTGCTGGAGACCATACTGGCGGCCTCGTTCGCCATCGCGCCGAACCGGCTGCCACCCGACGGCGCCCAATACATCGACCAGACTCCGCACGTCGTGGCCGTCAACCACGACGCCGTGGCGTGGTACTGCTGGACGCCCGATAACCCGGAGGGATACGTCCCGGCGGGCGGGTACTTCGTGCCCTCGTGGGACTTCGGCGACATCAACCCGGGCCAGCCGGCCAGCCGGCAGATGGACTTCGTCATCGACGACCCCGCCGGCCTCGACCCGAACGACCCGCGCTACGACGTCATCCTGGGCACCGGAGATATTCTGATGAACCAGAGCACGTCGCTGAAGATCAGCGACTGGATCAGCCCTCTGGCGGCCGCGCGAGAGGGCTACGTGGCGCTGTAGGACTAAATCCCCCCGCATAACTCCGGCCGGTTGCAGGAAAGCGGTGTGGGCTCGAGTTCCTCCCCGGGCACGGCAAGGCGGACGAGGACCTGTTCGGTGCGGCTGCGGTCGCGGTAGACAGTGATGCCTTTGCAGCCCATCTCGTAGGCCATCCAGTAGACGTCGGCCACGTCTTCGACGGTTGCCTCGTGGGGCAGGTTCACGGTCTTCGAGACGGCGTTGTCGACGTGTTTCTGGAACGCCGCCTGCACCTCAACGTGCCATTTCGGTTCGATCTCGTGGGCCGTGACGAACCGTTTCGCCACATCTTTCGGGATGCCCTTGACTTTCGTGAGCGACGGGGCTGCCGCCACGCGGTCGACGAGGGTCCGTGACCAGAAGCCGCGTTGCCGGGCCACCTCCTCGAAGATGGGGTGTACCTCAAACAGCCGCGCGCCGTCCAGCACGTGCCGTTCCATCGCCAGGGCGAAGATCGGCTCGATGCCGGACGAGCACCCGGCGATGATCGAGAGTGTGCCCGTCGGGGCGACCGTGGTGCGGCAGGCGTTTCGGTAGGCGGGCGATTCGGACCGGTCGTAGATCGAGCCGCGGATGTTCGGAAACGGGCCGCGGTCCTCGGCCAGAGAGGCGCTCGCGCGGTCGGCCTCGTTGCGGACGAAGTTCATGACGTCGTGGGCCGTCTCAAGGGCCTTGGCCGAATTGTAGGGCGCCCCCAGCCGCAGGAGCAGGTCCGCAAAACCCATCACGCCAAGGCCGATCTTGCGGTTGCCCATGACCATGTCGTGGATCGGGGGCAGGGGGTACCGGCTCATCTGGATGCAGTCGTCGAGGAACCGGACGGCCTGGCGGACGATGGCACCGAGGTGGTCCCAATCGATGCGGTCTTTGTCAACGACCTTCGCGAGGTTGACCGAACCCAGGTTGCACGCCTCGTAGGGCAGCAGCGGCTGCTCGCCGCACGGGTTCGTGCATTCGATGCGTCCGATGCGCGGTGTGGGGTTGTCGGCGTTGATGCGGTCGAGGAAGACGGCTCCGGGGTCGCCGACCGCGTGGGCCTGCTCGGCCATGAGTTCCCAGAGTTCGCGGGCGGACTGGCGCATGACGATGCGGCCGCCGTGAGGGTTCACCAGGTCGAACCGCCTGCCGTTGCGTACGGCGTCCATGAAGGCGCGGGTGCAGGCGACGGAGATGTTGAAGTTCTCGAGGGTGCCTTCTTCGCGTTTGGCGCAGACGAAGGTCTGGACATCGGGGTGGTCGCAGCGGAGTACGCCCATGTTGGCCCCGCGTCGGAACCCGCCCTGGTTGATGGCGCCGGTGGCGTAGTTGAAGACCTTCATGAAGGAGATGGGGCCGGAGGCCTGGCCGCGGCTCGACTCGACCAGGTCGTTGGCGGGTCGGATGCGGCTGAACGAAAAGCCCGTGCCCCCGCCCGACTTGTGGATGATGGCGGCGTACTTGATAGCGTCGAAGATCTTCTCGATGTCGTCCGGCACGGGCAGGACGAAGCAGGCGGCAAGTTGCTGAAGACGGCGGCCGGCGTTCATCAGCGTCGGCGAGTTCGGAAGGAACTCCAGCCGCGCCATCATCCCGTAGAACTCCTCCTCCGCCAGGCGGACCAGACGCGGGTTGCCCCACGTCATCTCGGCCTGGGCCACGTTCGATGCGACGCGGCGAAACATGTCTTCCGGCGACTCGATTGGCTCGCCGCGATCATCCTTCTTCAGGTAACGACGCTCCAGAACCAGCCGCGCGTTGGCGGTCAGGTCGACCCGCTCCGGCGTGTCGGCGTCGATGACCGGGAACTTCAACTTCATCGTGAACCCCTGACTACCGTGCCTCTGACGATTCCATTGTATCGGAGACCCACCGCCCGATTACGCATCATCTTCGCGCTGCTGTGGGTCCTGGTGGGTCTCGGGCGTTTCCGGTTCGGTCGCATGGCCGTCCTCGACCTCAACCGCGTCGCGGTTGTCGGTTTCGGCGGATTGGTGGTCATCGTCGTCGTGTCGGCCCATGAGTTCGGCGTCGGAGTAGATGGGGTGGAAGGGCTCGACGTCGGGGACGCTGATGGCGTCGATGGCGTCGTCGAACTCGGTCTTCTCGAACTCGACGTCTTCCATCATGCGGCGGACGTTGCCGACCTGCCGGGCGGACGGCCGTCGGGGGTGCTTCCGCTTGAGGGCGTCGCGCGAGGCGGCGGTGCCCTTCGGTCGCCGCTTCTTGAGGGGTTCCTCGGCGGCGGGGTCGCGGAGGTAGACGCGGAGGTCCATGAAGTCGGTGCCCTGCTCGGCGCCGATTCGCCGCTGGCGCACCAGTTCCAGAACGGCCAGGAACATGGCGATGCAGTAGTTGATGGAGCGGCCGCCGGCAAAGAGGTCGGCGAAGACCAGCGATTGCTCGGTCTCGAGCCGCTCGACGAGTTCCTTGGCCGCCTCCTCCACCGGCGTGTCGTTGTAGACGACCTCTCGCGGCCGCGAGTACCCCAGCGTGCGGATGACGTTGCCGAAGGTGCTGATGAGGTCCCACACCTCTGCGCCCTGAAGCAGGTCTTCGGGCGGGCGGTCTTCGGCCTGGGCCTCGATCTCCCTCAAGAGGTGCGAGTCGAACTGCCGGGGGAACCGCCGAGCCATCTCCCGGCCGCGGTCGCCGAGAAGGCCGGCGGCTTCCTTGAACCGGCGGTAGTCGATGAGTTGCCGGATGAGCGTTTCGCGCGGGTCCTCGGCCTCGCCTTCCTCCTCGTCCTCGAGTTCGGGCGGTCGCGGCAGCAGGGCGCGGCTCTTGAGTTCGAGCAACGTGGCGGCCATGACCACGAATTCGCCGGCCAACTCGATGTCGAGGGCCTTCAGCACGTCGAGGTACGCGATGTACTGGTCGGCGATGCGGGCCACCGGCAGGTCCGCAATCTCGACCTCCTCGCGCTTGATCAGGTACAGCAGCAGGTCCATCGGCCCGTTGTAGATGTCGAGTTCGACGTTGTAGGTCATCGGAGCGTCGTCGCCCGGCGCGGCCCCGGCCCTGCGGCCGCGCACTCCAGAAAGGTTACCATCCGCCCAGGCCCGTGAGGGCCTTGACCTCTCGCAGGGTCTCTCGGGCGACGGCCCCGGCCCGTTCGGCGCCGTCTGCGAGGATCGCCTGGAGGCGGTCGGGATCGGCTTCGAGTTCAGCGCGCCGGTCGCGCGGCTCGCGGAGGTGCTCGATGAGGAGGTCGGCGAGGCGGGCCTTGCAGTCGGTGCAGCCCCAGGCGGCGGTGCGGCATTTCTCCGCCACCTCATCGGCTTCGTCCGCCGCGAACGTCTTGTAGTAGTCGCAGACGTTGCACACGTCGGGGTGCCCGACGTCGTCGCGCCTGATCCGTTTCGGGTCGGTGATCATCGAGCCGACCTTCTTGCGGATGGTCTCGGCGTCGGCGGCGATGTCGATCTGGTTGCGGTAACTCTTGGACATTTTGCGGCGGTCGGTGCCGAGCAGCCGCGGGCTGCTCGTGAGTTTGGCCTGCGGTTCGATGAGCGCGTGGGCGCCGGTCAGCGAGTTAAAGCGCCGGACGACCTCACGCGTCAGTTCCAGGTGGGGCAACTGGTCCTCGCCCACGGGCACGAGGTTGGCCTTGTACAGGACGATGTCGGCCGCCTGAAGCACCGGGTAGCCAAGAAAGGCATAGTTGTGAATATCCCGGTTCTTCAACTCTTTGATCTGCTCCTTGTACGTGGGGCACCGTTCCAGCCACCCGATGGGCGTGTAGCACGAGAGCACGAGGTGCAGTTCCGCGTGCTGGAGCACGTCGCTCTGGCGGAAGAGGACGCTTCGGGCCGGGTCGAGGCCGCACGAGACGAAGTCGATGAGCACCTCCCGCGCGTTGGCGGCGATGGCGCCCGGGCTCTCGTACTCGCTCATCAGGGCGTGGTAGTCGGCAATCATGAAGAAGCAGTCGTAATCGTCCTGCAGCGCCCGCCAGTTCGCCAGCGCCCCGACCAGGTTCCCCAGGTGGAGCCGCCCCGTGGGGCGCATGCCGCTCAGGATGCGCTTACGGCCGCCGGTTGCGTCGTCCATCGCGTGTGCTTCTCCTTCCTAAATCAGGTCGATGCCGGAGAAAACCTCCGTCAGCCAGTAGATCGGATAACCCAGCAGGCTGGTGCCCAGGATCTCGGCAACGACGAATCGGTCCACTATAACGAACAGCAGCAGGATGAAGATGCCGTGCCGCCTGAACTCGTCGAACCGGATGGCGGCGTTCAGCGGCAGCAGGTCTCGCAGGATGTGCGACCCGTCGAGCGGCGGAATCGGAAGCAGGTTGAACACCGCCAGCGCGAAGTTCACCAGCGCCCCGGCAAAGACCATGCCCACAATCGTCGGCCCCACCTCCGTCATCGCGCTGAGGTGCGAGCCGAAGAATCGCAGCACCAGCGCGCACGCCACACCCAGCGTGAAATTGGCCGCAATCCCTGCACCGCTCACAAGCATGTCGTCGCGCCGGGCCGTCTCGTAGTTGAAGTTCGCCCGGTTCACCGGCACGGGTTTGGCCCAACCGATGGGGCCGAAGATCAGGCAGATCGTCCCGAGGGGATCGAGATGGGCCAGCGGGTTCAGCGTGATGCGGCCGGCGCGCAACGCCGTATCGTCGCCGCATTTCAGCGCCACCCAGGCGTGCATGAACTCGTGGATGGTCAGGGCAAACAAGACCATGGGCAGGCGCAGGATCAGCCGTCGGACGGATTCCTCGTCGAAGCCCACCCTGGGTCCCCCATGTCTCCACCCGTGCCTGATTCGCGGTCCGTGTCCAAGAGCCCACACTGTAGCGGTCTTTCGAGCGCAAGTCAACGCTATCTTGCGTCCGGATTTGCCCGGCGACCCGCGGCCTTGCATCCATGGTGGCAGAGGGCTATACTTTGCGTGCTGGCCCAGGTGGGCGTTTAGCTCAGCCGGCTAGAGCGCCTCTCTTACAAGGAGGAGGTCACAGGTTCGAGTCCTGTAACGCCCACCAGTTTTGCTTGGGCGCCGGCCGGCCAAGGAAGGTTGTTACGGCGAAGTCTCATCGGGGCGAAGCAGGGCTTTCTGCGTGTTCGGCTGACTTCGGCGAATGGTGCCTTGGCAGGCCGCCGAGGAGATCGCGCGGTACGGTTCGGACTGCGACCTCCGCCGCTGGTGCCGCGGCCGGCGCCCGGCCGTCTCGTTCAACGCCTACACGTTGCCGGAACTCGACTGGCACGGTCTGGAACAACTCTCGGCAAGAATGCCGGTACGATGGCGTCCGAATCGAATGGACGGTCCAGGTAGGAGGCGGCAGCGATGCGAAAGACAGCGTTACTGTGTGGAGCGGTGGTCGTTGCAGGACTGGTCGCGGCCGGCTGTGAACGGACGGCGGCCCGGCCGGCGAAACCGCCGACCCAAGCCGTCAGCGACCTCGTTCTCCCGGCCGAAGCGGCCGGTGCGGCCGTCACGGGGAAGCACTTCGTGATGAACTGGCTGGTGCTCGGCCCGATCCCGTTCAAGGAGTCGGACTTCGGCGGGGACCAGCAGCAGCCCTCGGCCGACCACAAGTTCGTCAAGAACGAAGGCGGCCTCGACGGAAGTCAGACGCCGCCCGAGGGCGCTGCGTGGCAGGCCAAGGCGTTCACGAGCCTCGAGGACGACGGTCGCGTTGACCTCGACGCCTTCTACAACGCGGCCGACCATGTTGCCGCCTATGCGGTCGCATGGCTCAAGTGCCCGACCGACGTCAAGAACGCGAAACTCTACGTCGGCAGCGACGACTACCTCAAGATCTGGATCAACGGCAAACTGGTCCACGCGTACCAGACCGAACGCCGCGCGGCCGAGGCCGACCAGGACTGCGTGGGCGGCATCTCGCTGAAGCAGGGTTACAACCGCGTGGTCGTCAAGTGCGTGGACGTGGTGCTCGGCTGGAACTTCTATTTCCGCCTGACCGACGCCAAGGACCGGCCCATGCTCGTCAAGGCGGCCGCGAAGGCGGAGTAACCGTCACCCCGTCCATCCGGTTGAAGGAAATGGGAATCCAGGCGGTGGCGCTGTGCGCCGCGTTTGGCAAAGGGGAAGCGTTTGAAAACGGTTGGCGGCTTCGTCTCGCTGGTCGTCCTGGCAGCACTCGTTTTGGAATTGCCCGCGCTCGCCGACGAGCCGAACTGGCCGCGCTTTCGAGGGCCGAACGGCCAAGGCGTCAGCCAGGCCACCAGCATTCCGGTCACGTGGACGGAGAAGGACTACAACTGGAAGGTCGCGTTGCCGGGCGGCGGCCATTCTTCGCCCGTCGTCTGGGGCGAGAAGGTGTTTGTGACCTGCGGCCACCGGGAGTCGGGCCGGCGCATGCTCGCGGCCTTGCGCGTTTCTGACGGTAAGATCCTCTGGAGCAAGGACTGCCCGCCGGTGCAATACTCGCTGCACGGGCGCAGCAGTTACGCCGCCGCCACGCCCGCCGTGGACGCCGACCACGTCTATGTGCTCTGGACGACGCCGAAGCACACGCGGTTGGTGGCGCTTGACCACGAGGGCGCGGATGTCTGGCAGAGCACGTTCGCGGGCGTGCACTGCCCGCACGGTGCGGCCATGTCGCCGATCGTCGTGGACGACCTGGTGGTGTTCACGCGCGAGCAAGAGCATAAGAGTCCGTACCCAAGCAGTTGGGTCGCGGTGGACCGCAAAACGGGCAAGACCCGCTGGGAACTGGAGCGGCAGACGAGCATCAAGACAGGCTACTCGACGCCTTGCCTGTTTGGGCCGAACGGCCGCCCGCCGCAACTCATCTTCACGAGCCTGGCCCACGGCATGACGGCCGTCGATCCGCAGACGGGCAAGGTGGTGTGGGAGTTGAAATCGGCCTTCGAGTGGCGTGTGGTGGCCTCTCCGATTCTCGCCGACGGGCTGCTGATCGGCAGTTCGGGGCGGAACTACGTCGCGGTCCAGCCGCCGCCGATGGCTTCCGGCCGGCCGACCGTGGCCCGCGACAAGGGCCCGTACTCCTATTGTCCCACCCCGTTGGCAAAGGACGGGTTGCTGTTCATCTTCCGCGACGACGGGCGCGTTTACTGCGTGCGCAGCGCCACGGGCGAGCAGCGTTGGCAGGCCAAGCCCGGCGGGCGGTTCGCGGGATCTCCGGTGTGGGTTGACGGCCGCCTGTACTGTATCACGATGGACGGCAACCTCGTCGTGATCCGGGCCGCCGACCAATACGAGTTGCTGGCCGTCAACCCGTTGGGCGAGAAGAGCCAGGCCACCCCTGCCGTCGCCGGCGGCCGCATGTACCTGAGAACGGAGTCGCACCTGATCTCCATCGGCGGGTAACCTGTTAGCCGCCGCGCTTGCGCGGCGCGTTTTCTCGCGGGGCTACCCGCCCACATCGACCACCAGCCCGTCGCAGGCCAACCGGATGCCGCCGGGCACGTCGTCGACCTCTGGAAGCGACGCCTCGGTCTCGGCGTGGTCGAGGTCGTGGGTCATGTGAATGAGCCAGGCCTTGCGCGGGGCCAGGTCGCGGATCGCCTCGACCGCCTCGGCCACCGTGAAGTGCGTGGGATGGGGTCGGTGCCGCAGGCCGTCCAGGAAGAGCGCGTCCAGTCCGCGCAGCCGGTCGGCCGATTCGGCGGGGATTCCGCAGCAGTCCGGGCACCATGCCAGTGACGCGCCGTCGGGGGCGTCGATCCGGAACCCGGTGGCGCGATGGACGCCGTGCTCCAGCGGCACCGGCGTCAGACGGTGACCGTCGAGTTCCACGGGCTCCGAGATCGCATGCCACGCGACGATGGGGATGCCGAAGCCGATGCGAGCATCTTCGGTCAGAGCGTACTCGAAGATGCGGCACAGGCGGGCGAGTGTCGAAGGCGAGGCGTAGACGGGCAGCGGCCCGCCGACCAGTTCCGCGAAACGCCTGAGATCGTCGAACCCCATGACGTGGTCGGCGTGGGCATGGGTGAAGGCAACGGCGTCGATGCGGTCGATGCCGTTTCCGACGGCCTGGAGCCGCAGTTCGGGCGCCGTGTCGATGAGCAGCGTCTGCTCGTGCAGGCGCACGGCTGCGCTGGTGCGCGTGCGGCGGTTCCGCGGGTCCTCGGACGTGCACACCGGGCACCGGCACCCGATC